>CAZHWC010000090.1:0-8762 GCA_964535975.1 uncultured Proteiniphilum sp. | reverse complement strand
CACTTCAAGGATCTTTATCGAGCAAACAGCAAAACTCAAAAAAGTACTGCTCTTAGTTTGCGAGATTCTATGAACGGAGGAAAATTGAAGGGAGTGGAAGAAGCCTTGGATGCATTGGGTTGCACAGAGATGTTTGAGAAAATATTCGAACTAACGGGTGCAATTGATGTTATGCGTAAAAATCGCTCTAGCGAATTGACTGAAATGAAAAAGGAGTTGCAAATTAAGCGAAAAGAGACCTACGAGGATCTGAAAGTTTTGCTTAGCACTCTTTTAAACTACACAAAAGTATCCGGAAAGAATCAGGACAAGTATCTGGATTTAAGTGTAAAGGTCAAAGACACAATAGGCGGCTATAACGCAATTCTGCAAAGCAGACGCACGGCAAGTCAAAATCTTAAGGATGCGACAGCGGGTGAGGACGATAAGCAGAACGAGGTGGAAGCGGTGTTAAGTGTTGTGGCATCAGAGGCGTCTGATGAAACAAAAATAGCAGATGACAATGCATCTGCTATGAATGGGTAGTTTTAATTGATGACATAGTTAAAACTAGATGTACTTGTCAATCAATAATTGAGTTACAAACTCAATATTGATCTAAAGCAACGTAAGTGTTGGAAACGGGTATTGTAAGTGAAAACTTATAATCGCTCTACACTGAGAAGAGGTCGGTAACGACGACCAAAACTCATAGAGCAATGGGTGCCGCGTTTTCAACATTTTTTTTATGTTTATTTTTAAACAGTGTCTAATTTGAATGCTATTTGTAGGCTTACATGTCTCAAAGAAAATGAGCCCTGAAAATCTCTCCTACAATAAAAAATTTAGTTATTAAAAAGTAGTTTTAAATTTGAATTTATTGAATAATATTACTTTTCCATTATAATTAATTCCCCACTTATGTGTTTAGAAATTAAAATCCATACAATACTTGCACAAAGATATGTATATTTTTTCTTCTTGGGCAATTTTTAGTGGATAAAATTGCTATGTGTCATCCTTTTTGCTGTTTTTTATGTTAAAGTCATGAGCAATATGCTTTAAAAACTTGCATATTCAAAAAATAGTTTTTGAAAAGAGAAAAACCCCACACAATAATATATATGATTTTAGAGTATATTTCTGACTCTTTTCCCTCTTTCGTCTAAAGGAACTAATATCTTTGTGTTTCAATTAATCTAATTGCACACGGATAGTCTCTAATAGTTCGGATAAGTTTTGATATATTCACAATTGTGCCTACATTTGATGCAGATTGTTTTATAGATAATAATAATGAGAAATTACATTAAAAATAATAAGATCCTGCTTTCGGACTTTTGGGAAAGATACTTCTGGCAACATCCAAACAGATTGATGGGCCTTAAGGTGACCGTGTCGGTGATGATATTGCTAGTGCCATGTATCCTGACGAGGAATTCTACTTTTGGTGGAACTTTGGTGTTGGGGATATTGGGGGGTGCTATTGCTGAGACGGACGATCATCCAAAGGGTAGGGTGAAATCGCTTGCGCTTACTATTCTTGGATTTCTGGTGTCGAGCACTGCTGTGGAGCTATTGAATCCATATCCAATACCTTTTGCTGTGGGATTGTTTTTATCTTCTTTCTTCTTTATTATGATAGGCGGCATCAACGAGAGATATAGGGGGATAACCTTCGGTACGTTGCTTGTATCTATATATGCTATGCTTGGTTTGGGAATGAAGAATCCATGGTACGTTCAGCCAACGGGATTGGCTGCGGGTGCATTGTTTTATGGATTGATTTCGCTTATGTTGCTTATGAGAAAACCGTGGAGACCGCTTCAGGAGGAGCTGTCAACGGGATATAAGCATTTGGCACAATATATATATATAAAGTCAAAATTGTTTCCAAGTGACGAGGCAACTCAGGGTTTGACGAGGAACCAGCTGGCTCAGAAAAACATTCAGCTTGTGCAGGCTATAAAGCGTACGCATCGTGTGTTGCGTAGTTATGCGAGTGAAATTGGAAAGAAGGACGAGAATTTGGGCAGGTATTACACCAAGTGGCTCACTTTGCAACATTTGCATGAGCGGGCAGCATCGAGCCACGAAAGCTATGATTTGCTTAGCTCTAAGACGGACAATATAAAACTGGTTGAAGGTTTGGGACAGTTGCTGCAGGAGATCTCTGAGGCTGTGATGCAGTTTTCGGAGTGTCTGATAATGAATAGGTCATATAAACATCCTATTTCGTTGCAGTGGACGGTGTCGGCCTTGTCGGAAATGATGTTGCTTCACAAAAATGATAGTCAGTATGCGGCTCTTTCGCTTTTGTTTGACAATCTCACAGAGATGGAGCGAACATTGTCTGATATTGGAAATCCTGTGGTGACGGATATGGTTCCTTCCGATTATGAGCCTCTTACGGTGGTGCAAAGGGTTAAGGGTTTGTTTGATACTCACAATCCTCGTTTTAAATATGCATTGAGGCTTAGCATTAGTTTGCTGGTGGGATATGGTTTGATGTATTATTTTAAGCTTGAGAAGGGTGAATGGATATTGCTTACTTCGCTTTTGGTGTCGCAGCAAAGCTTTATGAGCACCAGGCAGAGATTTGGTGAACGTGTGCTGGGAACTCTCTATGGTGTTGTGGCGGGGTTGCTGCTTGTGCAGTTATTGCCTACAATGGCGGGGCACATTGTTTTGCTGCTTATCTCGTATTATCTGTTTTTCTATTATACAAAACACAAATATGGCATTGCCGTGATTTTTGTGACTATTCTTGTGATTACTCTCTTTGATATTCAGTTTAATCAGGGTATGGAGGTGATGGGTCCAAGGATGCTGCACACAATCATTGGTTCTGTTTTGGCGTATTTGTCGGTGAGGTTTATCTTGCCCGACTGGCAATATAGAAACCTGCCGTTGTTGCTTTCGAATGCTTTGGAGAGTAATGAGAAGTATTTCAGAGCAATATATTCTGATGATGTAGATAGTGAAACGTATAACCAATTGCGTCAGGAGGCTCATCATGCCGATGCTGCGCTTACTGCTGCCTGGCAAAGCATAAAGGTGGAGCCTAGGCGAGCAAGACAGTTTCAAGATCAGGCTTTTAGGCTTACTTATCTAAATCACACCACTTTGTCGTACATCTCGGCTTTTGGTGCTCACAACAGAAACAATAAGATTTATGAGGAGAACCTGGTGGTGTGTCACGAGATTAGTAATATATTGTGTGAAGCTAGAAGATTATTGCTGAAAGATAATAGTCAGGATGAGCTGGCGCCAATTCAGATGAGAGACTCTAAAAAAACTGCGGGTGAGCATCCCACAAGAACAATGATGTTGCTGCTAAATATCAGACGCTTTGCGTATGAGTTGTATGTGGAGGCATACACTAATCTGTGATGGTTTTGGTGATTTTATCAATGTTAAGGCTGTTTGCCATAGCATTGAAGATGTCGTAATAAGCAGATTGGTTGTTGTATAACTCTTCGTGAGTGCCTTGCTCCACAACACGGCCTTTTTCTAATACCACCACATTCTCGGCATCAATTATTTGCGAAATGCTGTGTGAGATGATAATAACGGTACGGTTCTTTTTGATTGCATCGAGGCTCATCTTTATTTGCTCTGTGGCTATTGCATCAAGGCTGGCTGTGGGTTCATCAAGAAATATTATTGGAGGATTTTTCAGGAATAGTCGTGCAATGGCAATTCGCTGTTGTTGTCCACCCGAAAGCAGATTTGCGTGTGATTGATATCCTTCCGGTAGTTCCAATATCTGTTCGTGAATGTATGCTTTCTTTGCTGCTTCCACCACATCCTGATGTGTTGCTGTGGGGTTTCCATAGAGTATGTTCTCTTCTATAGTGCCTTTAAAGATATGGTTCTTTTGCAGTACCAGGCCTATATTGTTTCTTAAAAACTCTGTATCATACTCTTGCAGGTCTGTGCCGTCGAGTGTGATGTTTCCTTTGTCGGGTTCGTAAAATTTGTCCAGCAGATTTACAAGCGTGCTTTTTCCGGCTCCACTCAGACCCACAAAGGCTGTGATTTTGCCTGATGGAACTGTAAGTGATACATCGTGAAGTGCTTTAGTTCCGTTGGGGTAGGTGAAGTCAACATTCTTAACCTCTATATGTCCGCCAATCTTATTGGGGATATATTTCCCTGAGATTTCTATTTCATGTTCTGCCTCCACTATATCGAAGAAGCCTTCGGAATATACCAAAGCATCGTTCACTTCGTCGTAAATGCGGTGTAGCTGGCGAATTGGTGCTGTGACATTATTGAACAGGAGTATGTGAAACATGATTGCACCAATACTCATCTGTCCCTTTAGCACGAAGTAGGCAGTAAGGATAATTATAACCACCACGCCGATTTGCTCCAGAAAGCTTTTGGCTCCCTCGAAAAGGAAACTAAGTTTGCGGGTTTGCATTTGGTTTTCAGTCATGTCATACTGTATCTCGTTGTGCTTGTCGGCTTCAAGTTTTTCTCTTACAAATGATTTTATTACTGTTATTGACTCAATCAAGCTGATTATCACTCCGCTCTTGGTTTCGCGATATTGTCGCATTCGTCGGCGAAATCCTCCCAGTTTTTTTGCCTGCAACTTACTTATTAAAAAATATAGCGGGAGAATCATAAGGCTGACCAATCCTATGTAAACATTGGCAGTGAACATAAAGAACAGTGCCACTATGGAGTTTGCAAAGAGTGGGAGTATATCGATGAAAAAGTTTTGTACCAGACGTGTGAGGCTGGATATTCCCAGGTCTATTCGGGTTTGTAGTTTTCCGCTTTCGTTTTCTACGGACGAATAGAACGCGAGTTTGTAGGTGAGTATCCGCTCTACTACGGTTTGCGACAGGTCGCGCGATACCATTATCCTGAGTTTTTCGCCAAAGAACCGCTGCCCGAATTGTATGAAGGTGTATATCAATTCTTTTGAAAGCAGAATTATGGTGATGAGTATGAGTAGTTTTGCACCGTCGGTGAGGCTTTTGCCTGCTTCCACAAGTTCGTTTATTTTATCAACAGTGTAGCGCAGCACGTGTGCGTTTACCTGTGCCATTAATGAACCGATGATTGTGAGAACGAGCGTGCCTATTATAAGCCATTTATAAGGCTTTACGTAGGTGCTTACTTTTTTAAATAGTTGTGCTAGTGTTAAGTTTGCTTTGGGTTTTTTGTTCAATATGTTTTTTGTTTAATAAGTTCGGTTTGTATGACATAGGTATTTAGTTTTTGTTTAATAATGATATTCTGTCTTCATTATCGTAGCTTGGAATAATTTTTAACTCCCTTAGGTAGTCAATCATGTTTTCTGCAGTGCCTTTGAAAAGGGTTGTGCCTTCGTCTTCTTTATCAAACACATATGCTGAGGCTATAAAGCTGTTTACTGATACTGAGTATGTTTTGTCCATATCCAGTGGCGAACCGTCAGGATTGAAAAAGTCAACATCTGCCATTTTGCCATCTTTAGTAAGGTGATATGTGGTTTTAATGCCTGATGGAATCATGGGTATATCTTCGTCCATGGGAAATGCTGAAAAATATAGATTCTTAAGCTCATGTCCTGTAAGATTATAAACTACAATTTCGTTGCCAAATGGGTCGGCACTGTAAATATCTTTTATTGTTACATCGCCTTTGGATATGAGATTTATTCTTACACCGCCGGGATTGATGAGTGCAATATCGGTTTTGGCACCTTTTCGCAAAGCATCAACCATGAGATAGCCAACTTTTTGGAATGAATTAAGATCTGCTTCGGCGGTTGCTATCTTTTCGTTTAGTATTGGGTTGTCGTTGAACTTGTCTACTATTGCAAGCACTTCTTTATTTAGATTTCCTTTTTTGCCCACATCCATTAGCTTCATATGTCGCTCAAGGGTGCCGTTGGCCTTTTGAGTAAGCTCAATGAGGGTTGCATATTTAAGTTTACGTTCTGCCTGGGTTATAAGAATATTGTTGTGGATCTGTTCTGTATCAATCTTTGTGTGTGAATGTCCTCCGATTATCAAATCAACTTTGTTTGGGGGAAGCATTTCGGCAAGTTCCACATCGTTCTCAAATCCGAAGTGGTTTACATAAATAAGAATGTCTGCACTGTCTTTGAGGTGTACAAGGTCTTTGGCCGTTTCAAAAGGGTTGTCAAATTTAAATCCAACTACATTTGCCGGATGTGAGTCGGGAATGCCTGTATTGTTTATATCCAGAACAGATGTGAATGCCATTTTGAGACCGTTGGGCATTGTTATTATTTTGTATGGACTAAGTTTTATTCTGCTGTTTTGCGGAGGAATGGCGTTTGCGCATATAAAATCGAAATGGGCACTGTCTATTAATGTGGCAAATCCTTCTTGAGATGTATCAAACTCGTGATTGCCCACTACAGAGAAATCGAAGCCTACAGCATTCATAAGTGCTATCATTGGATAACCCTTTGGTTTGTATTGATCGTTGACGGGGCCGCCTGTCTGGTTGTCGCCTCCTGATATCAAAAGCATATCGGGGTATATTTCTCTGAGGCTGTCAACCATAAATGCAAATCGAGGAAAATTGTCGATTGCCGCATGCATGTCGTTAACTGCCAGTATGGTCGCAGATTTGTCAGTGAGGGGTGGAATGTATGTAACTTTGCGACTGCTGCCGCAGTTGGTAGTGAATGCAAAAATGACCAACGCCGACAGCAGGCTTATGTTTTTTCTGATTTTTTGTGGGTTCATCTCTCTTGGTTTTAAATTATAAATAATCCTTTTGGTTACTTATAATAACAAAACAAAGAGTGTTTAGTTTTCGATTCTCTTTCTTCTTTGTACTGAAGCAATTATGGATATTGCTAATAAAGAGCCAATCACAATAAGGGATGTGCTGTTTGCAATGCTAAACTCCCAATTTGCAACGTGGGCGTGATGATTGATTATGAGCTTGAAGCCGATAAACAAAAGTATGACGCTGAGGGCATATTTAAGATAGTAGAACAGGCTCATAAAATTGTGTAGAGCAAAGTAGAGTGCTCTAAGACCAAGTATTGCAAAAATATTGGAGGTGTATATTATAAATGTGTCGGTGGATACTGACAGCACAGCAGGTATTGAATCAACTGCAAAAATGAGATCTGAGAACTCTATTACCAAAAGAGCTAAAAATATGGGTGTGGCGTGAAGCTTGTGGTTTATTCTTTTGAAGTATTTGAGTTCGGACATGTCATCGGTGATGGGGATGACCTTTTTTATGGCTCTTACAACTGCTCCATCGCTTACACTCTTTTCTTCTTTCTCTCTTTTTTGTTCCTTTGACTTGAACTCGCCGGAAATCATATGTGCTCCTGTGTAGAGTAAAAATGCGCCAAAGACGTACATTATCCATGAGAATTTGTCTATCAGGGCTACTCCCGCAAAAATGAAGAATGCTCTGAAAAATATTGCTCCGAGTACTCCCCAAAATAGTATGCTGTGTTGGTACTCATCTTTTATTTTGAATGCTGTGAAGATGAGAATGAAGACAAACAGGTTGTCAACGCTCAGGGATTTCTCAATTACATAGGCCGTGAAGAAGTCGATGGCGTGGTCTTTGCCAAAGAAATAATATATGCCAACGTTGAAAAGAAGGGCAATTGCAATCCAAAAGAGGGTTAGCCATAATGCTTTTTTTACACTGACTACTCCATCTTTTTGGTTGAATAAAAACAAGTCGAGTGCTAATAAAATTAATACTAACACGAAAAACCCAATCCAAAATGTAGTACTTACTTCCATATCATGTTAAAAATTTGTGCGAAGTTAGTGTAAAAATGTTGTTCTGATAAAAATGATATTGAAAATAATCTCAAAAATTGTATCTTCGTGTTTATTAAAAACAAAATTTGTGCCAAAATGAACGATTGGAAGAAACGACTTAATATTGTGTATTCAACGAATCCCGACTATCACTATAATGAGGATGGAGACGATGTGGTGGAGACGCAACCCAAGGATAAACAGATGCTGCGTATTAGCTTGGATAAACGCAACAGAAAGGGAAAGGCTGTGACACTGATAACCGGATTTGTGGGGAGTGAAGATGATTTGCAATCATTGGGCAAGATGCTTAAGACCAAATGTGGTGTTGGGGGATCGGCAAAGGATGGTGAAATAATAGTTCAAGGGGATAACAGACAGAAGGTTCTTGAGATTCTTCAAAAAGAGGGGTATGCAAAATCACGAACAATCTGATTCCGAAAAGTTGCTTCTGATTAAGGCCTCGGCGGGATCGGGTAAAACGCACCGACTGACGGGTGAATATCTGAGACTTCTTTTCTCGGCTGATAATCATTATAAGAATATTCTTGCGGTTACTTTTACCAATAAGGCTACCGACGAAATGAAAACTCGTATCGTGGAGGAGCTTTATACGCTTTCGATTGGAGGTGAATCTGATTATAGTAAGGGGTTAAAGGCTCAGTTTGCGCTTTTGGACGATCAGGTTAAGGATAAGGCAAGGGTTATTCTCGAAAATATTCTTCATGATTATTCTTCGTTTTCAATTAGTACTATTGATAAGTTTTTTCAGCAGACTATGCGTGCCTTTGCCCGAGAGATGGGTCTGTCGGGCGGGTATAAGATTGAGCTAGATCAGAATATTATTCTGGGTCAGATTATTGATTTGATGATTTTGGAGCTTGATCAACCCTCTAACAAGGATTTGTCGGGCTGGATTCTTGACTATATGAGAAGCCAGATTGAGGATGGAAAGGGTTGGAACATTAAACAGAATATAGGTAATCTTGCCGGTGAGTTGTTTAATGA
>CAZHWC010000089.1:0-8899 GCA_964535975.1 uncultured Proteiniphilum sp. | reverse complement strand
ACAATATTAGTCCATGTGAGTGGAATATGAAAAATAGTTCATATACAACTTCGCATACAAACTCGATAAGCTTTATGTTAGCAAAGACTATTTAAACAAAACTGACAGAAGAACGGAATTAGTATTTGAAGGTGGAAAATTAGTCAGGAATGACATAATTCCCATTTAAGCATACAAACCCGGAGGCACCCTAAGCCTCGATGCTTACTATTTTACCAATTGGCTTGTTGGATACAAAAGCGTTTCGGTGCAAGGAATCATCAGAGAAAATAACGGAAAGAAAGTCAAACTCGAGAATTATTCTCTTGGAACCAAGAGCAAAATTAAAAAGTGGAAACTTAAAAAGGAAATACCTTTTGACTACATTTGGATTAATCCAAGATATTGTAAATTGCATAACTAACCACACAAAAACACTAAAGCAACCCAATTGCCAACAAATACAAATATATGTATCCAAATACTTATAAAAACCCTTTTATGCTGATAATAAACAGATTATCAATTGCAAATTATTGTAAAACAACAAAAACACCCTCAAAACAGCACCATCTACGATATTAAATCTCATTTTGCAGTCTTTATAAAGTCACATCTACGAAATTATTTACCTGTTTTAGTCGTTATTATTCGACATCTAAGAGATTATTGACATGCAAATAATCTTAATTGCAGAGTAAAAATCTATTAGCTTGGTGTCTCCTTCACATATATTACATAAATCACCCCCTTTTGTTAATGATTATATTGATAAAATCCAATTTAACAAATTAAATCATAGTTATTAGTATTAATATCTACAATTTAATAAATTAAATCTGACTTTATAGTCTTTATAAAATGGGGTCTAAGAGATTATTTGCTGTTGATTTTAACAAAAAACGCTCAAAAAAGATATTACTTCACGCTAACGTTAATTAATCAAAACCAAAAAACATCGTATAATGGACTAAATGGCACCAAAACACCCTGAAATCTCATTAAATCTGACATTTCAACTACTATAATATGGTGTCTAACAAATTAAATTTGACTTTATAGTCTTTATAGAATGAGGTCTAAGAGATTATATTATGCCGTTATTTTTCTAATCAAGTATGCAAAACAATTAGGTATTGCAATAGTCCTGCAAAATCAAACACCAACAGCAATTCTGCCTGTTCAAGTTTATGTGAATCGATAACGGTATGAAATAAAAACTTTTACGTACATTTGCAGTCAGAAATTAGGATTATAGCTCTATGAAACTAAAACACTACAATGCCACATACTCACCATTCAGGAGTTTTACCAGAGATGAATGGAAAGTTTTGGAAGATCATCCGCAATTTCCAATTGCCGACATAAACCTCAATGAACTTCATGGACTAAACGAGCCACTAAATATAGAAGAGTTAGAGGAAATATATATACCCCTGATCAGGCTTCTTCAGATTCATATAAGTCACTACAGAAACCTACATGTTGAGCGTGAGGAGTTTTTCAACAATCCAAGCCAAAGCATTCCTTACATTATTGGCATTGCCGGTAGTGTGGCTGTGGGAAAAAGCACTACTGCAAGGGTGCTGCAAAAGCTTTTATCAATGTTGCCTGAAAAGCCCAAGGTAGAATTAATAACAACTGACGGTTTTTTATATCCTAATACAACATTGGAGGAGAAAGGAATACTTAATAAAAAAGGATTTCCCGAGAGCTATGATGCCAAAGGGTTGCTTGCTTTTTTAGCGGCTGTCAAATCTGGTCGCGAAAAGCTTGACGTGCCTGTGTATTCGCACTTGTATTATGATATAATTCCAAACGAGTATATCGAAGTGAGGAAGCCCGACATACTAATTGTTGAAGGAATCAACGTTCTGCAGGTTACGCTAAGCAAAAAGCCAAGAAGGAGGGTGTTTGTATCAGATTTCTTTGACTTCTCGATCTACGTGGATGCTTCTGAAAAAGATATCAAACAGTGGTATTTAGAAAGATTCAAAACTCTTCAGGAAACAGCATTTTCAAATCCTGAATCATATTTTCATCAATATGCCTCTTATAGCGAGGATGAGCTGATGGAATTTGCCAACAAGGTTTGGGATGAGATTAACTGCCCAAACCTGACGCAAAACATTTTGCCAACACGATTTAGGGCTGATTTGATTCTGGAAAAAAGTGAGCATCACTTTGTGAGGGGTGTTAGAATTAGAAAAATATAAAAAACAAGCGACAACTACCAACATCGGATAATTGTCGCTTATTTACTTAGAACCGCTAAAAATTCTTCTATCGAGCAATGTTGCTTTTAATTGAATCTGCTATTTCAATAAATTGTTCTGTTGTAAACTTAACACGAGAGTTTGACAGGTTCATATCTCCTTCCTTATTAATAGGGATAAGATGAATATGAGCATGCGGCACTTCTAATCCCACAACCATAAGCCCTACTCTATTGCATTCTATAGACTTTTCAATTGCTTTGGCAATCTTTTTAGAAAACAAAATCATTTCAGACAAAATATTATCTTCCAAATCAAATATATAGTCTGTTTCTTGTTTGGGCACAACCAAAGTATGCCCTTTAGCCATTGGGTTGATATCTAGAAATGCATAAAACATCTCGTCTTCAGCTATTTTATATGAAGGGATATCTCCTGCTATTATTTTACTAAAAATTGTAGCCATGATTATAAGCTTTTAATTTTATGAAGTTAAATTGAAATCTCAAGTACTTCAAATTCCACAGTGCCTGACGGAACTTGTATTTCCACCTTATCGCCAACCTTCTTTCCAAGTAATCCTTGTGCAATGGGTGTGCTAACAGCTATCTTGCCACTTTTTAAATCTGCTTCTATTTCTGACACAAGGGTATATGTCATATTCTTATTGGTTTTAAGATTCTTGAGAGTCACCTTATTCATAATCTGAATCTCATCAGTTTTGATTAAGCTCTCATCAATCACTCGTGCAGATGCTATCAAACCTTTTAGCTGAGCAATCTTTCCCTCAAGCATTCCTTGCGCTTCCTTTGCCGCGTCATATTCTGCGTTCTCCGATAAATCTCCCTTGTCTCTTGCTTCGGCAATTTGACGAGATATCTCAGGCCTTTGCACCGATTCTAGTTGAACAAGGTCCTCTTTTAATTTACGAAGACCTTCCTCTGTCATATAAGTTATTGCCATTTTTAGTTCTCCTATATTTATTAGTTTAATTCATACTGATATAAATGAAAGAAAAAGAATTTCGTTTGTTTACACTACGAAATCCTTTCTCCTAACCTTTTAATATACCTACAAAGGTATGTATTAAATTTTAAATATACAAATATGCTTGTTACATAAGTTTCTTAACTTCTTGTATTAGAACTCCATAGTTTTCTACTCTGGTAACAATATCTCCCTCTTTATTTAAAATAAAAGCTGTGGGCACTTCTCGCACATTATATGTAGAAAGAAGTCGTGAGTATACGCTTTCAGGTTCATGAACAGTAATCCATGGAAGATTGCTTGCAGCATTTTTCCAAAAGTGCCCGTCCGAATCAAAAGATATTTGGTAAATCTCCACACCTGAGTCTTTCAACTGTTTATACGCATTGTTTAAAGCAATGTTGTGCTTTGGCGAAAACTCAGAGTTATATACAGTAAAATCTAACACTACAACTTTGCCTTTCAGAGACGACAAGGCTACGCTCTTACCGCTCACATCTTTCAAATTGATATCAGGAAGTGACAGGTTGGTTACAACCGAGGCATTTTCAATCATCTTGGCTTGTTGCTCCTGCTGTTTACGAACCTTCAAAGCATTCATTGTAAAATCATACAGGTGCTTGGCACGATCGGTTTCTGAATAATTTTTATCCCATGATGTGGCAACAGCTCCATACATTTGATAGTCCTTTTTATCGTATGGATCAAAAACAAGATAGTTGTTTATTTTTTGAAACACAGCATAATATGCAGCCGCACCCGATGGATTGCCAAGAATTATATTAGACATATCCAACTTATATGCCGTCAGAACGGAATCTAAAGAATTTAGATATTCCAGATCATCTATTTGTTTATCGGAATGCTTTTTCTCTAAGGCATCAATTTGTGCCTTAGCATCCAAAGTGCCCATATCAACTTTCTTCAGCTGCTCATTTTCAATTGAGTTTTCAACAACAAATGTTTTATGCAAATTATTGAAGTCTCCAACAACAACAAGATTTTCTTCTCCTTCAACGACAAAAACAACAGACTTGCCGCCAACCCTTAGCTGATAGAATTCGGGATTGAGCGGAACATCACCCTTTAGCTTAAAATTTCCGTCTGAACCCAAAACTGCAGAATCAACAATCTGAATCCCGGACAAGGCTCTGTGTTCAAGGTATATCGTCTGATCTGAAACAGAAGCAAAGTGTCCTTTTACATGGAATTTAGATTCAGAATTACATGAAATCATTAATATTGCTCCAATAACAGAAGCAAAAAGCAAAACATTTCGTAATCTCATACTTAAAAAAGTTAATATGAATAATTTTTATTGTGTCAATTAATAAAGTATCTATACTTATCAGACTACAAAATTAGATATTTTTGGGTGATTACGAAACAGTATGACAATTATTATAGGAGCATGTCCAAAACAAATAATAGGCTCATAAACTACTGAAGACCGAAAAACTCTGCCAATAACTACGAATGAATGAAAAAAGTTGTACTTTTGCACAAAATAAAAAAACAATGGACCAAATTATAACCATTAAGGATAGGCAATTTGAAAAATTCATAGGATTTGAACAAATTGAATCGGCTATAAAAAAGGTAGCCCAAGATATAAATAAAGAGCTGAATGATAAAGAGCCTCTGTTTTTGGCTGTTCTCAATGGCTCATTTATGTTTGTTGGCGAGTTGATGAAAGAAATTACAATCCCTTGCGAGATTACTTTTGTTAGATTTGCTTCTTATTCGGGTATAAGCTCCACCAATAATGTAAAAGAATTATTAGGACTAAATGAAGAAATTAAGGGTAGAACAGTTGTAATTCTTGAAGATATAGTTGACTCAGGCAATACAATAGTCGAACTCATTAAGGTACTAAATCAGCACAGTCCAAAAGAAATTAAAGTTGCCACTCTGCTATTTAAGCCTCAGGCGCTGAAGAAGGAAGTTAATCTGGACTTTGTGGCAATGGAAATCCCTAATGATTTTATTGTTGGTTTTGGATTGGACTATGACGGACTTGGCAGAAATTTAAAAAACATATATAAAGTATTAGATTAAAAGCACAACTTTACAGTAGCATCTCGATTACATAATTATTACTGAGACTACATATTGCATCAGACATTTAACGTGAAAAATAGTTTTTTTGTGAATTTTATAACCAAAAGACTATTGTATATAGAAAAAATGCCTATTTTTGCATTAAAGTAAAGGGGATTAATAGTCTTAAAAACACAAATTAAAAAAATAAAATGAAGGAAGAAGTAAAAAAATCACCAAAAGCGAACTTAGAAACGCATAAGATCACATCTATAATGATGGGTGCAGTTGTGGCCATTGCGATTATATTCTTCGCTTTCGAATGGTCTTCTCAGCCAAAAGATCTTGACGAAAGTATTGTCGTTCAAGACGTTTTTGCAGAGGAAGAAATTGAAATCACTCGACGTGAACCGGCCCCTCCTCCTCCACCACCTCCTCCAGCGCCTGAAGCACCTGAAGTTATTGAGGTAGTTGAAGAAAAAGTGGAAGCTAGAATAGAAATTCAGAGTGAGGACGATGCTAGTAAAAGACAAATGGAAGCATATGTTCCACCACCACCACCAAGACCTAAAAAAGAAGAAGTTACTGAAGAAATTTTCGTTGTGGTTGAAGAGCAACCTGAATTCCCGGGTGGTAACGCTGCGATGATGAAGTTCCTTGGAGACAACATCAAGTATCCTGTGATTGCTCAGGAGAACGGAATTCAAGGACGTGTTATTACTAACTTCGTTGTTGAACGTGATGGTAGCATCACAGACGTTCAAGTAGTGAGAGGTGTTGACCCATCTCTTGACAAAGAAGCTGTTCGAGTTATACAATCAATGCCTAAATGGAAACCAGGTAAACAACGTGGTTCAACAGTGCGTGTTAGATTTACTCTACCAGTAGTATTTAGACTACAACAATAAGATTGATTTAAAATAATCCATAATAAAAGCTGCTTTCATTTTAGAAAGTAGCTTTTATTATTAAAAGCAAAATAGCATTACAAGACATGATACACAGTATTGAGCACTTAACTAAACAAATTGAAGAAACAATTGAAAGAATAAACTTCGAAGTGAATCCAAAAACACTATACTCCCCTATTGAATATATTTTATCTCTGGGAGGTAAAAGGATTCGTCCATTACTTACTCTGATGGCTGCAAATTTATTCTCAGACAATATTGAGGGAGCACTAGACAGTGCTATAGGAATAGAGGTGTTTCACAACTTCACGCTTCTTCATGACGACCTCATGGATAAATCAGATTTAAGAAGAGGAAAAGAAACTGTTCATAAAAAGTGGGACTCAAATACTGCAATTCTATCAGGCGATGCAATGCTTATTGAAGCATATAAATATATATCCAAAGTATCACATCAGCATCTTCCCGAAACTCTAAGCCTGTTTAACCAAACCGCAATGGAAGTGTGTCAGGGACAGCAATATGACATGGATTTTGAAAGCAGAACAGATGTTACTGTCGAAGAGTATATCGAAATGATACGATTAAAAACTGCTGTATTATTGGCATGCTCACTGCAAATTGGAGCTATGGTTGCAAACGCTAGCAAAGAAGATGCTAAACACCTGTATGACTTTGGCATTAACATAGGCCTTGCATTTCAGTTAAAGGATGATCTACTTGATGTTTATGGAGACTCCGGCAGATTTGGGAAGCCAATTGGCGGTGATATTTTAAACAATAAAAAAACATTTCTTCTGATAAAAGCATACCAACTGTCTAATGAAGAACAAAGAAAAACGTTGGACAAATGGATCAATGCGGACAAATTTGATAGTGAGGATAAGATTAATGCGGTAAAAAATATCTATAACGAGTTAAATTTAAGTTTTGAATCAGACAATCTCATAAAAAAATATTATCTTGCTGCCCAAAAGTCTCTTTCATCTGTATCAATATCAGAAGAAAGAAAAGTAGAACTCTACAAATTAACAGATCTATTAATGAATAGAGAATATTAAATTAATAAGCAATAGATGCCATATAGAAGACTTCCAAATACTGATATATCAAGAATTAAGGCTCTAAAAACTGCAATAGAAAAAGCAACAAACGTAGATTTCAGAGAGATTGCTATTAGCACTAAAGTGCTGAATGAAGCAAAATCTATTGTAAGGAAGTTTGAAGAGCTCAATTACTTGTATCAAGACAAATTTGATACTCAGGTAAAAGCTAATATCATTTTTCAGAAGAAAGTGAAAAATGCCAGAATGTATATTTCACATTTTATCCAAGTCTTGTATATGAGCATCATACGATCTGAAATAAAAAAGGAGTTTCTCGCTTACTATGGATTAGAAAATCACAACATGATCCTTCCGGATTTGAATTCTCATGATCAGATTCAAGAATGGGGAAATAATATCATTAAAGGGGAAACAAAAAGAATCAATGAAGGTGGGGTACCAATCTATAATCCCACAATAGCTAAGGTAAAAGTTATGTATTCAATCTTTGATGAAGGATATCAGATACAAAAAATACATCAAAAAGCTACAAATAAAGTCTTAGACGATATTTCATCTTATAGAGAGATTGTAGACTACATTATTTCCCAAATATGGGATGAAGTTGAAATGTATAACTCACAATTTAAACCTGAAGATAGACTGGATAAGAATAGAGAATACGGTATTGTTTATTATTATAGAAAGGGAGAAAAGATACTCGATGATGATAATTGATACACATGCACACTTGTTCGTAGATGAATTTAAGGAGGATCTTGAAGAAGTTGTAGATAGAGCAAGAAATGAAGGAGTTAGTAAGATTCTACTGCCAAATATTGATGAAAATACGATTGAGCCTTTAAAGAGGGCTCAAAGTTTATTCCCGGATATTTTCTTATCAATGATGGGGTTACACCCATCGAACGTAACAAAAGAGTGGAAAAAACAATTGGACATAATATATCAGGAACTTAATAATAACGAAAACTATATTGCAATAGGAGAAATTGGAATAGATTTGTATTGGGAAAAATCCAACCTGGATATTCAAAAGGCAGCATTTGAACAGCAGTTAGAATGGAGTATTCAGAAGAACAAACCAGTTTCTATGCATTCAAGAGATGCTCTTATGGAGGTTATTGATTCTATAAAAAGGATTGGCAAAGATAAAGTTCATGGCGTTTTCCATAGTTTTGGAGGCAATCCCTCAGAATTGGAAGAGGTTTTATCACTTGAAAACTTTTTTATAGGCATTAACGGAGTTGTAACATTTAAAAATTCAGGTCTTGACAAAGTATTAGTAAATTGTCCTTTAGATAGATTAGTTATAGAAACAGATTCTCCTTGGTTGGCACCTGTTCCGTACAGAGGAAAACGTAACGAATCGTCGTATCTCAAAGAAATAATCAAAAAGCTGTCTTCTATACATAATATATCAGAAAAAGAGATTGCTGATATTACAACAAAAAATGCTCATAATTTATTTAATATCTGACTGTTATATATAATACATGTATTGCATTTTCACTAATAGAAATTTTTTTTAAAATAATTTGCATTTGAAATGGCTGTTTAATCGATAAATTCTGTACTTTTGTAGTAGAAAAGGTGAAATAAGGTAGTTTATAATAACAAAAAGCACATTTTCTATATTTAAATAATACAAGGAGAGGTGCTCGAGTGGTTGAAGAGGCACGCCTGGAAAGCGTGTATACGC
>CAZHWC010000088.1:0-9170 GCA_964535975.1 uncultured Proteiniphilum sp. | reverse complement strand
CTGTCTCTTTTTAGGTTTAGTTTTTCTCATTGTCTAAAATAATTTGTGTTGGTTTGGTTGCCTTTGTTATTTGTCTTCAACGACTCCACTGAATCATTTACTCAACCTATAAGTAGCTTTTGTCCAAAAATCTCAACAGCGATTTTTAATTTTTATTAATTTAACAACTCTCTGAATCTTCACATTCAGCAAAACTCGTTATTTCTTAGCCGCACCAGCTTTTGGACGCTTAGCGCCATATTTAGAGCGCCTTTGAGTACGACCGTTAACACCGGCAGTATCCAATGCGCCGCGAACTACGTGATAACGAACACCGGGAAGATCCTTTACACGACCACCACGCACAAGAACTATAGAGTGCTCCTGCAGGTTATGTCCCTCTCCGGGAATGTAAGCATTCACTTCCTTCCCATTTGTCAAACGAACACGGGCAACTTTTCTCATTGCAGAGTTCGGCTTCTTTGGAGTAGTAGTATAAACTCTAACACAAACGCCACGTCTTTGTGGACATGAATCCAATGCGCGAGATTTACTTGTCTCCTCAATTACCGTACGACCCTTTCTAACTAATTGTTGAATTGTAGGCATTTTTCTACTTTCTTTTTATCTTTATATAAATAATAATTTGTTTTGCAACTAATGCAAGTAGCTACAACAATGTCATAACCACACAGTTACATCTTTCAAACACACTTCACAGGTTCAAAAGCGGTGCAAAATTACAAACATTACGCGTGATATACAAGTAAATAGAGTATTTTTTTGCTACTAAATTCCTTTTAACATAAATATAAGTATGTCAATCTTAGTAAGATGCAAAACAAGATCGAGTTCACCTGCGCCATAGAAGAGAACTGTCACCGTAGCTTAGAAAACGATAATTATTTTCAAGCGCAAAATCATAAATCTCTCGCCAGCCTGGACCAACAAATGCAGATATAAGCAACAACAAAGTACTTTCAGGTTGATGGAAATTTGTAATAATAGCACTTGGGAAATGAAAAACATATCCAGGAACTATAATAATCTCTGTTTCAGCATAAAGGAAACTTTTCCCATTATTATCCATATAGTTAACAATAGCTTTTAATGAATCAATAGGAGAAATAGGATTATCTTCCTCATAAGGTTCCCACTGAGCAACAAAAAATATATCTGGTTTAAATTCCGAGTTTTCTACAATCTGCTTTCCAATATAGTATAAGCTCTCTATTGTCCTCATAGAAGTCGTACCCACAACAATAATACAACCAATATTATCTATTAAGTCTTGTATTAAACTACGGGAAATAACAATATATTCAGAATGCATATGATGCCCCCCTAAAGTTGTAGACTTAATAGGCTTAAAAGTACCGGCTCCAACATGAAGAGTTACATGGTTAGTCTTAATTCCCACAGAGTTAATTACTGAAAGCAAATCAGGTGTAAAGTGCAAACCGGCAGTAGGAGCAGCAACGGATCCCTCAACTTCTGAATATACAGTCTGATAAGTTTTATCATCTTTAGATTCAGACTCTCTGTTTAAGTAAGGAGGTATAGGTAACTTCCCTGCTAATTCTAATATTTCGGAGAAAGTAAAACTAGGATTGTCCCATGAGAACTCAACTTTATAACTATCACCCGATTTTGAAAGCTTCTTTGCACTTAGAAGAACCGTAATACCGTCAACAACAATTTCTAAATATAAAACATTGTCTTTCCATCTTTTTGCATTTCCAATTATACAATTCCAAACAACTCTCTTCGTTTGCTGAAAATTTAGTTCATACTCCTGAGGAATAACTGGATTTAAGCAAAAAACCTCTATAACAGCACCGGTATCTTTTTTAAAGAAAAGACGAGCATGAATGACTCTCGTATTATTGAAAATCATCAGACTATTATGAGGAATTAATGATGAAATATCGGTAAACATATTAGTTGTAATCAAACCATTGTCAAATTGCAAGAGCTTAGAGGCACTTCTATCCTGCAGAGGATACTTAGCAACTCTCTCATTTGGCAGGTCATAACTATAATCTGAAATCCTCAAATTTTGTGCTTCACATTTCTTCATTTTTAGCATTATTAGTCTTTTTTCTTACTGCTAAAGAGCAATTATTCGACAAAATTAATCAACTTTGTAATTACATCAAAAAGTAACATATAGTTAGATATTTAATAAAATGAAAAAGTTAGAAGTTGGAGATAAAGTTCGTTTCTTAAATAGCGTAGGAGGTGGGACTATAAAAGGATTTCTAAATAAGCAAATTGCAATAGTAGAGGATGAGCATAATTTTGACGTTCCGATACTAATTTCAGAGTGTGTTTTAATAGAACAGTCAGATAATATTAAACTTTCACAATCAGTAGAAAGTATTAAAGATGAAAGAAGTAATGCTGAACAAAACAATAAGCAGGCCAATCGAGAAGCTATATCGGAACCATCATCGATCATTGAGACCCTGGAAGGAGAAAAAATCACATCATGTTTAGTATTTCTCCCAACTGACTACAAGAATTTCTCACAAACTAATTTTGAGTGTTACTTCATAAACGACAGCAACTATTTTCTATTATTCAATTATATGAGTCGAGAAAACAACTCGTGGATTAGTAGATATAATGGAATTATTGAACCCAACACACAAATTTTTATTGAAGAGTTCGACAAAAGTAAACTAAATGAACTAGAACAGGTCTGTGTGCAATTTATAGCATTTAAAAAAGACAAAACATTTAGATTTAAAGAGCCAATATCAGTAGAAATAAGAGTTGACACGGTTAAATTCTACAAACTCCACTCATTTACAGAAAGTGACTACTTTGAAGAAAACGCTATAACATTATATATTACCAAAGACGATTTACCTGAAAGAGGAGTATTGGTTTCCTCTTCTGACATTCAAAGAGCAATGCAAGAAAAGCAATTATCCGAAAGTCGACCCAAGTCAAAACAAATCAAAAAGAAGGAAAAACAAAACATAATTGAAGTCGATCTACATATTAATAATCTTCTTGATACTACTGCCGGAATGAACAATAGCGACATGCTAGAGTACCAAATGGCAAAGTTTAATGAAATAATGCACACTCATATTAAACACAGGGGACAAAAAATTGTCTTTATTCATGGCAAAGGAGACGGAATTCTTAAAAACTCCATTCTAAAGGAATTAAAAAACAAATATAAAAATTGCTACGTGCAAGATGCTTCGTTTAGAGAATATGGATATGGAGCAACAATGGTAACAATAAACTAAAATACACAACCAATAAAAACGAAATGAAAAAAATTATCACTGCACTATTATTAATCTTCACACTCACAAGTTGCGACGTACTAAACCAAGTTAGTGGTGCTTATCAATTGACTCAGTGCGAATACAAATACAATTCCATAAACAATATTCAATTAGCCGGCATTAATTTAGGTGATGGCACCTCACTATCCTTATCGAACTTTGCATCAATATCAAGTATTCTTATGGGCGGGAATCTACAAACTATTCCATTTAGCATGAACTTAAAACTTGACGTAAAGAATCCAAACCAATCAGTTGCACTCCTAAACGCATTAGACTATAGCATTACTATTAATGACATGGAGTTTACAACGGGCAATGTAGTAACTCCATTAAGAGTAGAAGCCGGTCAAACAGGCACATTACCAATAACAGTAGGCGTTGACTTAAAAAACCTAATGAATACATATTCAAAAGACGTAGTAGCAAAGGACATGAGTGGCTTCTTGGGCTTGTCATCAAACGAAACAAAGGTAACTTTAAAGTTATGGCCCAAACTAATCGTAGGAAACACACTTATAAAAGTCCCAACCGCTATACCAGTCTCATTTACATTTGGAGGAGGCGACAAACAATGAGCAAAACGAGGAAAGAGAAACGTCAAGAGACTATTAAAGAGATCATATCTAAAGATGAGATTGAGAGTCAAGAAGATTTGATAATTAAACTTCATGATAGGGGCTTTATACTAACTCAAGCTACTCTTTCACGAGATTTCAGAGAGATGAAAATTGCAAAAACACCAGACTCCTTTGGAAATTATTTTTACAGACTTCCAGATTTTACACTCCCTCAACCCAAGACCACTCGTCATGGGATGACATCCTCTTTTATTCGCAATGGAATTATTAATATTGAATTTTCAGAACACTTTGCAGTAATAAAGACTCCGTCAGGTTATGCAAATGGAATTTCACAGGACATAAACGCGAACAACATTCCAGGAGTAATGGGAACAATTGCTGACAATGACACAGTTTTGGTAATATTACGCCCTAATATTGATAAAACTCATTTAATCACAGCAATAAAAGTTTTATTCTCAAAAGATCATTATTAATTGAATTATATATAAACAAATAATTAAAATTTTATTTTATGTACATAATAGGAATTGCTGGAGGTTCAGGCTCAGGAAAAACAACACTTGTAAACTCTATCTTAAGAAAAGTACCATACGATAAGATTTCTATCTTAACTCAAGACTCCTACTACAAAGACAGCTCACATCTGCCTCTTGAACAACGAAAAAACCTCAATTTTGATCATCCAGATTCAATTGAATGGAGCTTAATGCTTGAAGACATACAAAAATTAAAAAATGGACACGAAGTTCAGTCTCCAACCTATTCATATCTAACCTGCACAAGGCAAAAGGAGACAATAAGGGTTATTCCTAATAAAATATTACTAGTTGAAGGCATATTAATACTTACACAGCCCGAATTAAGCAATGAAATGGATATGAGAATCTATTTAGAAGTCGAACCAGACCATAGACTGTCCAGAATAATAGAACGAGACATGGATTCAAGAGGCCGTACTGCACAAGAAGTAATAAAAAGATATTACAAAACAGTGAGACCAATGCATGAAGAATTTATCCAGCCATCACGAAGTCGCGCTGATATGCTAGTAATGGGAGGAGGGTTAAATAACCAAGCTGCAGAATTTATCTCTTCAGCAATCCTTGGAAAACTATAATATAAAGATTATCTCAAATTTTACTGTCTACTCTTTTGATACAAAAAAGAGTAGGTAATAAATAATATTATGGCTTCATAACCACACCTACTCTTTTCTTGCCGTTAATCTTAATCACCATAGGCATTGTTAATCTAACATGTCTAATATAATCACTATCATACAAAGCAGGTAAAGAATCCAAATACCCCTCATCAAAGTAGTCTCTAGCATCTCTAAAATTATTTACCGTAAAATAACCTACTCCAAATGACGTAAGATTTTGGAAAAAGTGTGTCCCTTGGCTTGGTTCAATCTGATAATTCTCCAAAGCAAGTTCCACAATAACTTTAGCCTGACAAATATGAGCCCATTTTACAGGAATTCCAAGCCAGTTATCCGACGACCCCCATCTTCCTGGTCCAACTAATATATAGTTAGAATCCTCTTCTCTAAACTTATCATTCAACATCTCTATCTCACCAGCAATTTTAAGATTATTTTCAGCAGAGAAGTTATTGGTTTTCACATAAATTATATCTCTGACATCATTAGACATACCATTACCTAGTGCATTAAATGAGTGCAACACAACTTTTTCTCCATCAATATTTTCTAAATTTTCATCCAAAACATCTCTGCTATCAACTATAGGACGAATTTGCAAAATATAAAACTGAGCATAATCTTTACTTTCAATATTAACTGCAAACTCGATCTCAACAGGCCTCCCCATACCTTGCTGTCCAATTTTCAATACTCTGTCCAAAGTTGTTGACAGAGGCAATGTATCATGCTTCAAAATATTAACGAAAGAGACAATTTTCCTTCCACCCTCATAATAACCATCACGAACTATATGGTCATTTGGATCATATGTGGAAGCAATAAATTTTAAGGGGCTCAAGCTACCGGCCTTTTGCACACGAGTCTTTATCAAGTTAAATCCATCGTCTATAGTCAAATCATCATTTTTCGCACTTAAATCCAGAGCATAAAACTGAGTTTGAGTATCACGAAGCGCTAAATCAATAGTACTCAATTGTAAAATATTATGAGAATGCTTTGGGGAAAATCTCAGACCATTTTCACCATCAACGATATATTTTCCAAGTCCCATAGCCATGTTTACAATACCATCATCACTCTTTTCATTTCCCAATGGATAGTAATTTATTGAACGAGCAACACCCGAAATAGCAGGATAAAATAGCGGTCCATACTCTTGTCCTACTAATTCCTGCAAAACAATTGCCATTTTCTCCTGATCTATTAAATTATGAGTTGACGACATATATGCTTTACTATCCTTATAAAAAACAGAAGCATAAACAGCCTTTATTGCATCACTAATTAGCCTAACCATCAAATATTTATCTTCTGCATATGGGATCATATAGGTAGAGTATATACCTGCAAATGGCTGATACTGCGAATCTTCAAGCAAACTTGAAGAACGTACAGCAACAGGCTTGGAAACCGCTTCTATAAAAACCAAAAAATCACCAACAAGACGTTTCGGAAGTTTTGCTGACAAAAAATGTTTGAGAATATCCTCATCCGAGCTATCACTCAGAGCGATATCATAAAGATTATTTGCCTCCATAAACTCATCAAAGATATCAGTACATAACACCACAGTTTTGGGTGTTAGTATTGGCATCTCCTCGTTAGCACCTAGCTCAAAGTGCGTTTTAACAATATGTCCTATAAAAGCGAGACCGCGCCCTTTACCACCCAACGAACCATCGCCAATACGTGCAAAGTTAGAATACTGATCATATCTCTCTTTTTCAAAAATTGCAACGACACCACTATTCTTCATTCTCCGATACTCTACAATTGCGTTATAAATAAGCTCACGCAAATCATCCATATTCTCATATAAAGAAAGATCTATTTTCTTCAGCATTTCTGCTACCGGATACATAGCACGAGCATAAAAAAATCTAGCAAAGTGTCCCCGTGACATATGATAATAAAATGAATCATTAGGTATATGCCTAATCTTTAGCTGAAGTTCCTTAAGATTCTTTATTCTAAAAATCTCTTCCTGAGAATTTGGAGCCCTAATTATGAAGTCACCAAAACCAAAATTGTCCTTAATAGCCCTATAAATATCTTGAGGCAACATCTTAGAGTTTTTATCAATAAAAACAGCATCAACAGCGCTACTAAAAACAGAATTTGCAGATTCTGATGAAGTATAAATTATAGGAATATATTTATCCAAACCTCTAATCCATTCACCCAGTCTCTTCCCGGCAAGTTGATCACGCATACCCTCTCGATCAAAAGTTATATCAGTAATAATCCCAAGCATATTGTCTCCGTATTTACCATACAACTCCATAGCCTCTTCATAATTACGAGCAAATAATATTTTAGGTCTGCCGCGCATACGCATCATACGCAAATGATCATTAAGAGCCTCTTTTGAAAATTCTTTTGACTCACTAAGAACATATTTGTATAGCATAGGCAAAGCGGATGAATAAAACCTCACAGAGTCCTCAACCAACATTATAGTTTGTACTCCAACAGTTTTAACATCAACCTCAACATTCATCTTATCCTCAATAAGTTTAATAATAGCCAGCAACAAATCAGCATTCCCCAACCAGCTAAAAACATAATCTATCCCCGACAAATCCTCCTTTTCTAATATACGTGTAACAGATTTCGAAAATGGAGTCAATAACACTATTGGAATTAATGGATACGCATTATCAATAATTTTAATATCACTAAATATCTCATGATTATCCATATTTGGCATACATATAATTAGCTCAAATCTGTTAGTCCTAAGCTCACCAAGAGCCTCTTCAACATTAAACACTTGTGTAAATCGCGGTGGATATCTAAGGTTAAGCGAAGTATATTCATTAAAAATCTGCTCATCTACTCTTCCATCATCTTCAAGAATAAACATATCATATTGAGAAGCAATTATAAGAACATTATATACTCTCTTATTCATAAGATTTACAAAAGGAGTATCTCTAAAACGGAGTTTTTTGATATCTGAATTGTCAATAATTGGCTTAGGCGACTGAAGATTCATATACTTTTTATAATTAAGGATAAATTACAATAATGTTTTTCATTCTGTAACAAACAAATGATACTGTTGGTTTATTAAACAAACAATATACATCATAGTTATTGGGTATTCAAAACATCAATAATACTCATTTTGTGGGATTGTAGCTAAAATAGACTATATGTAATTTTGCAATGTAGTTTTAGATAATCCACTCAAACGTTAAAAATGAATCATTTTAAAGGTTACCGTCCACTAATTAGAATTATTGGAGTAATAATATTTATAGTATTTCCCATTTCAACATTTGCACAAAAGAGTAATGCCACAGCTATTAAAGGAAAAGTTACAGACAACAATGGCATTCCAATCGAGTATGCAACTATTTACTTAAAAGAGACTCAGCAAAGTACTCAGTCCGACATTAAAGGTAATTATAAGCTAATAGCAAATTTAGGAGAATACACTTTATGTGTTCAGATGATTGGATACGACAATTATGAGCAAAAGTTAAATATAAAAGCCAATCTAAAGGACAATATAAATATATCACTGAACGAAAAAAGATATGCCCTACAAGAAGTTGTAATTCAAGGAAGATCTGCAGTTAAGCGAATTAACGAATCTCCTTTCAACGCAGTTGCAATAGATGCTAAAATACAACATAACT
Organism: uncultured Proteiniphilum sp.; assembly: GCA_964535975.1. Taxonomy (GTDB): domain Bacteria; phylum Bacteroidota; class Bacteroidia; order Bacteroidales; family Dysgonomonadaceae; genus Petrimonas. The sequence goes on along the minus strand of CAZHWC010000088.1, from coordinate 484 downwards.
CAACAGCCAATATCTCAGGGATGCTAAACAAAGTATCAGGAATGAGAATTAGAGAAACAGGCGGTGTAGGTTCCGACATGCAAATAATGATGGATGGGTTTAGTGGCAAACACGTTAAGGTTTTTATTGATGGAGTGCCCCAAGATGGCGTTGGGCAATCGTTTAACATTAATAATATCCCTACCAATTATGCTGATCGTATTGAGGTATACAAAGGAGTAGTACCGGTGGAGTTTGGAACAGACGCAATTGGTGGAGTAATAAATATTGTTACAAAAAAAGGATCCGAAAAAAAATGGAGTCTTGATGCATCATATTCATATGGGTCGTTCAATACCCACAAATCATACTTTAATTTTGGACACACACTAGATAATGGTTTCACTTATGAGATAAATGCATTCCAAAACTATTCTAACAACAATTATAAAGTTGACACCCCTGTCAAAGAGTTTCTTCCAGACGGAGGCAGCAGCACCAACAA
>CAZHWC010000087.1:0-9176 GCA_964535975.1 uncultured Proteiniphilum sp. | reverse complement strand
GATGCTCGTAAGCTTCTAAATATTATAGATCTTGTGGTGACTGCTCACGAGGATGATGATGAGATTATTATTACTGACAAGGATGTAACAGATAGGTTGCAAGAAAACCCGGCGGCTTATGATAAGGGTGGCGAAATGCATTATGATATCATCTCTGCGTTTATAAAATCTATTAGAGGCAGCGATCCTGATGCTGCCATATATTGGTTGGCACGCATGGTAGCCGGTGGAGAAGATCCAAAGTTCATAGCTCGTCGCTTAGTTATTTCTGCTGCTGAAGATATCGGACTGGCAAATCCTAATGCCTTGCTTCTTGCCAATGCATGTTTCGACACACTACAAAAGATTGGTTGGCCCGAAGGCAGAATAGTTCTTGCACAAACAACCATATATCTTGCCACTTCTCCCAAAAGCAACTCAGCATACCTCTCAATAGACAAAGCCATTGCAAAGGTAAATGAAACAGGCAATCTACCCGTTCCACTTCATTTAAGGAATGCTCCAACATCACTAATGAAAGAGTTGGATTATGGAAAAGAGTATAAATACTCACACGACTTTGAGAACAACTTTGTAAAACAAGAGTATATGCCTCCGGAACTTAAAAACAATAAGTTCTGGGAAGCACAACCTAATGCCTCAGAAATTAAGATGAATGAATTGATGAAAAAGCTTTGGGGTTAATACCAATTAGTATTCCTGTCGTATGGAGAGTTACGCTGCTCATATTTCAAGTCTTGCAATAACGATGCATCGGCACGAATAACAAAGTTATATGACTTGTATGGCCCAATTGGTATAAAGCTGGCAGACATACTCCAACAGTGTAAGTTGCGAGTCAGCGACATATTTATGCTTGTAAACTTATTAAGGTCAAAGTTATAATCAGTATTAAACGTCATACTCCAATTCTTGGTTGGTTGCAGAGATCCATTAAAGCCAAGACTATGCGTCAGCATTCCGGGATATTCCATTTTCTTTCTGTTAAAATTAGATCTGTCATAACCATACCTAACAGAATAATTGAATGACAAGTTCCATTGAATCTCATTCTTTAGATACCCATCATCATCAAACTCACCAAGAGAGTCCCCTGCATCAAACACACTACGTCCCCCACCGGTTTCTCGTGGGTTTCTTCCAATTGTACCATCATCCAATTGTGCAACATCATTTTCTTTATCCTCTTTATTTTCATTAGGCTTATCCTTCTTTGAAAACAAATCTTTCAGTGTACTCTGATTAATTGAATATGAGAATGATGTACCTGTGCTTTGCAGTTTGCCAAATCCCTTCCCATTTAAGATTCTAAGCTTATCAACAGCCACAGGCTGATCATTTTTGTCTAACTCGTATATATATGGATCCCATGTGGCACTCATGCTAAGTGTATATGACTTAGAAAACTTCAATCTGATATTTGTATTAATCATACTCCACTTCATAGAGTCAGCCATCAGGTTATGACTAAAGTTTATACCAAGGTCATCAATAAGGCTTATCTTCTTATATCCGGTACTATCACTTTCGCTTCTCACCTTCATTTCAAGGTTGTTCTTAAAGTCGAAACCAATACTACCACTTTTTCCTTTTGATGCAGTACCAAACATCATGCGAGAGTATGGAGAATAAGTATATTGCACATCATCACCAAACTCATTTTTATAGCTATATGTCTCATAAAAACCATATCTGGGATCCCCAAAGTCAGGTCTGTAACTTAAACTTATGCTTGGAGAAAACACGTGACGAATTGCCTGTACTTTATTCCCAAAAACTTTCCACGGCACATACATACCATAAAGTTTTGTATTAGCACTTATAGATGTGCTATAATCATACACACGGTTAAAGCCATTGATAGTATCTACAACCACATTTTGCTTAGCCATAGGGTCCCATGCTTCTTTTATTGCACCTGTATACCAACGTTCTGTGTATGTAAATGAAGGAGTTATCTGAATTGAATTAAATAGTGAGAAGGTAGCACTTACAGGAATATTATGCTTCATCCCATTTTGCCAGTCCTTAATCAAGTTTGAATTAAAGAACTTATCCTCCTTTGTATGGATTGAGTTTCTGAATTCACCCGAATAGCTCATCGAAATCTTCTCAAACCATTTCTCATCACCTACCGACTTTTTCTTTTTAAAAGGATATATCCTATTCATCGTAACCGATACGTTTGGCAAAGTAGCAGATATGGTAGAGTCACGCGACACCTGGTTTATGTTCATAGATGCCGACAAACTCCATGGTGATTCAGGAAAGCGCTGAGTTAGATTGACACTCGAACTTTTAGTATTGTTTGACGATTCAGGTCTGTATAAACTGTTAAGGTCATTCATATTGGCACGGCTGGTAGAGAAGTTTACACTTGCCGACAGAGTTCTATACATATTAGCCTTTGGATCCTGTGAATGCGTCCAGTTGATCTTAAAGTCTTTCGAAACAGAATAAGCTCCGGGTATATTCAAATCCTTTAGAGACTTATCACCTATTACAGTATTAAGATAATTTGCATTGAAACTACCAGAGTATTTATATCTTTTGCGATAATTTGAACGAGCACTTAGTCCCCACGATCCTTTAGTGTATATCTCTCCCGTCAATGCTAAATCCACATAGTCACTTATAGCCAGATAATACCCACCATTATGAAGATAGAAACCACGTTCCATCTCGTCACCATACGAAGGCATAATAATTCCTGACGAATAGTTGTCAGTGAAAGGAAAGAAAGCAAATGGCAACACTATGGGAAACAATGGCACATCGGCAACTACCAACCAGGCAGGACCTGTCACTACATCCTTACCCGGACGCACTTTTGCTTTAGACAAATTGATATAAAAGTGTGGATGGTCGTGCAAGTCACAGGTTGTATATTTTGCATTAACCATATAAAAAGAGTTATCGGCATTTTTCTTGGCAGTGTTAGCTACTATATGCCCCTCACCTTCTTGTGTAATTACATTATTAATAAAGGCTTTACCTGTTTCAAAGTTATATTTAACAGCCTTCATCTCATATTCAGTACCACCTTGTGTGAAGACCGGATAACCAAATTCTTTTCCTAACGAGTCAACACCAAAAGTTGATGAAATAAGGCTGCTATCCATATCAGCAATGATATACTCACCTTTGATATTCAAATCACCATACTTGACATCTGCATCACCATACAAATAACCCATATTATCCTTGGTAAATACTATAGAGTCCTGAGCAGTATATTCCACAGCCACTTCAAGCTTCTCCTTTGGTTGCTCCAAAACAAGTGTTGAGTCTAAAGCCAAAGAATCACTTATAGCTAAAACCTTCGAAGTATCTAAATCTTTTGAAATATCTTTCAACAATGAATCAGACTTCAAGATGTCTGTACCCAATGAATCTGCTTTCTCAACAACAGCCTTTTTAATGGTATCTATAAGAGACTTAACATCAACTTCTATTGAGTCCTTATCTACAATTATTCCCGGCACTTCACTCTCACCTACAACAATAGAACTATCATCACTATCTACTGCAGCCTTACTAGCTCTTTTTATTGAAGAGCACTGAATAAGCACAATAGATGTGATTAGTATTGTTATGTTGAGAAATAGTTGCCTCATTTAGAAAAGCCAGCTGAGTTTGGTTTCAGAGCACAAAACTAATGAAATAAGCTATAATAATGACTTTAAAAATCAAAAATAATGCTTAACAGTAGTAGTTTAGCTCAATTGACTAAGCATTCTCAAGCAACAAATTCCTAAACTCAGAGTAATTGGCACTAATTTTAATTGTCTGCTTATCTTCTTTCATAAATGCAGCTAATCTGTCAGGCACCTCAACCAAGTGTTTAATACACTCCTCCACAACGTCTTTAAATTTAGCAGGATGTGCTGTTCCTAAAAACACTCCAACTTCCCCCGGCTTCAAGTCTTCTTTCGTTGCCATATATGCACAAGCACCATGTGGATCAAGCAGATAACCTTTCTCAGAATACACCTGTTCAATTATATCTCTTATCTCCTCATCTGTGTATCTAAAACCTGAAATATCAGCCGATATACTTTCGTGAGAGTGATTATATAAATCAAGGATTCTGTCAAAGTTGCTTGGATTTCCCACATCCATTGCATTGGCAATAGTTTGAACAGAGGCTTTAGGGGCATAATCACCCGTTTGCAGATAATTAAAAAACACATCATTGCGGTTGTTGGCTGCAATAAATCTCTTTATATCAAGCCCCATATGCTTTGCAAACAATCCGGCTGTAAGGTTGCCCAAATTACCACTGGGCACCGATACCACCACATCCTTTTCCACACCCATTTTCATCAACTGAGCATAGGCATAAAAGTAATAAAATGATTGAGGCAAGAATCTTGCAACATTTATTGAATTGGCAGACGTAAGGTTCATCTGACTCTTAAGATTATCATCCATGAAAGCAGATTTAACCAATGCCTGGCAGTCATCAAACGTGCCATCCACTTCAATTGCAACAATATTCTTTCCCAATGTAGTAAACTGTGCTTCCTGTATATCACTAACCTTGCCCGAGGGATATAAAACAAACACCCTTATTCCATCTACACCCAAGAATCCGTTTGCAACTGCACTTCCCGTATCTCCGGAAGTAGCCACAAGCACATTAACCATATCCTGAGACTCCTCTTTCACAAAATATGAAAGCATGCGCGCCATAAATCTGGCTCCTACATCCTTAAAAGCAAAAGTAGGACCATGAAACAGCTCAAGAGAGTAAATTCCTTCTTCTACCTCTACCAATGGAATATCAAAGTCTAATGCTTCTTTAGCTATTTGTGATATTTTATCTTCAGGTATATCTTCTCCAAACAGGTGTACTGCCACTGCGCTTGCAATATCCTGCAAAGACATATCTGCTATATTTTCATAAAAACTTTCAGCCAATTTTTTTAATTCTTCCGGCATAAACAAACCCTTATCAGAAGCCAAACCTCTTACTACTGCTTCCTGAAGTGTGGTTTTTGATTTATCGCCAGCTGTACTATAATAATTCATAAGTGTTTCGTTATTTAATTCTCAAAAAGGACTTTCATAAAATCATCACCCTTCAGCAGCCCATACGAGCCACTCTTTGCTGCAACCTCATCATAAGTTGCAACCTCATCGGGTTGAATATTTTTACTGTATATAAGAAATGGTATTGGCTCTCGTGTGTGCGTGCGTATAGCACAGGGTGTTGGATGATCGGGCAATATGGAAATCACCACCTCTTCATCCCAATTTTTAATCTCTTCATAAATTGGTTTTACAACTCGGGAATCCAAATACTCAATAGTTTTTACTTTTAATGCAACATCACCTTCATGACCAGCTTCATCACTCGCTTCAATATGAAGGTAAACAAAATCATTATCCTTTAAAGCTTTTAAAGCAGCCTCTGCCTTACCCTCATAGTTGGTATCATACAAGCCCGTGGCACCATCTACCAACACAACTTCAAGACCGGCATAAACACCAATACCACGGATAAGATCGACAGCAGAAATAACTACTCCACTTTCTATAGGATACATCTCTTTCAGTTCCTTCATCTTAGGACGATATCCAGGCGACCACACCCATATACTGTTTGCAGGGTCTTTGCCTTCACTTATTCGTTTTAAATTGATTGGATGATTAGCAAGTACTTCCTGAGATTTAAGAATCAATTCATTCAGTTTCTTTGCCGTTTCATTACCACTGTCCTCCTCAGCCGCAACAAGGTGTGGAATAAAAGGAGTTTCAGGGATATCATGAGGAGGACGACAGTATATATGTTTATCTCCACCTTTCATCTTTAGCAAATGCCTATACGACACGCCCGGATAAAAGCTAAAAATATCGTCTCCAAGTTCTTTATTTAGATAATCAATAAGTTCAGTTGCCTCTTCAGTAGAGATATGACCTGCTGAATGATTTTTAAGCAAATCACCATTTATACATACAAGGTTGCAGCGCATTGCAAGCTCACCGGGCAATACATCAACGCCCATGCTGGCAGCCTCCAACACTCCTCTACCCTCATATACTTTTGGCACATCATATCCCAAAACAGACATATTGGCTATCTCACTTCCAGGGGCCATCCCCTCAGGAATAGTGTCAAGTAGCCCGCTTCTTCCTTTTTTTGCAAGCATATCCATATATGGAGTGCTTGCATACTGCAATGGGGTTTTATCTCCCAACATGGCAATGGGCTCATCTGCCATCCCATCACCTAATATTATTATATGTTTCATACTCTTAGCTTTTAGAAAATATCGGTCTATCTAATATTGGCAATAGAGATAATATCGGAAAACACACCTGCTGCCGTAACACTTGCCCCGGCTCCATATCCCTTTATCACCATTGGATACTCATTATAGCGCTGAGTAGTAATCATAATTATATTGTTACTTCCTTCCAGGTCGTAGAAAGGATGTCCCTTTTCAACCTCTTTAAGTCCAACCTCACATTTTCCCTGATCATATGTAGCAACAAAGCGAAGCTTCTTGTCCTCTTTCTCCAATTGCTTGCGACGCTCTTCAAACGATGCATCCATTTCCGAAATTGTGTCCCAAAACTCATCAAGTGACCCATCAAAATACTTTTGAGGCACAAATAAATTCTTCGATACATCCGATTGATTTATTATAGCACCTGCCTCACGCGACAAAATAACCAGCTTGCGGGTAACATCCAATCCACTCAAATCAATACGTGGGTCAGGCTCAGCAAACTGTGCCTCTACTGCAAGCTTAATTGCCTTACTAAATGGAATATCTTCACTTAAGGTATTGAAAATAAAATTCAGAGTTCCTGACAACACAGCCTCAAGCTTTACAATCTGATCACCCGAGTTTGTCAGTGAGTTCATTGTGTTTATAATTGGTAAACCTGCACCCACATTGGTCTCAAACAGAAACTTCACACCCGAGTTTCGGGCAGCGTCCTTCAAACTACGATAATACTCATATTCTGATGATGCAGCTATCTTATTGGCGGTTACCACTGATATATTTCTGGAAATAAAGTCCTGATACAACACCGACACCTTATCACTTGCAGTGCAGTCAACAAACACAGAGTTGAAAATATTCATCTTCAGTATTTCATCTCTAATGATTTCCGGCGAACTATTAATGCCATTTTTCATTAGGCTATCGTAATACCCATCAAGATCTATACCATTTCTATCAAACAAAGCCTTGCGACCGTTGGCAATACCCACCACATTCATTCTCAGCTTATTTTGCTCCTTAAGAGTCTGCTGCTGTTGCTTTATCTGGTCTAAAAGTTTGCCACCTACAGTACCCGTTCCTATAACAAAAAGATTTAAATCCTTATATTGAGAAAGGAAGAAGGAGTCATGAATCACATTAAGCGATTTTTTAAGATCTGACTTAGAAACTACACACGAAATATTTGTCTCACCTGCCCCCTGCGCTAAAGCCACAATGCTAATTCCATTACGCCCCAATGCACCAAAAAACTTGCCGGCAATACCCGGAACATGTTTCATATTTTGTCCCACAATCGCCACCGTTGCCAAGTCATACTCAACAATAATTTCATTGATACTGCCCATTGCAATCTCATCCTTAAACTCTTGGCTCAATACCTCCTGAGACAATGGTGCATCCTGAGAGCGCACACCAATAGATGTACTATTCTCGGACGAAGCCTGAGAAACCAGAAACACACTAATGCCATGATCGGCCAATGCTGTAAAGATTCGCTTATTAACACCAATCACTCCTACCATTCCCAAACCCTGAATAGTAATAAGTGCTGTATCATTAATTGAGGATATACCCTTTATTATCTTGCCTTTTGGTGTGGGCTTAATGTTTTTTATAAGAGTTCCCTGACAATCCGACTTGTATGTATTCTTCACATAGATAGGAATATTCTTATGATAAACAGGGAAGATTGTAGGCGGATAAATTACTTTAGCACCAAAGTTTGAAAGCTCAATAGCCTCCGTAAATGACAACTCATTAATAACATATGCAGTGCTTATTATCTTTGGATCGGCAGTCATAAAGCCGTCCACATCGGTCCAAATCTCAAGCATAGAGGCATCCATTGCCGCAGCAATAATTGCCGCTGTGTAATCTGATCCCCCTCTGCCAATGTTAGTAATATCATCACCAACAGAACTTGAAGAGATAAAACCGGGCACAACTGCCACTTTGTTTATTGGAGTTTCTTTAAACGTACCTACAATGAGCTCATTAGATTTAAGAAGATCTGGGATATGATGATCAAAGTGCTTATTTGTTTTAATAAACTCAGTAGCATCATACAGTTGTGCACCTTCAATCACTCGGCTTATTATCAAAGACGAAAGGCGCTCACCATAACTAACAATCTTGTCTGAAGTTTTTTGAGATAAGTCGCCAATCAAAAATACACCTCTTAATATATTTCTAAGGTCTTCAAAAAGCAAACTAACCTTTTCTTTCAGTTCAACTCTATCCTCGTCATCTGCCACAGACTGCTCAATCACTTTCTCGTGCTTTTGCATTATTTCATCCAAGAGCGATTTGTAGCCCGAATTGCCTTTATGTGCAAAATCGGCCGCCAAAAGCAACCTATCAGTAACACCACCTAATGCAGAAACCACAACAATTACCGGAGATGCCTCCTTTTCTACTATGTTCTTGACTAACTCTAAACCCTCCGGAGTTTCAACGGACGAACCGCCAAATTTCATAACCTTCATAATATTATGAATATATTAAAATCGCTAAATAGATTAACGATTGTGTTTGAAAAATTTATAATAGATTGATTTTAAGAATGATGAATAGGAATTTCATCAAAACAGCAATGTATGCTTACGGATATGATAAATTATACAACCCCCCAAGGGGTCATACGCATTGTTGTAGTTGTGTGTGAATATTTAGTAAACAATCCTCTCATTTATCACAATGAATTTGTTGCAAAGATAGAGGAATAATTGATAAAAAGAAATAAAATAAGGAAAATATTAAACAAATGATAGTATACCACAATATTTTTTCAGCATTTAAGGAAAGGACTAAACACTACTTGTTGGATCATATTTAAACTTAGAAAAAGGACTGAACACTACTTGTTGGTTCATCTCTAAACTTGGAAAAAGGACTAAACACTACTCGTTGGTTCATATTTAAACTTGGAAAAAG
>CAZHWC010000086.1:0-9293 GCA_964535975.1 uncultured Proteiniphilum sp. | reverse complement strand
TTGTCTTGGATATGTTATTCATAATTATGTTCAATGTTTACTAATAGTATCTTTTTACAAATGTAAGATGTTTTTGCAAATAAAAAATCCTCTACCCATATAAACATTGCTTATTAATGATTGTTTGTTTATTATCAAAATAATGAAAACTCTATCTTTTACACTGCTTTTTGTATCCGTTTATGTTAAAGTCATACCTTTGACAGATTAATTCTAAACATGAATGTGCTTGCATATTCAAACATATATTATCTTTAAAAGCTAATCTCTTTAAAACTGTGGAGCTATGACTGATCAGGAGAAATACGATAAGATTTTTGAATCCAATAAAGCATGGATTGAAAGGAATAGAGAACTGAACCCTCAGTTGTTCGATCTGTTAGCTGCCGAGCAGCATCCCGATTTTTTATATATTGGCTGTTCCGACAGCAGGGTGCATCCTAATCAGATAATGGGTCTGAAACCGGGAGAGGTATTTATACATCGTAACATTGCCAATATGGTAAACCCCACCGATTTGAGTGCCCTTTCGGTAATAAACTATGCTGTTCAGACGCTAAAGGTTAAGTTTATTATTGTTTGTGGGCATTATGAGTGTGGAGGGGTAAGGGCAGCCATGCAACACCAAGATTTTGGAATGTTAAATCCATGGTTGTGCTCTCTACGCGATGTTTACAACTTGCACAAAAATGAGCTTAACAATATCGGAGACTCGGAAGATAGATATCGTAGGCTTGTTGAGATTAATACATACGAACAGTGTCGCAATGTGATGAAACTGGCAGAGGTGCAAAAGTCGTACTACCAGAATGGATTTCCCAAAGTGGCGGGCTGGGTCTTTGATATAAAAGATGCACGCCTTCACGACCTTAACTTTGACTTCGTTGGCGAGCTGGAAATAATAAAAGAGATATACGACCTCACGGGTAAGGAGTAGAGTCAATGATATATCAAAATTTATTATGAGATATGCCTGTGTCGTATCATTGTTTATCTTTGTAGCAAACAGCATATATATAATAAAACAATGAAACGACTACCAAATGATTTGAAGAGTTTTATGGATGAGAAGGTTATTGAGTATAACCAAAAGTCATTTATCGAAAGTGATCCAATATCCATTCCACACTCTTTTTCATTAAAACAAGATATAGAAATAACAGGATTCTTTGCATCTATCTTTGCGTGGGGACAACGCAAGACTATAATTAACAAAACATTTGATCTTGTTGACCGAATGGGTGGCGAGCCTTATAAGTTTATTCTTAATCACTCAGATGAGGATTTGAAAAACCTTTTGGGTTTCAAGCACCGCACATTCAATGATACAGATTTGCTATACTTTGTGGACTTCCTGAACAGGCATTATTCACAATATGATAGTCTTGAGGATGCCTTCATCCCACCTTCCGGGTTTGTGGATATGGAAAGCTCATTAGTGCATTTTGAGAAATACTTCTTCGACAGTCCCAATGCGCCACAACGCACACGAAAGCACGTGGCAACACCTGCCCGTAACTCCACCTGCAAAAGGCTAAACATGTATCTCCGCTGGATGGTGCGTGATGATAACTGTGGTGTGGACTTTGGATTGTGGAAAAAGATTCATCCGCGTCATCTTGTGTGCCCAATAGATGTGCATGTTGACCGCACTGCGCGTCAGTTCGGATTAATAACACGCCCCCAAACAGATTGGAAAACAGCTATGGAGCTTACTGATAATCTTCGAAAGCTAGATCCTGAGGATCCTTCAAAATATGATTTTGCTTTGTTTGGTTTATCTGTTGAAAATAAGATATTAGAATAAGTTGAGAACATGATAACCGAATAATGTAAAGAAGTCTGTCGCTCTTATTACTTTAAACTGTTCTCTGATAGGCTTATAAATAGAAAAGGGGGTGAAATCACATTGTGATACACCCCCGTCTTTTCAACATAGTGTTGATTAGTTTTCAACACTTATCAACAGCTTGTCAACAGATGTATTTTAATCTTCTCCTCCAAACTCCATTAGATAGGCTTTGATAAAATCATCCAAATCTCCATCCATCACAGCATTCACGTTTGATGTCTGATAGTTTGTTCTGTGGTCCTTCACGCGTCTGTCATCAAAAACATAACTGCGAATTTGCGAACCCCATTCTATCTTTTTCTTGCCGGCCTCAATCTTTGCCTGGGCTGCGCGGCGTTGTTCCAGTTCAATTTCATAAACCTGCGACTTCAACATCCTGATGGCACTCTCGCGGTTTGCCATTTGTGAGCGACCTTCAGTGTTTTCAATTACAATCTGATGCTCTTCGCCTGTTGTGTCTGTGTAAGTATAATGCAATCGCACACCGGTTTCCACCTTGTTAACGTGCTGACCACCTGCCCCTGACGAGCGGAAAGTATCCCATGTGATATTAGCAGTGTTCACATCCACCTCAATGCTGTCGTCAACCAACGGTACCACAAACACCGATGCAAATGATGTCATACGTTTTCCCTGAGCATTATAAGGCGATACACGCACAAGGCGGTGAACACCGTTCTCACTCTTCAGAAAACCATATGCTATATCTCCCTCAACTTGCATAGTGGCAGTTTTTATACCCGCATCATCACCATCAAGCCAGTTTGTAACGGTGGTTTTGTAGCCTTTGCTGTCACACCATCGCTGATACATACGAAACAACATTGATGCCCAGTCCTGACTCTCGGTGCCACCTGCACCTGCATTTATCTTTAATACCGCACCAAGTTGGTCTTCTTCTCGACGCAACATATTTCGAAGCTCCAAATCATCAATCAGCTTAACAGCCTTTGCGTAGGTTTCATCAAGTTCCTCCTCGCTTATGATTTCTTCTTTCACAAAGTCAAAAGCCAGTTCCAGCTCCTCAGTTGCCCGGTTCACTTCATTAAAAGCAGTTATCCACGACTTTAGCTCACGCACAATCTTCATCTGAGCCTCTGCCGCTTTATTATCGTTCCAAAAATCGGGTGCTTGTGTTTTTAATTCTTCTTCTTCCAGTTGTATAGTCTTTGAATCTATGTCAAAGATACCCCCTCAGCGCATGCACGCGCTCCAATGCCTCTTTCAATTGGTCTGCTGTAATCATTATTTTGTTTTGTTTTTTTATTATCGACACAAAAGTACAAAAAACATTGCCAAGAATTGTTCTTCGGCAATGTTTTGTGTCGCTATTTTATTTGTGTGATTGAGATTATATTGCAATCCCAAGCTTATAAATCCTTCGTGTTGTTTTTCAATTATTTAAATTCGTAATTAGTGCCCGGCAAAGTAGAGAATGTAAACTCTCCCAAGTCTGTTGCAAGTGCTCTGCCGTCTATCTTTGGCGAGACGGGTGAAAACTTTTCAAGATATTCAATGAGTGCATCGTGCATTGTGTAGCTTTCAGTCTTCACATTCTTCACATTTGGAATCCTGCAAAGCATATCATCAGGATCACCCTCTCGCAAACACGCCGAAATTCTGTAAGTCTTGTTCATATCCAGGGGTTTGCCCTTAATTATCACAGACTCTATTCTCTCACCAAAATCTTTTGAACTGTCAAATCTCACCTCCATACCTGAGAACCTTACAAACCATCCGCCAAATCTTTCAGCAGGATTCTTGGCAAACACATTGTTGGCCTCTTTTTCAAGCCAATTCTTTATTTGCTCGCCGGTTACACTCCCTGTTTTCACAAAGTCATTCACAGGCAGCATGTTCCACACGTCATTACGTGTTATTGGTGCAGGCTCGCCATCTACCGGCACAATAGGATTCCCAAACCTAAAACCGTTAGATAATGAAATATCAACATTAGTCTTCCACATCATTGCATCGGTAATCATATTATCCATTGCATTCTCAACAGTCAGATATCTGTAGAGTGGGGTAGACGTGTATCCCACAACTCTTTCAAGCTCCTCTTCATATGGAGATTTTAGTTTGTCTATTGTTGCCTGCAACTCCTTATCCTGCGGATACTTCACAGGGTCAACCTCAATTAGTTCGTATTCATCAGATACAATCTTTCCATCCTCAAAGTTTAGAACAAGCTTCCCAACAAACGATCCGAACGCACCCGGCTCCACCACCTTAGAGTATTCACCCTCTATTGGCTCTCTAATGCGCTCGTGAGTATCGGCGCCCAGAATGTAAGCCACACCCTCGCTCAGCTTATTGCTTGCCAGGTCCACCTGTTTAAATATTCCGATATGCGTAACCAGGAAAAGAGCATTGGGTTTCTCCCCCTCTTTCACCTTGTTGATAACATCCTCAAGTCTTCCGTCTATGCCGCTAAAGCTTATTCCCTTGCTGTAACTTGGTGCCTGACGAAATGGAATATCAGGATCGTTCACACCAATAAAAGCAAGCTTAATACCCTCAATTGTCGTAGTCCAGTAAGGAGGAAACAAGTTCTCACCAGTTTCATCGTGATACATATTCTGGGCAATAACATTAGTATTATAGTTTGTCATCACCTCCATCATTCGCTCCTTGCCATATACCACCTCCCAGTTGCCGGGCATCATCAAGTCATAATTCATCTGCTGCACAATCTCCGAAAAGATTCTTCCCTCCGATGATACAGCATAACCACTTCCCTGAATCAGGTCGCCCGCATCTATCACCACAGTGCGACCCGGGTTATTGGCTCTCTCCGCATCAAATAAAGATTTGATGTTTGCCATACCGCCTCGCTTTCTGAATACAACCTTATTGTCTTCCACAAACATCTCCTCATGAGTGTCCAGCTGACCATGAATATCGGCCGTTTGCAGTATTGTGATAGTCACTTTGTTTTTGTTTTTATTGTCACACGAAGTTATTGTTATAGCCATTGCAAGGACTACAACCATTGTTATAATAGTTCTAATTTTCATATTCTGTTTGATTGTTTTAATTTTTTATCGAAAGGAAAAGAGGCTATCCCTCTTACAGCTCTTTTCTATATTTACTTTATTGTAAGATGATAATAAAGGAGCTACTCACTCACAAATGATGTGGCGAGAAATATAAATAGAAGAAAAAGTGATATGTTAATTGTCCTTTGTTAAATCATCTCTTAAGATTGAACATCAAAAGTGATGAAAATGTTTGCTATTGGTATATGTTTATGGTCTCCCCGGCTCTTAAGTTATTGTCTAAGTGTGGATTCCATTCTTTAATTTGGTCAATGCTACATGAGTGTTGGCGTGAAATAGAATACAAAGTATCGCCGGGCATCACCTTATATTGCAAAGGATCTTTTCCACCCTCATTATTCACAGTCTTTGGCTTTGGCACACCCCTGTTGTTAACCCTTGTCGCGGCCTTAGATATAGTTGCCTCTTTCTCGCTACTCTCTTTAGCAGGTTGTCCCGAAACAGGAAGCGCAATTTGTCGCGTATGAATTATCACAGAGTCGTTTCTGGCAACTGTATTATCTGCAACCACATTGTTTGAAAGTTCCAGTTCCTTCTCGGTTATAGTTTTGGGTGCCTTCACCACCACAGGCTCTTTTTTATCCTCGGTTTTGCTCTTGGTTCTTATCAGTTCTTTGGCAGATGGAGCCTCGTCAACAGGCTTTGCGTTGCGCTTTGCCAGCACCACATGGTTATTTTCCTTTATCACACGCCCCCCATGCAGATATCTCACCGCATAATAAGGCTCTGTAGAGCGCGAAACAATCACACCATAACTTGTTGAAGCATGCAAGAAAGTGAAATTGCCATTCGGCAAAACCTCCTTCACAATACCCACATGTCCCACATTGCCATTTTGCGGCCTGCCTTCAAAAAACACAAGGTCACCAATTCTCAAGTCCTCTTTTCTGTCGATGCTGGGCACCTGTCTAGCTTGTCCCGACGAACTGGTGCTAAGTCTGTAGCCATATTTTCTGAAAACAAAAGATGTAAACCCCGAACAGTCAAACGAATTAGGACCCTTTCCTGCATATCGGTAGGGTTTGTTCAAGTGCTCCATGCCATAATCCAGTATATCATATTGCACCCCGGCTGATTTTGCCGCAGGAGACACAGTTGTCTTTCTGACACCACACGACGCCAAAAATATAACAGAAAATATGAGCAGGATTATCTTTTTATGCACTATTACTACTTTAAAGCCCGCAAATTTAATTAAAAACATATTGATATCCCTTTTTGTATCAGTTATTTAATATTAAAATAGTGTTTGACGGCTGTTTGATATATGTTTAAGACCCTTTTCTTCAAAATCAAAAATTATTTTGTACTTTTGGATATGTTAATAAGAAAATAAAAGAATATGAAACAGATAAAAAACATAGTGTTTGATTTTGGCGGGGTGTTAATTGATTGGAACCCCGTGTATTTATATGGCAAAATATTTGACAAGGAAGAAGATATGCACTACTTCCTCAACGAGATATGCCCTTATAGCTGGAATATCAACCAGGATGCCGGTTACCCCATTGCCAAAGCCACTTTAGAGAAACAGGAAGAACATCCTGACTTCAAAGACGAAATAGGAATGTACTATGGCAGATGGGTAGAGATGCTGGGAGGCACCTTTGAGGAAAACACCAAACTGGTGAAGCCGCTAAAAGATAAGTACAATGTTTATGGACTCACAAACTGGTCAGCCGAAACCCTTCCCATAGCAATTGAGTTGTATGACTTCTTCAAACACCTCGACGGAATTGTTGTTTCGGGAGATGAAAAACTTATCAAACCCGATCCTGCAATATATAATGTGCTATTGAACAGATATAACATCAAAGCCGAAGAGTCGTTATTTATAGATGATAATGGCGACAATATTGAGGCAGCCCGCAAGCTTGGCTTCCACACCATTCACCTCACCGATGATGTGAATCTTGAAGCCACATTAAAAGAAATGAATATTATTTAGAACACTAAACACATACCACCATGAGGATTGTAAAATCTCTTATAGCCCTGCTATTTTTATTGATAACCCTTTCGGGATGCGATAAAGAGTTAGCACCAAATATTGACGGATCAAAAACAGCTGAAAAAATAACCCTGCTTGATGAAGAATACGGAAAAGATCTTTTGCAGAAAGTAGATATCCATCTGCCTGCCAATCGCAACACACAAAAGACCAAAGTATTAATTCTAATTCATGGCGGAGCGTGGCTTCAGGGCAATAAAGAAGAGATGAATCCCCTTGTGGAAGCATTGCAACCACACTTGGGCAGCGACTATGCTATAGTGAATATGAACTATAGGCTGGTAAATCCTTTAGTTCCCCGCTATATGATACCCACTCAGCCCGAAGATGTTGGTAATGTGGTTGATTATATAGAAAAGTATGCCGATGTGCTTGGTGTTAAGCCTCAGTTTGTGATGATGGGCTTTAGTGCAGGTGCTCACCTTGCCATGTATTATTCATATAAGCATGACGATAAAGACAGAGTTAAAGCTGTTGTAAACATTGTGGGGCCAAACGACCTCACAGATGCTACATATTCAAACGAACCATTGTTCTCTTTGGGTATGAGGTTTATTGCCAAATCCAAGGATATACCCTCGGGCTATTCTGCCGAAGAGTATGCCAGCCCCATCACATGGGTTGAGTTACACCCCAAACCCACAATTACCTTCGGAGGCGAAACAGACCACCTTGTTCCCGTTCTGCAACACTTCAAGTTGGCAGACAAGTTGAGCAGTCTTCATGTGTATAATGAGATTTATTTATATGAAAGTGGTCACATGTTTTTTGAAAAAGTAGATGAAGCATTTAAAGATGTAGTTTCAAAAACTGCAAAGTTCCTGAAACAGATGTAATAAGATGACTCACTCCCAAATCAAAGAATTGAAGTAGTTGTGCCAAGCTACGAAAACTAAAGGTACTCAACGCAGAGCAAAATTTCTATTTATAAAATTCTTCTTCAGCTTTTATATTCCAAAAGTAATCAAAACAGATTATTCCAATTCTGGCATATAGAACTGTCAATCATTAGAAATAGGCATCCCATTAAAATAATAATTTTTGCTTTCATAGTTTAATAAATGTATGGGGTTGTAGGAACTGTTATCCCTCTAATTGTTACTGTCCTTTTGTAAAATAGGCTTTGATTTGTTCCAGGTTGCAGGATTCTTGTTGAATTAACTCCATGGCTATAGTGAGTCCTCAAGGAAATACCATGTTCTGACCTCAATTGATTTTCAACGTGAGTAGAATATTTTTCTGCATTAGGTATATTTATTGTGTTTCCTTGAGCATCTGTAATTTTAGTCCATGTAGAAGCATCATATGTCTTATTCCAAACATCTTGAATGTGTCCCATTTCATGACCTAATCCAATATATGCAGGCCTAGTTGTGCTGCCTGTTTGATCTGGGCCTCCATTGGTAGATGCAGGATTCCAAAGAACATATTTTCCATTAGGATCTGCCTTATTCCCACTGTAATTTGCAATTTGAACAGTTTTAGTTGAATTCATCAAATCTTCAACTAAAGCATTTCCTTTGACTCCGCTTCTTAAATCTCCAAGTGCCGTAGTTAAACTGGTTACAAATTGATCACCACCGGAATAGATCTGACCATTACTGTCAATAAAGCCAAAATTTCCATTTGCATCTTGTCCGTAATAATATGTTGTATTCACAGCACTGGCATTCACTATTGAAGTAACAACTGTGGTTATACTATCCCCTCTCAAATCTATATTGTTTACCGGATTATTGGCCACATAAGCATACGGACTAATCGAGTAATACTTCTCCGCCATCGGATCCATGGTGCCCCACCTGCCAATTGCGGCATCGTAATGCCGTGCACCGTAGTCGTACAGGTTCAATTCAAAGGTGCGGTCCAACTCCTTTCCGTTGTATTTATAGGGCTGGTTGGAATTTTGCACCCCTTCTCCGAATGCTCCACCAAACGGGTAGTAGTTATTCACCTGTTCCACTGTTCCTGACTGGCTTAAAACAACCCGATTATTTCCCTGGTGGTCACTCAGGTAGTAATAATACGTGGGTGTGGTTCCCGATAACGTGGCATAACCACCCTCCGTAAGGAGCATGCTCAACGTGCCGTTCTTATAAACCTTATTACCCGCATATTCCGTCTTTGCCGTAGTGCCGCCGGAATTGTAAGCCACGCTTAGCTTACTTCCAACTGCGTCATAGAGATAAGTTACAGTCACTCCATCTGCAAAAGTGATGACGCTAGGCAAATTTAATGTATTATACTTTATCAGGGAAATATTCTTGTTTAAATCTTTCGTTAAATTGCCATTCGTATCATAGGTGTATTCAATGGCGGCCGTAGACCCATTCCTGAAGTCAGTCGAAATAGAGGGGGGAGATGTTAT
>CAZHWC010000085.1:0-9806 GCA_964535975.1 uncultured Proteiniphilum sp. | reverse complement strand
GTTTCAAAGTCGGTAAACAATATAGTAAACTACAAACTTCAAAGTTAATAGGGAACTAATTGGGGCTGCGCAAGTCTATTATTTTTGTATAATATAATAATTGCCTTATTTTTGCATCTACATATAATTATAGACTACATGATTAAAATAAATAAAATAGTTCTTTTTTTTGCAATCATAGCAATTACTCATTGTTTTAAATCTTTCTCTCAAACATATTCAAATCCCGTTAATGTGCCAATAGCACTAAGTGCCAATTTTGGCGAGCTTCGTGCTAATCATTTTCATTCGGGATTGGATTATAAGACTCAGCAGGTTGTGAATAAACCTATACTATCTGTTGCCGATGGGTATGTTTCGCGAATTAGTGTTTCTCCGGGCGGATATGGATTGGCATTATATGTAACACACCAAGATACGGGGCACACCACAGTATATGGTCACCTTAACAGCTTTGCAGAGAATATAGCCAAATATGTGAAGGAGCAACAGTATGAAAAAGAATCTTTTAGAGTTGAGTTGTACCCAGAAGAAGGTATGTTTCTCGTTAAACAAGGACAGCAAATTGCTCTTAGTGGCAATACCGGTAGTTCCGGCGGTCCGCATCTTCATTTCGAAGTGCGCGATACAAAGACTCAGGATCCAATAGATCCTCTTAATTTCTTTGGAAAAACGGTTGCAGATACTCAAAAGCCTGATTTAAGGGGGATAGCTTTTTATCCCATCGCCGGCAGAGGTGTGGTAAATGGAAGTGGCAAGCCATTGCGTGTTGATGTGCAGAAAAATAACCAGGGCTCACCTTTGGCTTTAGGGCAAACCATCAGTGCATGGGGCAGAATAGGAGTGGGAGTAAAAGCATACGATAAGATGAATGGGCAGCATAATATATATGGTGTGAAGCATGTTAGGCTTTTTGTTGATGAGGAGCAGGTGTTCTCTCAAAGCATCGACAGGTATTCTTTTTCTGATACAAGGATGCTAAACACTCTTATTGATTATGAAGATTGGAAGGAGCGCAAATCATTTTATATGAGATCATTCGTTACTCCGGGCAATACACTTAAGTTTTATAAAACCATTAACAACGGATATATTGATATCAATGAAGAGCGAAATTATCGTATGCGCTATGAGTTGGAAGATAACTATGGGAATACTCTTGTATATTCGTTTGTGGTTGTGGGTAAAAATCAAGAAATTGAGAAGAGCGCAGATGCAGTAAATTATATGTCTTATAACTTTCACAACGCATTTGTAGATTCAAACTTTGTGTTGGATGTGCCTCGAGCAAATTTATATGAGGATATTAACTACTCTCACAGTCGTATTTCTTCTGAAACATACTATTCTGATATATTTCAGGTACACTCATCTCCGGTTCCTTTACATGGCAGTGCCAAAATGTGGATGGGTCTAAATGTTGATACTTTGACTAATAAAAAACAATATGGTATTGTGGAAGTTACCGGACGCCCCAGCTGGGTGGGAGGTGTGTATAAAAATGGTGGCATGGAGGTGTCAATACGTGAGCTTGGCAATAGGTATGCTGTATCTGTTGATAATACTCCTCCGGTTATCACTCCTGTAAATCTTCAAACATGGATGTCCAATCGCAAAATAGAGGTGAGACTTCGTGACAATATGAGTGGTGTGGCTAGTTTCAGAGGAACTATCAATGAGGATTTTGTATTGTTCACACACGATGTCAAGTCATCTGTATATACATATGAGTTTGACAGCGATCGATTGCCTAAAAGTGGTGAGCTAAATTTTGTGTTCACCGTAACCGATGGTGCCAGCAATGTGTCGGTATATGAGCATAAGTTACGCTAAACCGCTTCTGGATTTACTTTGAGTAACCAGATATACACCTATAAATACCAGAGTTGCTGATAATATTTTATCTGCTCCAAACTTATCTAAGCCTAATATTACTGTGGCAAAGGATGCAACTATTGGTTGTAAGTAGTTGTACATGCTAACTGTAGTGGGGCGCAGTGTCTTTTGTCCGATAGGAATTAGCATGTAGGTGAAGAATGTAGCTAGTACCACAATGTATAGAATTCTGAGTATTATGCTTGTGTTAAAAGCAGAGAAGTTGGTTACGGCTAGCATTTTGTAGCTTATCGGTACCGTCAGGATGGCTGCAAACAAAAACATCCATTTCATGGCAGTGATTGGTGAATACTTGGTTATTAAGTCCTTGAAGAGAGTTAGATACAAAGCAAAAGAAAACACTGATGACAATACTATCAAATTGCCTGCAAACGAACTGCTGCCTCCATTTTTATTCCCTCCAAGTATAAGAATTAGCGCACCCGAGGCACCAATGATAACGCCTATTGCTTTTTTGAATGTTATAGGTTCCTTTATTATTATAGCTGCCAAAATCATTGTAACTATGGGCAACAACGTAATAACTAACGATGCATCTATGGGTGATGTTTTGGATAACCCATAGATAAATGCAGTTTGGTTGAGTACTATGGCGAATAGTGATGCAAAGAAAAATCTTACAACATCTTTTCGGGGTACATGTTCCTTTTTTACAAATAATGAGGCAAACCAGAATAGTATTGCCGCACCAAACATTCTGAAGAATGTCATCACAAAGGGATCTATTGTCTGCGGAACTATAGATCTGGTTATTGGGGTGTTGAGACCAAAGATGAAGTTGGCAACAAAAAGTGCAATATGTCCGTGATTTTTATTTAGTTTACTCATTATTTGTCGTTAAAAAATTATTCGTGTTGTTGTTTTTTCTTTCTGATGAAGTATCTTATCGCAAAGTATGCAATTGCGATTGCAACTATTGCAACTATAATATAACCAATCTCATGGCTATATTTATCAATCATATCAGCTTGTCCGTGTGCTAAATAACCTAGTAGTGCCAGTATAACATTCCATGCGCCTGCACCCAATATAGTGAATATGGTGAATGCGGCAAAATTCATTTTTGCCAGTCCGGCTGGAATTGAAATTAATTGGCGTACTGCAGGAATAAGACGGCCAATTATTGTTGATGATTTGCCGTGTTTGTTGAAGTATTTCTCTGCATGCTCAATTTTCTCTCCACTTAATAGCAACATCTTGCCTGCTTTGCTGTCTGCAAGCTTGTATATAACGGGCCGCCCCAGAAACATAGCCAAAAAATAATTTATATATGCACCAATCAAAGCACCGATTGTGCCAAAAAGCACAACAAGAAAAATATTCAGATTACTATCCGGCTTGCTGGCTATGTATGCCGCCGGCGGAATTACAACCTCGGAGGGAAAAGGGATAAAAGAACTTTCAACAACCATTAGAGCGGTTATGCTCCCGTAGTTCATATTGTTTTCATACCAGTGCTCCACCTTCTGAATCCATGAGTTGCCTGTTGGAGTTTCCACTTGTGTGTCGTTAGCCGGGGCATGAGCAATAAGAATAATCGAAAATAATAGTGTGATGAAGATTTTTTTACTTGTTTGCATTCTGTCAATTATTAGTTTGTGTTGATAGAGTAGCTGCAGAGTTTGCAATTCTCAGTTATTTTTTGTTTATTTCTTTAAAGAATGAATTTGCGATAACCATTTGGGAGACAAAAATACAAAGTTTTTTCAAACTTAAAGCTTTTCATTATACTATATTGACTAATGATGTTAATGGCAATGTGAAATAACTGAAATTAAATGTGTATGCGGAATAAGCTATTTGCTAATTTCGTCAAAAAAATCTACCTTTGGGTAATTTTTCAACTATGAAATAATATATGTCATCAAAAGAAACTAACGATAAAAACATTGAAAATACAGAGAATATTGCAGATCAGAATATGAGTGAAACATCAAATACCTCGAAAACATCAGAATCGAAAATAATAACTCGGTTTTCGGGAGATTCTCCTATGAATCTTTCGAAGATGTATCAGGATTGGTTTCTTGATTATGCCTCATATGTGATACTTGAGCGTGCAGTTCCTCATGTTGTGGATGGATTGAAACCTGTTCAGCGACGGATACTTCATGCCATGAAGCGAATGGATGATGGACGCTACAATAAGGTGGCAAACATTATCGGGTTCACTATGCAATATCACCCTCATGGTGATGCATCAATAGGGGATGCTCTGGTGCAGCTTGGGCAAAAAGATTTGTTAATTGATTGCCAGGGTAACTGGGGTAATGTTCATACCGGCGACGGTGCGGCGGCTCCGCGATATATTGAGGCAAGATTAACAAAATTTGCACTTGAGGTTTTATTCAATGCCAAAACAACTGAATGGAAGCCATCTTATGATGGAAGAAATAAAGAGCCTGTAACTCTTTCGGCAAAGTTTCCTCTTTTGCTTGCGCAGGGTACAGAGGGTATTGCTGTAGGACTTACTTCCAAAATTTTACCACACAACTTTAACGAGCTTTGCGATGCATCTGTATCTTATTTGCAGGGTGAGGATTTTGAGTTGTATCCTGATTTTCAAACAGGAGGTTATATCGATGTGGAGAGATATAATGATGGTGAGCGTGGTGGTTCAGTAAAGGTTAGAGCTTCAATAAACAAACTTGATAATAAAACTCTTGTAATTAATAGTTTGCCATATGGCAAAACCACGGCCTCGATTGTGGAGTCTATTTTGCGTGCCAATGAACGTGGCATGATTAAGATTAGAAAAGTAGATGATATCACTGCGGCTGATGTGGAAATACATGTTCAGTTGGCGGCAGGAGTTTCGTCCGACAGAACTATAGATGCGCTATATGCTTTTACAGATTGTGAGATAAGTATATCTCCAAACTGTTGTATTATTGAAGATGACAAGCCACACTTTATTACCGTTAGCGATGTGTTGCGAACTTCGGCGGAAAGAACCAAAGAGTTGTTGCGCATGGAGCTTGAAATTGATAAAAAAGAAAAACAAGAGGCATTACTTTTCTCATCTCTCGAAAAGATTTTTATCGAAGAGCGTATATATAAAGATGAAGAGTTTGAGACTGCAAAAGATATGGATATTGCGGTAAAGCATATCGATAAGAGACTTGAACCTTACAAGGCTGACTTTATCAGAGAAATCAATAAAGATGATATATTAAGATTGATGGAGATAAAGATGGCTCGTATTCTTCGTTTCAATTCAGATAAAGCTGATGAGATTATTGCAAAGTATATTAGCGATATTGAAGAGATAGACCATAATCTTAATAATCTTGTTGATTATACCATTGCCTGGTA
The DNA here is from genome assembly GCA_964535975.1 of uncultured Proteiniphilum sp. Taxonomy (GTDB): domain Bacteria; phylum Bacteroidota; class Bacteroidia; order Bacteroidales; family Dysgonomonadaceae; genus Petrimonas. Next base: position 4,595 of record CAZHWC010000085.1, on the reverse strand, counting down.
TTTAATGCTGAAAGAGAAATATGGAAAGAATTTCCCTCGCAAAACAGAGATACGTAGTTTTGAGAATATTGAGGCGGCAAAGGTGGCAGTGGCTAACGAAAAGCTTTATATCAACAGAGAGGAAGGGTTTATAGGTACCGGATTGAAAAAGGATGAGTTCGTATGTAACTGTTCGGAAATTGACGATGTTATAGTTTTCTTCAAAGATGGTACATATAAGGTTGTGAAGATTAGCGAAAAGATTTTTGTTGGAAAAAATATCCTTTATGCAAATGTCTTTAAGAGAAATGATAAACGAACAATATATAATATGATTTATCGTGATGGTAAGTCTGGACCATGTTATATAAAGAGGTTTAATGTAACTAGCATTACTCGTGATAGGTTGTATGATGCCACACGAGAGAAGGCAGGCTCACGTGTTTTATATTTTAGTGCCAACCCAAATGGTGAGGCAGAAACAATTAGGGTAATACTTAAACCTAAACCACGATTGAGAATTTTGCAATTTGAGAAAGATTTCAGTGAGATTGCAATCAAGGGTAGAGGCGCAATGGGTAATATTCTTACTAAAGCTGATGTTCACCGAATAACTCTTAAGCATAAGGGATTATCTACATTGGGTGGCCGCAAGGTGTGGTTCGACTTTGACGTTAAACGTTTGAACTATAACGAAGAGGGTACATACTTGGGTGAGTTCCATGCAGATGATAAGATATTGGTTGTAAATGAGAATGGAGATTTTCGTACTTGCAGCTTTGACTTAAGCAATCACTTTGAGCCCGGAATTGTGAAAATTGAAAAGTTTGATAAAGATAAAGAATGGTCGGCTGCATTGTATGATGCTGATCAGAAGTTTGCATATCTAAAGAGATTCACTTTTGAAGAAAGCGATAAGGTTGTAAACTTTATGGGCACAAATGAAGGCTCTAAGCTATTCTTGCTTACTGATACTGCTTTCCCAAGAGTGGAGGTTCTGTTTGGAGGTAATGATGACTTCCGACCATCCATTGAGATAGATGTTGAGGAGTTTATTGGTGTTAAGAGTTATAGAGCTAAGGGTAAACGTATTTCGAACTTTGAGGTGGCAGAGGTGAAGGAGTTGGAGCCAACTCGTTTCCCTGAACCGAAGAAAGAAGTAGAGAAGCCAACAGAAATTGAGATTGAGGCAGAAGAGCCAATTAACGATTCGGACTTGCTTGATGAGATAACAGGTCAAATGAATCTGTTCTCTTAACAGGCCATAGCCAATTATTTTTTTATAAAGATGCAAGAAACATTTGATATACACAGCAATCGCAATTTCCAGGATAATGAACGGGAATATGAAAACTCGTTGAGACCATTGAGCTTTGGCACTTTTAGTGGTCAGGGCAAGATTGTGGAAAACCTGAGCATTTTTGTGAGTGCTGCACGAATGAGAGGTGAATCGCTGGATCATGTGCTGTTGCACGGACCTCCCGGATTGGGTAAAACAACTTTGTCAAATATTATTGCAAACGAACTGAATGTTGGCTTTAAAGTGACATCGGGTCCGGTTTTGGATAAGCCCGGAGACTTGGCAGGTATACTTACTTCGCTGGAGCCAAACGATGTGCTTTTTATTGATGAAATTCATCGTCTGTCTCCAATTGTTGAGGAGTATTTATATAGTGCAATGGAGGACTATCGTATAGATATTATGATAGATAAAGGTCCCAGTGCACGATCAATTCAAATAGAACTTGAGCCTTTTACACTTATTGGTGCCACCACACGCAGTGGATTGCTTACAAGTCCGTTGCGAGCAAGATTTGGAATTAATATGCATCTTGAGTATTATGAGATAGAAACTCTCACGGGTATTGTGATGCGCTCGGCAGGTATTTTGCAAGTTGAATGCTCTGAGGATGCTGCTCATGAAATTGCATCACGAAGCAGAGGCACACCGCGTATTGCTAATGCATTGTTGCGCAGGGTGAGAGACTTTGCACAAGTAAAGGGTTCAGGAAAAATTGACAAGGCAATTTCTATATATGCTCTTGAAGCTCTCAATATTGATAAATATGGACTTGATGAGATAGATAATAAAATTTTACTCACTCTCATTGATAAGTTTAACGGGGGCCCTGTGGGGCTTACCACTATCTCTACTGCTATTGGTGATGATGCAGGTACAATTGAGGAGGTGTATGAACCTTTTCTTATTCAGGAGGGTTTCCTTAAGCGTACCCCTCGTGGCAGAGAGGTAACCGAACTTGCATACAAACATTTGGGACGAACAATTGATTCCAGGCCCGGATCGTTATTCTAAACTTATTTTATTATGAATTACCAGCAAATCTTTTCCGATATTTTTGAGGAACTAAAGGGCGTAGATAATATTGGCAAAGTAGCCGATTATATTCCTGAGCTTGCTCATGTCAATCCCGACCATTTTGGAGTGCATCTTACTACCATTGAAGGTGATAATTATTGTTATGGTGATTCTGATGTGCGATTCTCCATACAGAGTATTGCTAAAGTATTTTCATTTGTGCTGGCTTATTCAATTGTAAAAAGTGATATATGGGAGAGGATGGACTTGGAACCTGCAGGCACACCGTTTAATTCATTGGTGCAGTTGGAGAATGACAAAGGGATTCCACGAAATCCGTTTGTTAATGCCGGGGGTATTGTTGTGTGTGATATATTGGTGAGTGAACTGAAAGATGCTAAGTCAGAAACGTTGGAGTTTATAAGAAGTTTATCAGGGAATAATGATATTAACTTTAATCCTAAAGTTTCTGAGTCTGAGAAGTCAAGTGGTTATAGAAACTATGCTTTAGTAAACTTCATGAAATCTTTCGGTAATATTAAAAATGATATCGACACAGTTATGGATTTGTATTTCAGTATCTGTTCGATAGAAATGAGCTGTAAAGAATTGTCTGAGTCTTTCTTGTTTTTAGCGAACAATGGAAAAGTAGTGCATTCGGGACAGCAGATATTATCACCAAGTAGAACAAAACGAACAAATGCCTTGATGCAAACTTGTGGCTTCTATGATGAGGCCGGACAGTTTACATTCAAGGTGGGTCTGCCAGGAAAGAGTGGAGTGGGAGGCGGAATAGTTGCAATTCATCCACAAAAATATGTTATATCAGTATGGAGCCCCAGGCTCAATGTAAAAGGCAATTCTTATCTCGGAATGTTGTTTCTTGAGGAGTTTACAACAAAGACAGAGCTGTCTATATTTTAAACGTCACAGCGTTTTAAAACCTTAATTATATCAAAAAGACAAAAACTGATTGTCTTTTACTCCTAAATAGATTATTTTTGTAAAAAATTAGACTTATATATTTTCATGAAATTTGATTTAAAAGAACGTACAGCTCAATTAGTTGCTTTAATTGGTGTTTTGGTTTTAGTTTTGGTTGTTGCTCTGTTTTATATTGCAAACAAGAATAAACAAATAACCACGATGGAACATCAGTTCGCCATCGACAAGCAAGATATGGAGGATGAATATGAAGCCATTTCAATGCAGTATGAAGGGTTCAAGTTTAGCGTACAAAATGATTCACTATTATATAAACTGGAAAACGAACAGGCTAAGGTGCAGCGTCTTCAGGAAGAATTAAGGGTGACTGATGCCAGTAATAAAGCTGAAATAAGCAGATTGAAAAAGGAGTTGGCTACTTTAAGAAAGGTGCTTAAATCGTATGTTCAGCAAATTGATTCATTGCATAGATTGAATACTGAACTTCAGGAAAAGAACGAACAAATAACCCAACAGTATCAGCGAACAAGCAGAACTCTTACACAGGTGTCTCAAGAGAGAGAACAGTTAAGCGAAAAGGTTACTCTTGCTTCCAAACTTGATGCAACCGGAATTAATATCAAAGCTGTCAATGACAGGGGTAGAGATCAAAAGCGATTAAGCCGAAGCTCGCAGTTTGTGCTTTCGTTTTTGATTACTAAAAATATTACTGCACAACCGGGAGAGCGTATCATTTATGCTCGCATTATGACACCCGATGGTGGAGTGTTAAGTAAGAGTAATGATACATTTAAATATGAAAATGGTAATCTCCAGTATTCTATGAAAAGAATAGTAGAATATGGTGGAGAGGAAGTTGGTGTTACGATGTATTGGGATATAGAAGAGTTTTTGATGGCGGGTACTTACAAGGTGGATATCTTCGCTGATGGAAATCATATCGGCTCTACCAGTTTCACAATGCAAGAATAGAATTAAAGATTAAATAGCAAACTGATATCTTAATATCTAAATGATATCAAGTAGAGGTCTAAAAATACAAAGGGTGTAATCATATACAATTGTGATTACACCCTTTTTATATTTACATTTCTTATTGGAGAGTTATTCAGAAATATTCGATTCTCAGAGGTTTGTTTATTGTTTAGATAAGCTTTTCAGTCCAATAACTTGAATCATTTTCGTTCAATCTCTCTTAAGTTCTCCATCTTTTTCTTAGCAAGAAATCCGTATATGTCTTCAAGATGCTCAGTTACCTTTTGGTTGCCAAACTCATAAACCTTTTTCACTAGGCCATTTAGGAAGTCACGATCGTGTGATACAACTATAACTGTTCCGTCAAAGTCTATTAATG
>CAZHWC010000084.1:0-10041 GCA_964535975.1 uncultured Proteiniphilum sp. | reverse complement strand
TATTGTCTTCAAGTTGAGGAAGTTTTGTGAACTCCCATCCCAAAGATACTGAAGGATAGAAGAAACTGCGGCTCCCGCGCGGCATTGTTGAAACATAGTCATTACGTCCCGTTACAGTTAGATATAACTGGTCTTTCCAAGATAATGAAGCACTTCCAAAGAATCCAACTGTTCTCTCTTGGCGAGTATATTCACTAGATGTAAATGAGGTGGCGTTGCCTATAGTAATAAATCCGGGGAAATTAAAGTTGCTTCCATAATAATCCCATACACGCATACCCTCGTGGTTAACTTCATTACCTACAATAACATTCAATCCCCATTCATCATCTGAGCCGAATTTGCCATCAAGGTTTGCTGTTAACAGGTTGTTGAACACATTGTGTTGTCTTCCATAATTGTTAATATCTCCATTTTTTAGAGCATTAGTAGTACCCATTGCTCTTACGTCTGCATAGTCGGATGTCCAAATATCTAAACCTGCTTGCTCGCGGAATTTTAAAGTGAAATTATCTAATCCTAATTTTGGTTGATATTCCAAATATGCATTACCAAAAGCACGATTAGTATGTTGTGAGTATTCATTATTATCTGCCCACCAATATGGATTCACGAATGTGGTTGCACGGAACAATACTTGACTGGTAACATCGCCCGGTACGTGATAAGGAATCCCTTTTAGGTCATATTCAGAAGGAGCAGAGTATATTACGTTCATCACACCATCATTTCCTCCGGGAGTAGATGTAATCTTGCTTGATGAATAATTCATAGAGAATCCGGTATTCCACTGAGAATCAATTTTCCAGTCTATCAAACCGCGTGCACCCCATCTATTCATTCCTGTTGATGGAATTATACCTTCTTGATAAGAGTTGTTTACGCCAAAAGAATAATTAAGTCCGTTTAGACTGTGTGAGATATTAACGTTGGTGTTCTCTGTAAAGCCAGTTCCAAGAAAATCGCCCACGTTATCATAAATTTGTGGAGTAGTCCATCCATCAAGACCCGCTTTCGCACGTTGAGGGTTGTAGTATTGTCCTGGTTTTTTACCATTTGTAGTATATTGGTTGTCAGTGTTTCCTCCATAAGTAGGATCATTTGGGAGCTCACTAATTTTTGGACCCCATGACATTGAACCTCCCGGATTATAAGCCCCAATGCCATTTCCCTGAGAATATACATCCTGACGCTCAAATTTGCGCGACACTCTTTGTGCACTCAAGTTTGTTGATACAGTTACCTGAGGCTTGTTCATTGCGCTTTGTGAGCCACGCTTAGTTGTAATAACTATAACACCGTTTGATGCACGAATACCATATAATGCCGAAGCAGCCTGACCTTTCAATACGTTGATTGATTCTATATCCTCAGGATTGATGTCAATACTTCTGTCTGCAAGGTTGGCACCTGTTACAGAGTTTCCCGTGCTAAAGTCTGCTGATGTATTGATAGGCATTCCATCAATAACATATAGAGGCTGGTTGTTACCATCGAAAGATCTTGCACCTCTAATCACAATCTGAGAAGACGCACCCGGTGCACCTGATGATTGACGAACGTCAACACCGGTAAGCTTGCCTTGTATAGCATTAGCTATCGATGTAGTACCACTTTTGCTTAGCTGGTCAGATTTTAAATCCTGTACTGCGTATCCCAGTGCCTTTCTGTCACGTTTGATACCTAATGCAGTAACTACCACTTCCTCCAGAAGTTCAGTATCTGAAACCAGTGTTACTCTAATGTTAGAAGCAACTGCTAATTCCTGTGTAACGTATCCTACATACGAAACTACAAGGGTACCATTAGATGGTGCTGAAATTCCAAACCTTCCATCTATGTCCGTAACAGTTCCCTGACTTGTGCCCTTTATTTGTATAGTGGCACCTATAGCAGGGTCTCCATTCTCATCCACCACGGTACCTCGTACCTGTGTCTGAGCCATCGTAATCCCTATTCCCACAAAGAAAAGGGCTAAAAACATGAATAGTTTTCTTTTCATAAACTCTACTTTTAAATTAAACAATTTGTCTTTACTTTATAATAAATCTACTTTGTTGTTTCACTTCAAAATCTAATAAATAGTGTAATATACTTTCTTATAAAGTCAGGAAAGAAGCATGACAAGTTCATTTAAAGGTGTCATGTGTGGTTCTCTTTCATTATTGGATATTAATCCAGTATATATATTAGTTTTGCAAATATAAATTAATTTTTTACATGTAATATCATTTTGGTAATTTATTTTCGTTTTTATTTTTCAAATTCATGTTTGTTTTCGTGTTTTGCTTACACTATTTGGTGTTGAAGCGTCTGTAACAATGGAAGTTGATGCTAAAACGTTATATTAAATGATGTTCTGTTCAAATATTGTATAAATTATATTTATATGATAAAAACATGCCCAAATTCGTGATTATATAAATTCATGTTTGGTTGTTTCGTGTCTTTGTGTCAAATTGATTTATTTGGTTTCTTTGAACTGTACTTTTGGTTATTTTCTTGATCTATGTTTTTTCATATTATATGATATTAAAGTTATAAAAAGATTTAAAGTGATTTTGTTTAAGATTAATAGATATATGTATCTGCACAAAAGAAAGAAGTCGCTCGTATTTGGAGCGACTTCTTTAAATTGTTAATATTCAGTTCTATTATTATTTGTCATATGGCCATATAACCTCATCCTTATAAACTGTAAAATAGTTGTTTGCATTAGCATTATCTGAAAACTTAATCCAACTGGGTTCAGCAAGATTGTCTGCAGTTAGCGTAAATGTTTTTGTTGCAGAAAGTCCTAAAACATCTACATAGTAGTTAAAGTTGGCATTATTGTAATACCATACACCGTCACCGGTTCCTGCTAGTGCAAAAACTAAAGAAATTGTATTTTCATCTGTAAGAGTATGATTAAATGAAAGTGATCCTCCATACAGAGATGAAGTCCCATTAGGATTGCTTGCAAAGTTAAATGCAAACTTGCCTGACGAGTCTTTGCCAAGGTATGCATAGTATAATGTTTCACCCTCGTTTGCTAGTCCATTGTTCTTAACAAAATCCCATCTTTGCACTCCCAGCGGACCTAATGTGCTATATTTGAAGTACCAGTTCCCTGAAACAAGCTGTTCATTTAGTGGAGGAATTATTGGATTAATAACAATGTCGTTATTTCCTTTAACAGTAAAGTATCCGGCACCTCCATCTGCATTATATTCAAACTCAGTAATTGTAACACCTTTTATTGTGAAGGGTTGATAAAACTTATAACCCTCAAGTGTTTGTATATATGATGCTGTTTTTGAAACTAGTTGCTCATTTTCTGTATAGGTAAAAGTTAGTGTTCTCTCTTTTACTGATACAGGTATAGTTTCTCCATTAACTACATATTCAAACTTTGGGAATTTCATAGTTTTATATGCATCTGTCAAGTCCTCCAAATAGTCATTCCATACTAAATCTTTTGCAAGAGGAGTCATCACTATCTTGTTTGCGGTCTTTTTACCTTTTAGTATTACAGAGTCCTGTGTTGCCTTAATAACCAGAAACTCAAAATCTCCCTCCATTCCTTTACCGTTGGTTCCTTTACCCGAAACGCTACTGTTTGGATCAGAGAAAATATGGAATACTTCATTATATGTGTCGAATGATAAAACAGGACCCGCACTTTGCTTCAACGAGTATGTACTCTTTTTTGAAGTATCAAATAGTCTGTAGTCAGAAGCCACTTGTACATCCGTATCTGTAAAAGAAGCCAGAATTGTAAATCCGCCAAATGTTTGTTGTGCTGACGGGAAATACTCCATTTTCCATCCATTTTCTGCACCTTTCAGAATATCCTGTGTATGCTTCAATGCTGCATCAATTCTGTTGGCTGCCGAATCATCAAACAAGTTTTTCTCCTCGGGGCTGCACGCAAATGCAAATAGCAACCCAAGCAGAGGTATTAAATATCTAAAATTTTTCATATGCTTAATTCTTATTTTAAATTAATCTATTTGAGGAGTTTAATTTAGCGACTGCAAATCTAAATCCTCTACTTCAGATGAACGACGATTTACAATATCTCTTAGATCGTCCAAGTCTATATCCCATTCTCCTAACAAGTAGTCATACACTACCTCAAACTTTTCCAATATTATTGCTTTTCCATCTGCGCCGGCTGCAGTCAGTAAGCTATTCCACTGACTTGGTGTGTTGGTAACATAAACTGCAATTAATTCCACAAAATCTTCTTGAGACTCCGAACTTGCATAAGGAGATATAAAGCCCATCTTCAAAGCATCAGAAGCACTTAAGTTAACCCAGCTGCTTGATTGATAGTCAGAAGCTGAAATCAAATTAAAGTCGGTTGTATAATTTTTTGTCTGGTGCAATATGTGTGCAAACTCGTGATGCATAGTCTTAAAATACCAGTAGTTTAATTCATCTATATCTGGGTTCTCAACATCAAGTTGGTTCACGTTGTATAGTGTAACTTTTAGACCACCTTCAGCAGTTCCAAGCACTATAGACCCGGATGTGTTGTATGCCGGCGAACCAATTAAATGGAATAATCTGGGACTGTATTTTGCTAAAAACTCATTTCCCAATAATTCCCCATATGCATCTACCCAAAGATGTTTAACCAGAATAGCAAGAGCAACAGATTGCTCCATCTTGGCAGGAGCCAGATTATATGTATTGTTCGACTCCTTGTCATCAAACTTATATTTGAAGTTGATATTGTATGGAACAGTGTAATTGTTGTATAGCCACTTGTCAAAACTATTCATCTGCTCCTGGGTTGTGTCGAATATACTTTCAGAGTCTAACTTCTCTTCGCTACACGACCATAATATGGTGGTGGCAATAATCGCTAGTAGTATATATTTTAAATGTTTCATAATCATAAGTTTTTACATTTTATCTTGGATTTGCAGCCAGTCCGGCTTCAATTACGTCTTGTGGTAGCTGTACAGCTCTTCTTGGATCACCTTTTAAGAGAGTATCATCATCTAGGCCATCTCTATTGTGAGCAATTTCGATTCCATATCGTTTAATATCATACCATCTCAAACCGTCATGAACAGTTTCAACTCTTCTGAGGTGAAGCACACATTGAATCAGATTCTCCTGATCTCCATCTTCAACACTAAATCCAAGTGGATTGATATGCTTTTTAACTGTTCTGTCGTCAAATGTTACATTGGTAAGAGGCATGTAATTAATATTGTCATAGAAATCAACTATTTCTTGCTGAGTATATTCTCTTGAGGATATTACCCTGTTTGAAATCCAAGAGTTAATGTCTCTAACCCCGTTTGCATAATCTTTCTTTAAGATGTATGCTTCTGCTCTGCATAGCAAAGTCTCATCGGTTGTGAACATTACCGGAACAGAGTGTAAGAATCCAATGCCTGCCACTTTGTCTGTATATTCAAAGTAAGCGTTTACTTTAGGGAAAGCAATTTTTTCATCAGAACCCCACAGACCTCCACCTAACAAGTTGGAAAATGTTCCCCAAAGTCCCGGTGCTCTTATAGTTTCTGTTTTGATTATATCGAAAGTGTGTCCATAACGTTTTCCAATATCATATGGTCCGAATACATAAGGGGTTGTTGAATATGTAGGCATGATCAATAGGTTGGCCTTTTCAGTTGCATTTATATATGCGTCTCCCCTAAGCGTATAGTTACTGGCTAATGAATGAAATGACCTCCAGTCTCTAAGCACATTTGACGGCGTGCTGCCAAGAACCTGATTTGCATATTGAATTACTAAATCAAATTTCTGATAATAAAGATAAAACCTTGCAGCAAAAGCATATGCGGCTTTTTGATTGAAGTGATATTTAGGTACTGAATAGATAGCATCGTTAATTAAAGGTAGTCCTTCTTTTATGTCATTATCTATTTTTTCATATAGCTCCTCCATATTTCCACGCTCATAATGAACCAAAACTTGTGTTTCGGGACTTTCAGAATATGGGATTCCCATATCTGCCGAGGCCGTTTCAGGGTTATAAGCCAAACAGAAAAGATTTGATAAAGCAAAGTGTGCATAAGCGCGTGCAATCAGAGCTTCGCCCCTTTGTGGGTCTAGGCTTTTGGGATTGCCCATATCTTTAATTGCCTGTAGAGCCTGATTGGCAGCTGCAACTGCGCTATAGTGTGCATCCCAAACGCTTTTAGGAGAATCATTGCCGGTTGTAGTGATATCTTTCCATAAATATGCGTCCTCTTGTTCCTGATTATATGGAGTAAATCTGGCACTGTTATCATAAGCATTATCAGAAGACATTTCTGCTATTAAAATTGTGCTGTTGGTGGGATAAGCAGCAACAAGGAGTTTACTTACCTTTTCAGGGACATCAATCTCGGCTCTATCATCGGGCATCGTGTCAAGAAAGTCGTTGCAACCAGCAAACAACAATGCCAGACTTAAAAATGTTAGTGTAAATATATTCTTTTTCATATTCTTAAATTTTATAATCCAAATCTTAATGTTAATGTAAATTGCTTTGGCACAGGAGCCGCAACACCACCAGTGTTGAAGAATTCAGGATCTTGCCCGTTGAGCTTTTTGTCTGCATAAATCAAGAATAGATTTGTTGCCTGAAGCTTTAAGGATAAGTCATTCATTTTCATTGAAGAGATTAAATCTTTAGGAAAATCATATGACAGAGATACTTCTTTAAGTCTTATAAAGTCACCTTTTGCTGTTCGTGCATTAGAATAGTTATAAGCATTATACGCATAGTTGAGACGACTATATCTGTTGTTTAATCTCTTGTCAGAAATAACAGGAATATCGGTAATATTCTCGTCGCCCGGCACTACCCAACGGTTTTTAAACTCTTTAGGCATAGCGTCCAAGTCGCTATATTTGTTTTTGAATACCGGATCTAGTCTTATAAAGTTTCCAAATGAATATGTCATAAACACATTTAGTCTGAAATTCTTATAGTTAAATATATTTCCAAAACTTCCGGTTACTGTAGGATCTGTAGGTCCTTCATATAATAAATGATCTTTGATTGTTCTTTCCTGAAAGTCTAAGTCTGTAATAACAACTTCACCTTTTTTGTTTTTAAATGTAGGCAACCCTTCTTCATTCAGACCTTGGAAGTCCATCGAGAATAAAGATCTTACGGGGTATCCTTTCATTGTAAATCCGGTTCCCGTAATCATGTCAATTACTCTTGTGTTAGCATCCAGTTCTGTAACTTCGTTCTTTGCGTTAGAGTAGATAAAGTTACTTGTCCATTTAAAATCTTTTGTATCTATATTCTTTGTTGTAATAGTGAATTCAACTCCGTGTGACTTCATGCTGGCAACGTTGGCATATTTTGTAATCTGTCCTCCAACACCCGGTGTGTTTATTAATCCAATCAGGTCGAAGTTATTACGTTTATACCAGTCTGCAGAGAAGTTGATTCTGTTGCGCAAGAAGCCCAGGTCGATACCTATGTTCAACTCATGTTTTTTCTCGTAAGTTAATTCGCTATTTTCAAGATCTGTGATTCTGAGCCCTGATTCCTGAACGCCTGTAAAAGGTCTCCAAGGATTATAACTTCCAATTACTACGCGAGAGTTTGTTACAGATGCGGGACCTCTGTCAGCCGTCAAAGAGTAAGACGCTTTAAGAGTCATATTAGACAATGTGGGCTTTACAGATTCGAAGAATGTTTCTTCATGAGCATTCCATGCACCTGATATGTTCCATGTAGGGAGCCATCTGGCCGTTCTGCTTTTACCCAACTTGTTAGATCCCTCGTATCTGGCTGTTCCATTTATTATATATCTTCCTTGATAGGAATATGTAGCTGTTCCAAAAACCGAAGCCTGACGTCCTCTTGTTGTTCTTAAGCTATAGTATTGTGCATTTTCTTCACTTAATTGTTTGAAGTACTTATAGTCGTAAGCTGGCAACATTCCCATTTCATATTGCATTGCTATACCGTCAAATGCTGAACTGGTTCTGTCAACAGAGTTAACTTCAACACCTCCAAAGAAGTTTACAATATGGTCGTCATTATAAACATCGTTGTAGTTAACACTCGCTCTGAAGTCATACCCATTCATAGAGTATTTTGTTTCTTTATAAACACCCCCGTATGGCAATACGGTTACAGGGAGTGAGTTTGGATCATCCGGATCTGTATATAACCATGGGTTGGCGTCTCTCATTGTAGCATCATCCATTGCTCTGTAAGCCATCGCTTGGTTTGAGTAATCCTTAATGTGATGACCCTGAACCGTAGAAGAATATTTATATGCAAAAAGGGCAGATGTTTCAACCTTTCTTATTGGTTTCCATTTCAATTCCCCTTGAAATCTTAAGTCTACAACATTCAAGTCTATATAGTTGTTGTCCAATTCATTTAGAATGTTGAATGGAGCATAGTTTCTTATATATTGTGTATGTGGGTCTAGTGCTCTTGATGTATTAAGGGCGTATGAGTATGGGTTGATATCAAAGTCCCTCTTAACTTCGCCACTTACCACATCCACTCCCTGGCTTAATGTTCCCGGTGCTTTTTGATTACGATATGCTCCGTTTCCAATTAAGTTAAGAGATAGGTTGTCAAATATGCGATATAAAGCATTAACGTTTGTCGTATATCTCTGAACTTCACTTTGTTTAGACCATCCCGGGTCGTTCATAAAGCTCATAGAAGTATAGTAGGATGCTTTTTCAGAACCACTTGACATACTTACAGCGTGGTTTTGAGAGATACTGTTATTAAATAGAAGGTCAAACCAGTCTGTATTTCTGTATTCAGCTTCCTGCAAATAAGCGTTTCTTGCAGCAAGAGAGTTCTCTAATCCAAACTTGCCAGAGGTTTCTTCATAGGTGTTTATAAGGTGATACATTTTGCCATACACACCACTGTTGGATGCTCTGTAGGTTTCTGCAAGATTAAGGTATCCGTTAGCCTCCATCTCTCTGTATGCTCCCATTTGCTCCTGAGAGTTCATAATATTAAAATCTCTGTACATTGGTTTCATTCTCATAGAGTATTCGCCTGTGTATGAAATTTTATTTGTTCCCACTGCACCTTTTTTGGTTGTAACAACAATCACACCTGCCATAGCTCTGGCACCATAAATAGATGTTGCCGAACCGTCTTTCAGAATCTGAAAACTTTCAATGTCATCAGCATTCAAACCTGCAATTGCGGAGCTTATTAATGTCATGGCGTCACCCGATGACAAATCATCAGAGCTAACCTCTGTCACGTCTTCCATGATAACCCCGTCCACAACCCAAAGTGGTTTTGAACTTCCGTAAATTGATGTTGCACCCCTTACTCTAATTTTAGGGGCAGTACCAAATGTGCCTGATACGTTTTGCACAGATACCCCGGCAGCACGACCTTCAAGAGCACGGCTAATTTCAGGAACCCCATCCAGCTTAACATCTTCTGATGTCAGTCTGTTTGTTGCCCCGGTAAATAAGCGCTTGTCCATTTGCTGCATACCTGTTACCACAACCTCTTGAAGTAACTCGCTATCGTATTTAAGTGTAATCTTTACTGTTGGTTTCACTGCCACCTCTTGAGTAGACATTCCAACATAAGATACTACCAAAGTGCCATTTGCCGGAGCCGAAACTGTGAAGTTACCGTCATAATCGGTAATTGTTCCCTGTCCGGTTCCTTTTATTTGGATAGTAGCACCTATAATAGGATCTCCTCCTTCATCCACCACGGTACCTCGTACCTGTGTCTGAGCCATCATAAACCCTATCCCAATAAAGAAAAGGGCCAGAAACATGAATAGTTTTCTTTTCATAAACTCTACTTTTAAATTAATCAATATGCAATTTGTCTTTATTTTATAATATATTCTTCTTTTGGTCTTTTCCTCAATCTCTCATATAGTGCCCTAAAGAAGCATGATTAGTTATCTATGTTATCATGTGTGGTTTCTTTTTATATTTGGGTTCTATAGTATTATAAATGTTTGTTTTGCAAATATAAATCAATTTTTGACATAAAATCCTTTTTTACTAATTAATTTGTAGTTGTATTTGTCAATTTTTCTTTTAGATACGAGT
>CAZHWC010000083.1:8223-10306 GCA_964535975.1 uncultured Proteiniphilum sp. | reverse complement strand
AAAAACTAAAACAATTTATTTCAAACATTTTTTAATCAACAAACCAAGTCGAAAGACAAAATGCTGTTCAGAAAAAATATGACAAACAGCAACAAGAATTTTATCAATTTTAATTTTAATGAATTCAACAAATGAAATGTAAAAAAGCTTGGGAAAATGTATTACGAAGAACATTTATTTTAGCTATGTTATATGTAGCTATAAATGTTGTGCCGGTTCTAACAACTAAGGCACATGCTTCTGACAATGCAGGCAACTCCCTAATTGAGAACGAATTTCGAAATAACAATTATGATGCAAAAGCAACACAGCAAACACAAACAATTACCGGTGTAGTTTCCGACTCGCAAGGTGAACCGGTTATTGGTGCTACAGTTGTTTTGAAGAACGATCCGTCGGTAGGTGCTGCAACTGACTATGATGGTAATTTCTCGCTTTCAAACGTGCCAAGTAATGCAACTCTTGTGGTTAGCTATGTGGGTATGAAAAGTGTAGAGATTGTGGTTGCTCCCGGAAAGACGGTATATAATGTAACACTTACTGATGACTCTGAGCTTTTGGATGAGTTGGTGGTTACTGCTCTTGGTATCAAGAGATCTGAGAAAGCTCTTAGCTACAATGTGCAACAGGTAAGCGCCGAAGACTTGACAACAGTAAAGGATGCTAACTTCATTAATTCTTTGAACGGAAAGGTTGCTGGAGTTAATATTAATGCTTCTTCGTCCGGTGTTGGTGGTGCTACACGTGTTGTGATGCGTGGTACAAAATCAATTTCAGCAAACAATAATGCACTTTATGTTATCGACGGTGTGCCTATTTTTAATGCTAACGATGGTGGAACCAGCGGTATTTATTCACTTCAGCCACGAGGCGAGGGTATTTCTGATATCAACCCCGAGGATATTGAAAGTATGAGCGTGCTTAGTGGTCCTGCGGCTGCCGCTCTTTATGGATCTAATGCTGCTCAGGGTGTAATTTTGATTACAACTAAGAAGGGTGCTGAAGGAAAAGTAAAAGTAACGGTTTCAAATAACACTACTTTCTCTCGTCCATTTGTGATGCCTGAGTTTCAAAATACATATGGCAACAGACCAGGTGAGTTTAAGAGCTGGGGAGATGAAGGATTGGCAACAAACTATGATCCTTCTAATTTCTTCAATACCGGTACGAACATTCAGAATGCTGTTACATTATCTGTAGGTAATGAGCGCAATCAAACATTCTTGTCTTTTGGTAGCACTAATGCCAACGGTATGATTGTTGACAATAGCTACAACAGATATAACTTCACATTTAGAAACACTACTAGCTTCTTGAATGATAAGATGACTTTGGATGTGGGTTTAAGCTATATCATACAGAATGATAAAAACATGACGGCTCAGGGTGAATATTACAACCCGCTTGTTGCAACTTATCTGTATCCAAGAGGCGAGGACTTCTCTAAAGTTCAGCTTTTTGAAGAATATGATGAGGGACGTCAAATATTTACTCAAAGATGGGATTGGGGGTCTCAGGGCCTAAGCATGCAAAACCCATACTGGATTGCTAAAAGAAATACTTATGGCAACAATAAGGATCGCTATATGATGAATGCTTCGCTTAGCTATGAGATTTTGGATTGGTTGAGTGTTTCAGGTAGAGTTAGATTAGACAATGCTAATAGCGATTTGTATAGAAAAAACTATGCTTCAACTTCTGAGTTGTTTGCTGGTCCCAAGGGATTCTACTCATCTTCAAAGATGAATGATAAGCAGGTTTATGGTGACTTTATGGCAAATATCAATAAGAGTTTTGATGATTTCTCATTGTCTGCAAATATTGGAACAAGTATTACTGATATCTCATCAGATCAGGCTGGTTTTCAGGGCGCACTAAAGGATATGCCTAAC
The DNA here is from genome assembly GCA_964535975.1 of uncultured Proteiniphilum sp. GTDB lineage: Bacteria > Bacteroidota > Bacteroidia > Bacteroidales > Dysgonomonadaceae > Petrimonas. The sequence goes on along the minus strand of CAZHWC010000083.1, from coordinate 8,414 downwards.
GTGTTTAACTACTTTAATATTGATTTTGCCGGCGGTCGTGACTCGTATCCAATTCAAAGTGGATGGCACGAACAAACACAATCGGTATTTGCGAGTGGTGAAGTTGGTTGGAGAAGTATGTTGTACTTAACTTTGACAGGAAGAACTGACTGGCCTTCTGCTTTGGCAAATACTGAGAAAAAGAGCTTCTC
>CAZHWC010000083.1:0-8123 GCA_964535975.1 uncultured Proteiniphilum sp. | reverse complement strand
GCTTCTAGTGGTTATTCTTCTATGTATGTTCAATCTGGTAATGTTCAAAACAGGGGTGCTGAGGTATCACTTGGGTATAACCAAAGATGGAGTGACTTTTCATGGTCTTCAAATATTACTTATAGCTTCAACCAAAACAAGGTAATTGAACTATTGGATAACTATGAAGATCCTGTAACAGGAGAGTTCTATTCAATTAGCAAAAGCCCTCAGGGTGGAATTGGTGCAAGTGAAGTTATCTTGACTAAGGGTGGAACAATGGGTGATCTTTATATTAAAAAAGGTTTGAAACGCGACCAGGAAGGTAACGTGTGGATTGACCCTACTACAAATAATGTGGTTCTAGAGCAATTGGATGATCCAATCAAGGTTGGTTCGGTATTGCCAAAAAGTCATCTTGCTTTTAGAAATGACTTTAGCTGGAAGGGTGTTAACTTAGGAGTTATCTTGTCATCTCGTTTGGGTGGAGTTGTTATTTCTCATACACAGGCAGTAATGGATGAGTTTGGAGTTTCAAAGAGCTCGGCCATTGCTCGTGGCAATGGTGGTATTCCTTTCAACAATGGAATGATTGATGCTGAGAAATACTACAGCGTAGCAGGTGGTAGAGATGGTAACTTGCTGGATTATGTATATAGTGCAACAAACGTTAGATTGCAAGAGGTGTCGTTAGGATACAGTTTGCCATCAAAATGGTTTGATGATGTGATGAAGGTTAGCGTTTCGCTTGTAGGACGCAACTTGCTAATGATATATAACAAAGCTCCATTTGATCCTGAAATGACGGCATCAACCGGTACTTACTTCCAAGGTATGGACTACTTTATGCAGCCAAGCCAAAGTAATTATGGTTTTAATGTAAAAGTACAATTCTAATAAAGGAACTATAATAATATGAAACTAAATAAATTATATACATACTTAATCTTAGCATTCCTAGTCGGATTTAATGCTTGTACTTCTAATTTTGAAGATATAAATGCTCCAAAATATGAGGTAAGCGATGAGGATATGCAAGGAGATAACTTTGCGTTGGGGGCTTTCTTCCCTCAGTTGCAAGACAATGCTTTTCCTGCACAGGAAAATTCATATCAGATGAATGAAAACCTTATCGGTGATGTGTATGGAAGATATATGATGACATCTAACGATGGATGGAATAGTTCTAACTTCTCAGTATATAATGCACCTGAAGGATGGGTTAAATATCCGTTCAACGATGTAATGTCTAAAATATATACTGCATGGAACGAGATTAGAAAACAAACAGATGGCGAGGGTGTGAACTTTGCCTGGGCTCAAATTCTAAGAGTTGCTGCAATGCAACGTATCACAGATATGTATGGTCCAATTCCTTATACAAAAGTAGACAAAGGTGATCTTAAGGTTGCCTATGATAGCCAAGAGGATGTGTACAAAGCAATGTTTGAGGACTTGACAAATGCTATAGATGTACTAACTACTTATGTGAGTGCAAACCCAGCTTCACGTCCAATGGCTGATTTTGACGGTGTATATGCCGGAGATTATAAACAATGGGTGCGTTTTGCAAATTCATTGAAATTGAGAATGGCTATCAGAGTAAGATTTGCTGACCCTGCTTTGGCAAAAGAGATGGCTGAAGAAGCCGTAAACCATACAATAGGTGTGATGGAGTCGAATGCTGATAATGCTACTTATAATTACTCTAAGGGTAATCCTATTTATGTAATGTGGAGCAGCTATACTGATACAAGAGTAGCGGCAGATATTACTTCTTATATGAATGGGTTTGAAGATCCAAGAAGAGCTAAGTATTTTAAATTATCAACTATAGATGGTGCTGAAGATCAGTATGTGGGCTTGCGCTCTGGTGCAGCTGTAACAAGCAAGGCATGGGCATTAGAATATTCTGCTCCAAATGTTGAGAGAACTGATGCATTGCTTTGGATGAGTGCTTCTGAAATGGCATTTGCTAAAGCAGAGGGTGCAGTTGCCGGATGGAATATGGGTGGAACAGCAGAGTATTTTTATAATCAAGGAATTAAATTATCATTCGAGCAATGGGGTGTGAGTGGTGCTGATGATTACTTGAATAATAGTGCGAGAACTCAAGCAAATTACAATGATCCAAAAGGTAAATATCCTGCAAATGCTTCAAGTACTATCACAATTAAATGGGATGATAGTGTTTCTGAAGTAGTTAAACTTGAGAGAATTATTACTCAGAAGTGGATTGCATTGTGGCCAATAGGACAAGAAGCATGGAGTGAATACAGACGTACGGGTTTTCCTCATATATTCCCTGTAGCTCAGAATGTGTCTCCAAGCATTCCTGTTGCAAATCGTATTCCTTTCTCATCTGACGAGTATTTGAATAATGCTGAGAATATGCCTGCTGCATTGCAACATTTAGGTGGAAGTGATAACTATGCTACCAAATTGTGGTGGGATAAATACAGAAACTAATTTAAAGAATTAAAAACACTATGAATAGAAAATATATTTCAATTCTTATCATTGCCTTGTTGTCTGTGAGCGCTGCTTTTGTATCATGTGACGATTGGGTGGAGGTTGAGCCAAAATTTACTGAAAAAACTGATGGTTCGATTTTTGATGAAGATTATTACGCACAATTAAGAGAATATAAAAAATCAGATCATCCTGTTACTTTTGGATGGTTTGGTAACTGGACTGCTAAAGGTGCCAGCTTAGAGAAATCAATGGCCGGGCTGCCCGATAGTGTTGACTTTATCTCAATATGGGGTAACTGGAGAAACCTATCGGAAGAGCAAAAGGCTGACCTTAAATTTGTTCAGGAGGTAAAAGGAACTAAAGCGCTAATGTGCTTTATTGTTCAGGACCTTGGTAGTGGAATTAAGGATGGTGAAGGTAGATTTGAGTTTTGGGGATGGGATCCAAATGACAGAGACTCACAGGTTGAGGCTATCAAGAAATATGCAAATGCTATCTGTGACACTATAGATTATTATGGCTATGATGGTTTTGATATTGACTATGAGCCAAACTACGGCCACAGAGGTGACTTGGCTGGTAACCTAGCTAACATGACTGTATTTATTGAAGAGCTTGGAAAACGTATTGGGCCAAAATCGGGAACAGGCAGAATGTTGGTTGTTGATGGTGAGCCGCAAAGTATCCCAAGCGAAACAGGTGTATATTTTGATTATTTTATTGTTCAGGCATATAACAGCTTTGGTGATTCTGATTTGGATAATAGATTAAATAATACAATTAGAAATTTTACAGGTGTTCTTACTCCAGAACAGGTTGCTAAAATGTATATAGTTACTGAGAACTTTGAGGATCATGCTTTGAAGGGTGGTGTAAGCTATACTGACCGTAATGGAAACAAAATGATGTCACTTGAGGGTATGGCACGCTGGAATCCAATAATAAACGGCAAGCCTGTTAAAAAAGGTGGTATAGGTACTTATCACATGGAGTATGAGTTTGTGGTGTCTGGTTATGATGGAACGTATCCATTCCTGAGAAATGCTACTAGATTAATGAACCCACCTGTGAAATAATAGGTTGACGATTGTTATTTTAATAATAGATATTTTTAAAATTCAAGATAATGAAATTAAAAACAAATCAATATAAATACTTAGTATTACTGCTTGCAGCAGTAGTACTGGGTTTTACGAGTTGCGATGATGCTGAATATTCAGTTAAAGACTCTGTAGTTTACTTGGTTGAGGCATCGGGTGCTACTAATAGTAAAAAAGTAACAGTAGATGATAATGGTGGTGTAACATCCCTTTCAGTGAGAACTAACAAGAAGACTAACCATGACGTTAAGGCATCAGTTAGAGTTGATGCTGAAGCATTGAATAGGTTCAATACAAAAAATGGAACAAACTATGTTGCTCTTTCTGAAGATTTCTTTACTCTGTCTGAGAAAGAAGCTATCATTTCAAAAGGAAATGTAAGTGCTTCTCCAATCAGTGTAAATATAGATGCTTTGACGCAAGATTTAATAGACTCGGGAAATAAATTTGCAATTGCCTTAACAGTAAACTCTAACGATACAGAAGTATTGGATGGTGCAGAAACTGTTGTCTTTGTTCTTGATCAAGTAATTGTTACTTCTGTTCCAGTCTTAACAGGATCGAGACCTGCAAAACTACATATGCGCCAAGATTATGACGTGACTCAGTGGTCTTTGGAAATGAGGGTTAATATGAGCCAGTTAGGTACTGCTATTGGTCAATTAAATAACCAAGCACTTTTTGCTGCCGGGCCAGGAGATGGAAAGGGTGCAGAGGAAGGCGAGATATATATCAGATTTGGTGACGCTCCAATTAAAGGAAATGTGCTTCAAGTTAAAACACAAGGAACACAAATCAACTGTAATACAGAGTTTAATGCAAATACATGGTATCATTTAGCATTTGTTTGTGATGGAACTAGTATGAGAATATACGTTGATGGAACTCTTGATGCAACTCTTACAACTCCCAACAAACCATTACACTTAGATAAAGAGTCATTTATGCTATGTGGTTCGGGTTCTTGGTTAAAAGCTAACGTTATGCTTAGTGAAGTGAGATTCTATACTAAAGCAATTTCATTGAACCAAATTCAAAATAATATGTTTGCAATCAATCCGGCAACTGATGGTCTTGAGGGTTACTGGAAAATGAACGAAGGAACAGGAATTATCTTCAATGATGCTACAGGAAATGATAATGAGGGTAAAGTTCAGGGTGGTACTATAAATTGGGTACACGGAATTCGTTCGGATGGTAAATAATCGTAAATAATAATTCTTATGAAAAAAGTATATATATATAATTTACTTCTTTTGATTTTAACGCTTGGAGTATTTCAAAGCTGTGATAAGGATGATGAAATTAATACTGTAGGTTTAAAAGTATATGTGAATACCGGTATATCTCCGATTAATAACTATTCATTTCATATTACTCATACACCTACTACGTCGGTAGCTAATTACTCAGAACTAAAATTCCCATTAAAGACAACTCGTGCATCAATAGTTGACATTTTGGGTGAAGTTGAGATTGATAATGATATCATTGATGCTTATAATGAGGCTAATGGTACTAAGTTCGAGAAGTGTCCTGAAGGTCTATTCCAAATGAGTAAATCTGTGACCATTAAGGCGGGGAATGCCGAATCTAGTGACTCAATAAAGTTTGAATTAACTGACTTGACACAGCTAAAGAGTATTTCTGGATATATGGTGCCAATTAAGATTTCAAATATTCAGACTTCTGATATTGGAGCTCAGATAAGCTCAAATATGAACTTTATCTATTTATTCATTACTGCTGAGACTAATAATATTGACCTCAACGCTACCACAATTGATGGTGATGTGATTGATAAATCTGATTGGAGTGTGGAGGCAGTTGGAACATATAACGCTACTTATAAAGCTGAGAATGCTATTGATGGTAGTAATATATCTGTTTGGTTTTATACAGCTACCAGAAATCCAAGTATTACCATCGATATGTCAAGAGAACAAATAGTAAAAGGCCTTAGATTAGTGCCAAATTATAATGCGTTCAATAAAACATATGCATTCAAAAGATTTGAAGTAGACACGAGTCTGGATGGAACTACATGGGCAAAACACGGAAAATCAAATGTATTTGAGATACCTGTCGGATCAGCCTCTAGCCCTGATTATAGGGTAGTAAAGTTTTACTCACAGGTTAATGCACGTTTCATTCGTCTAAGAATGACTGAAAACCATGCAGGTTGGGGGGGTATTTCTGAGATTGAAGCTTTTAAGTAGTAAATTAAATGCTTATTTAAAAGGTTGGTGATTTATTGCCAACCTTTTTTTAATATTAAATTTGTCATATCTAAAAAACAAACAAATGAGATTTTTAAGAATCATATCACTTTTTTTATTACTCCCATTATTGTCATATGGGCAGACTACGATAGTGAAAAATGGGAAGTCTTCTTCTTCAATAATTGTGCAGCATGATGCTGAGGGCGTAAATGTTGCTGCTGAATTGATGCAGCGTTTTGTGAGGGAGATAACTGGTGTGCAACTGCCGGTGAAAACTAATGTGAAGCCACGCAAAAATGATATCGTTATTTCTGTAAATGATGATTCGGCTATTGCTTACGATGGCTTTAGAGTTTCAACTTCCGACGGGATGCTGCATATAACCGGAAATAAAGGTTTGGGAGCGCTGTATGGTGTTGTTACTGTTCTTGAAAAATATTGGGGTGTTGACTATTGGGGAGAGAATGAATACTCCTTGAAGGAAACAAACCATCTGTTTCTTCCTGAATTGGATTTTGTGGACAATCCCTCTTTTAAGTACAGACAAACTCAGTTTTATGGAATTTCTACTGACCCAGTTTATAAGATTTGGAATAGACTAAGTACGCCGGATGAGTATTTTGCAGCTAATCATTGGGTGCATACTTTTGATAAGTTGTTGCCTTCGTCTGTGTATGGCGAGACTAATCCTGAATTTTATGCATATTATAATGGTAAGAGAAATCCTGGTAAGGCTGGTCAGTGGTGTCTTACAAATCCTGAATTGTTTGAGATTGTTGTTAATAGGATTGATTCAATCTTTAAGGCAAATCCTGATAAAACTATGATATCAGTGAGTCAGAATGATGGAAATTATACAAATTGTGCTTGTCCGTCTTGTAAGGCTATAGATGACTATGAGGGGGCTTTCTCCGGTAGTCTTATCACTTTTGTGAATAAACTGGCCGATCGTTTTCCGGATAAAGAAATCTCGACTCTCGCTTATCTCTACACAATGAAACCGCCTAAGCATGTGAAGCCACGCAGCAATGTAAATATTATGCTTTGCAGTATTGATGCTGACAGAGAGGTTTCGCTAACCGAGAATGCTTCGGGAATAGAGTTTGTTGATGCTCTTGAGGGATGGTCGGCAATCTCTGACAATATCTTTATATGGGATTATGGTATCAACTTTGATAATTACTTATCTCCGTTTCCTAACTTGGGTATCTTGCAAGACAATATGCAGCTGTTTAAGAATAACGGTGCTACAATGCATTTTAGCCAAATAGCCGGTAGTCGTGGTGGTGATTTTGCAGAACTTAGGGCTTATCTTGTTTCTAAGTTGCTATGGAACACTGATGCTGATGTTAACGCTCTGATTAAGCATTTCTTGTCGGGATATTATGGTGGTGCTGATTCGTACATATATCAATACATTAAGCTGATGGAGGGTGCTCTTCTTGGAAGTGGCGAGAGGTTGTGGATTTATGATTCTCCTGTAACATTTAAGTATGGGATGCTAAAGCCTGAATTGATGAAAAGGTATAACAAGCTTTTTGATAAAGCAGAAGATGCGGTGAAGGAGGATGATGTGTTATTGGCAAGAGTGCAAAGGCTTAGATTGCCTATGCAATATTCGGAATTGGAAATTGCTAGGACTAATTCTGAGAGTTCGGCAGAAGAGTTGCTATCCAAACTGTCTCTCTTTGAGGAGCGTGTGAAAGAGTTTAAAGTTCCAACTCTAAACGAGAGAACCAACTCGCCCTTGGAGTATTGCGAATTGTATAAAAAGAGATACTTGCCATCTGAAAATAAAAGCATTGCACATGGTGCCAAGATAGAATACCTGGTGGAACCTTCGGGAAAGTATAAAGATATGCCGTCATCAACTCTGACTGATGGACTTTATGGAGGTACTACGTTTGTGGAAAGCTGGATAGGCTGGGAGGGGAAGGATGCTTCCTTTGTTGTGGATTTGGGAGAGAATAAAGATTTCACGACCATTGAAACAGATTTCCTGCATCAGGTTGGCGCATGGATTTTATTCCCTCTTGAAGTTGAGTATTCTTATTCTGTTGATGGTGAGAATTATGTTCATTTGGAAACGCATAGTCTCGAAGAGGAGCAATCTACAAAGGTGATGTTTAAGGGTGTAAAGAGTATTTCTGATAAGCCGCTTAATGCAAGATATATTAAAGTGGACATTGTTGCCACAAAGGTTTGCCCTCACTGGCATTATGGAGTTGGTTATCCAAGCTGGCTTTTTATAGATGAGGTGAGTGTGTATTAGTGATGGTTGTGTGTTAAAAGAATTGAGGGTGAATCATTTTGTGATACACCCTCTGTCTTTTATATGTGATTTAGT
>CAZHWC010000082.1:8424-10439 GCA_964535975.1 uncultured Proteiniphilum sp. | reverse complement strand
AGATTTGAAATAGTGCATGAGCCATTTGATATGCAGATGTCTGTCAAAATGTCATCACGTGTGACTATGGATAGTTTGCTACAGGTTACTGTGTGGAAAAAGATATAGGTAAATTGAGCCATTATATACCATTTAATATAATGGCTCGATTTTGAGAGATATATTTTGGAGGGTAGATATAGATTAAGGCTATCTCGTTAAGATAAAATCAATCTAAAGTATGTTGTATAACATAAAAAATGTATTACCTTTGTAGTGATTTAAATGACAAGCGAGTTGTTGAGAATCAGTTTTAGGTTGTAATTCACATTATGAAAAAGGATTTTTGTAATCGTTTGTCGATAGATCATTAATTTTAAAAGAAAGGAAAAAATTATGAACATCAAAAACCTAACAAAAGAAGAAATTCTTGCACAAATCAAGTATTTGGAAAAGAATATCAGTGGTGGTTCTGTAGCTTATCAAGCAAATAGAGTTCGCAGAATCAGAATGTTGAGATCCAACTTGCTTCAAGCAAGCTAAAGATCCAACACAAAATGCAGCATTTAGATTTTAAAAACAATCTAAAATGCTTACTTTTTAAATTTAAGGATTAATGTAATATATTTTAGTTGAGGCTGCCATTTAATGGTGGCTTTTTTTATGCCCAATTTTTACCTTCTGCATACCTCTTTGAATATACACCACTTGCATATGTTCTCATCTTCTGTTTGAGAAAATGGAACTGATGGATCAAATATCTCTATAATCACTTCGTTTAGTTTCTCTGTGAAGCTGTCCATAAATGGTTGGATATTGTCAATTGGTAATTTGTTTTGGATTATTCGTGGATCGAAGTTTTCGTTGAATATGCTTCTTAAATAATATATTGAGGGTGAAACGGGCAAGGCGCTGTTGTAGGCCAGTGCATAAATGAAAACTTGTAGTATGTGTGGTCGTCTGTTGCCCTTCTTTGTTCTGTCAAACATATTGTCTATTTCTGTGAAATCTAATCTTCCACCCCCTGTTTTATAATCTATCAGTCTTATTTTATTGTCTAATTTATCAATTCTGTCGATGCTTCCTCTTATGTTTATAGTTAGTTCTTTTGATGCGCTGTGAGTTATATTGAATCTATGTTCAGAATCGATATATTTGAAGGGTGTATACTTTTTGTCGAATTGTAATGTTTGTTTTATATAGTCCTTTAGTATTTCGCCAATAAGGTAGTGGTATCCTGCAAGTGGTTGTTGCTTGCCTTTTTGCTTGAAGTAGTGTTCGGCAAAGGCCAGTTCAATTAAGTCATTTAGATATTTGCTGTCGTTTAATATTGTATTTATTGTGTCAGGAAGTACTTTCTGGTCTTTGTGTCTGTCATAAATGTTTTGAATAACTGTATGATATATAGTGCCGAAAACATCTGCTTCAATTGATTCCTGAACCTCATCTTCCTCTGCCAGACCTTCTACTGCCGATAGATAGAACTGTAGTGGGCAGTTGATGTAATTGTTGATTGATGAAGCCGATAATGCTGATTCACCTCCGATGAGATATTTTTGCATTTTAGCCATAATCTTGTCCGTTTTTGGAATTGAAACCGGTGTTTCTTTTGGTGCAGAAACATCATAGTTGACCATTACTTCTTTGATATCAAACACATCTCTGTATAGATATTTCATTTGATAGAAATATCTGCTGACTTCACCTGTTTGCATATCTTCGGTGCGGGTGTCGTATAGCATGAATATGTTTTTTGCTCTTGAAATCATTCTGTAGAAATGATATGCATATGTGCTGTCCTGATGCTCAAATGTGGGAAGGTCGAAAGCTCTTCTCAGGGAGTATGGGATAAATGAGTTGGTGGGCTTTTTTAAAGGAAACACTCCTTCATTCATCGATAATATTATCAGGTTTTCGAAATCAATTACACGTGTTTCTAATATTCCCATAACCTGTAGTCCTGAAAGTGGCTCTCCTGTGAATGAGATGCTTAGACTTTGAGCTAGTTGTTTGAGTAGTCTGAAATATGTTTCAAG
>CAZHWC010000082.1:4423-8324 GCA_964535975.1 uncultured Proteiniphilum sp. | reverse complement strand
TTCGTCATTTCCCAACTCATTAATTGAGAGCATAACTCTGTTGTTGTTTTGTATGTGGTCTTTTAATTTGTCGATTTTATTGCCTGATATATCGTAAACAAGAGGGTGCTCTATTATTGCAAGCACGAATTTGTAATAAATCAAAGACTCTTTCTCATTGCTTCGCTTTATGTTGTGTTGCATGGATGATATTGTATTTATCAAACTTGCTATTGATGAATGTTGCAGTGAGTATCCCATCGTAACATTTATCTTTTCTATTTCTTTGGGTATGGAGTATAATACAGGGAGCAAGAGGTTTTCATCCGGAAGAACAATTGCTGTGTTGAGTCCTGCATTGGATTTTGATATTTTGTCGTCTTTTATTAGGTTTGACAGAAGTTGGTTTACTATTTTGGCTTGCCCAACTCCTGACGGAACTCCTACAAGTGTGACTTTCTTATTATCTGACTCTGAGAGGTCTTTTGATATATCTAGTTTTGAAGGGAACTTGCTTAGGTTATCTTTAATCCAGAATGATGCTTTATTGCGACGATCGTTTACAAGCGGTGAGTCATAATCCCAGTAGAAGTCGGCAACTCCTTTGTTATTAAGATGCTCTAGCAGGGCGGACTCGCTTGGTGTAAGGGCATTTAATCCTACAAATACAAGATTGTCATATTTCAAAGTGAGGTTCTCCTTGCGTTTTGCCCGTTCGGCAACATCTCTAAACAACATGCCTTCGTAGGCAATGTTTCTTGAAGCTAATTCTTCTTTAAATGAATGATATAACTCCAAAAGAATCTCCCATGTTTCCATGAAGTTCTTTTTTGTTTCGGAGTTGTCTCTAACACCAAAATTGCTCCAGAACTGTCTTATAGCGTCTATTTGCTCTTTAGAGAGATAGGCTAGGTCATCGTCCATCTCTTTGAGATTGTGAATGTTAAGAAATAGCTGATCGGCATTGACCATATATTTGTCTATGTCAGAGAAGTCGTTCAACAACATTTCACCCCAAAACAGGAATTCATCGAGTGTCTCCTCACTTCCTCCCACGCTTATGTATTTGTCGTAAAATATAACTAACAGGTCAATCTTTTCGGGAATCTCTAAGTTTGTTAGTGAATTGAAAAGCTCTTGTATTGTTATGATATTGGGCGAGAATATTGGTGTGGGAACAATATCAGAAAGAAATTTCTGGAAGAATACTCCTGCTCTGCGATTGGGGAATACAAAGGTTTGTTTGTATAGCTCGTTGCCATACGTATGATGAAATATACTTGCAATGTTGTATAGAAAAGATTTCATAGACGCTGTTATAAAGTTTATACAAAAGTATGAAAACAATCTAACTCTACGAATTCAATATTGTATCAAGATGAGGTTGTTGATATGTAATTTGATGCTGATAGTAGCTGTTAGATATTAAAAATGTTGATTATTCATGTTGTATTGTTTAATCTTTGAGACAGTGGAATGATAATAAATTAAACTTGTTTGAGTATGACTAACTTTTACCGTTATTTCTTCATTTTTGAATATAAAAATCATATCTTTGCCAAATTAAAAGGAAATATCTGTTAATTTCACAGTGTAGCATAAATAATATGTTTATTAACAGTTTATTATATCCAAAAAATCAATAGTTATTTTTCTGATTTAATATGGCTAATCGAATTAAAATTAAGAAAGGCTTGCAGATTCCCTTGTTAGGAAAACCCGAAGAAACTTTGCGTGGTGAACTTACGAGCGAGTTTGTTCATGTGTGGCCCGAAGATTATCAGGGTATTACACCAAGGCTAAGCGTTAAAGTAGATGATACCGTGAAGGCTGGTCAAGCTTTATTCCATTCAAAGATGAATCCGGAGATGATGTTTGCATCTCCAGTAAGTGGAACAGTGGTGGCTATCAATCGTGGTGCAAAAAGACGTATCTTGGATATCGTTATCAAAGCTGACAAAACAGTCGAGTATGTTGATTATGGTAAAAAAGATGTAAGTAAGTTGTCATCAGAGGAGATTAAGGCTGCGTTGCTTGAAGCAGGAGTATGGGGATTTATTAAACAGCGTCCATATGATGTTGTTGCAAATTCGGATGTTGCTCCTAGAGACATCTTCGTTACAGGCTTTGACTCTGCTCCACTAGCTCCATCATATGATTTTATCATTAATGGAGAAGAAGAAAATCTTCAGGCTGGTTTTGATGCTTTGGCAAAACTTACTAAGGGTAAAGTTTATTTGTCTGTAAGTCCTGAGACAAAGAATAAAGGACTTGTTGGGGCAAAGAATGTTACTATAACAGAATTTGATGGACCACACCCTGCAGGTAACGTGGGTGTTCACATAAATCATTTAGCGCCTGTGAATAAGGGTGAAGTGGTTTGGACTTTAACTGCTCTTGATGTTTTATTAATAGGTCGCTTGTTCAAGAAGGGGGTTGTGGATATGACCCGCAAGATTGCATTGACTGGCTCTGAAGTAAAACAAACAGGATATTATTCTTTAGTTATTGGAACTGAGTTGAGCAAACTGTTTGCAGGAAATGTTGCAGATGGCAGCTTGCGTTATATCAGTGGCAATGTTCTTACTGGTACTAAAATAGAGTCTAACGGGGCACTGCGCGCAATTCACTCTCAGATTACTGTCATTCCTGAAGGAGATGATGTTCACGAATTTGTTGGTTGGGCTTCATTGTCGCCAAATAGATATAGTGCGGGAAATACATATCTACAGTTGAAAAAGGGGTATCGTATGGATGCTCGTGTACTGGGTGGACCTCGTGCTATCATTGTTTCTAATGAGTATGAAAAGGTATTTCCAATGGATGTTATGCCTGAGCAATTAATCAAATCAACAATTGCATTTAATATCGACAAGATGGAGCAGTTGGGTATTTATGAGGTTGCACCTGAGGATTTTGCATTATGTGAGTTTGTTGATACTTCAAAATTAGAAGTTCAAAGAATCATACGTGTTGGACTAGATCAGCTAAGAAAAGAGATGGAGTAGGCGTACCTGCTTATTGATATCTAACAATTGATACTAATAATTTAAACATTCAAATAAATGTCGTTAAGAAATTATCTCGATAAGATTAAACCAAATTTCGAAGAGGGAGGTAAGCTACATTGGCTACATTCTACGTACGATGCTTTTGAAACATTTTTGTATGTTCCAAACACAACTTCGAAATCAGGTGTACATATTCACGATGCCAGAGACTCTAAGCGTACAATGGTAGTTGTAATTCTAGCGCTTATTCCTGCACTTCTATTTGGTATGTACAATGTGGGTTATCAGCACTATCTTTCTGTAGGAGCTGACGCCTCTTTTATTCAAACATTTATATATGGTCTTTTGGCCATGTTGCCGCACATAATAGTTTCATATGTTGTGGGACTTGGAATAGAGTTTGCAATGGCTCAAGCAAAAAAGGAAGAGGTTGCCGAAGGGTTTCTCGTTTCTGGTATGCTTATACCAATGATTGTTCCTATTGATACTCCATTATGGATGATTGCTGTGGCTACTGCGTTTTCTGTGGTATTTGCTAAAGAGGTATTTGGTGGAACCGGGTACAATATATTTAATGTGGCACTTATTGCCCGTGCATTTATATTCTTTGCTTATCCATCAAAAATATCAGGAGATCAGGTATGGGTTCGTACAGGAAGCACATTCGGAATGGGTGGCGGCGAAGTAGTTGACGGATTGTCGGGAGCTACCCCTCTAGGACAGATTGCTGCATCTGAGGCTACTAGTTTTGGTGATTTTGCTTTCCATGGAATTACAGGCAAACCACTTGAATTATGGGATATGTTTGTAGGGCTTATTCCAGGATCTATTGGTGAGGTTTCTACTCTTGCAATTTTGATTGGTGCAGTTATTTTGATTGCCACCGGTGTAGGCAGCTGGAAAACTATGGT
>CAZHWC010000082.1:1837-4323 GCA_964535975.1 uncultured Proteiniphilum sp. | reverse complement strand
TGATTGGTGCAGTTATTTTGATTGCCACCGGTGTAGGCAGCTGGAAAACTATGGTCTCTGTGTTTGCAGGTGGAGCTGCTACAGCATTGTTGCTTAACGCAGTTGCTGTTAATTTAATGATGGAGATGCCTCCTGTTTATCACTTGTTCTTAGGTGGATTTGCATTTGGTGCAGTGTTTATGGCTACCGACCCTGTAACTTCTTCCAGAACAGAGAAGGGTAAATGGATTTTTGGATTCCTAATTGGTGTGTTGGCAGTATTAATACGCGTGTTCAATCCGGGTTATCCTGAAGGTATGATGTTGGCAATCTTATTTATGAATGCATTTGCTCCGCTTATCGACTTCTATGTGGTTGATGCCAATATCAAGCGTCGTCTGAAACGTGCAGCAAACTCAAAAGCTGTAAAATAGAAAGGAGACAATTATGAATAGAGAAAGTAGTTTATATACAATTATATATGCTTCGGTAATGGTTATTATCGTTGCGGTGGGCTTAGCTTTTACTCACCAGGCGTTGAGTGAGAAACAGATAGCTAATGAGAATATTGATAAAATGCAACAGATTCTTCGCTCTTTGCGTATTGATGCTTCTGCAAAAGATGCTGAGGCTAAATATGCTGAGCTAATTAAGAATGCTTATCTTATTAAGGCTGATGGCTCTATAGTTGATGGTTCTGAAGGAACTCAACCAACTAATGATGCTTTTGCTACTGATATTTCAAAAAGTGGTGCTGATGCACTGCCTGTTTTTGTGGCTGAGGTAGATGGTCAAAAGTTGTATGTTATCCCAATGACAGGTAAAGGACTTTGGGGAGGTATTTGGGGATATATGTCTTTCGCTGAGAATGGAAGTACTATTTATGGTGCTGACTTTGGCCATGATAGCGAAACACCAGGTTTGGGGGCCGAAATAGTTTACCCTTCTTTTAGAAACCAGTTCATAGATAAAGAACTCTTAAAGAATGGGGAGTTTAAGTCTATTGCTGTAGTAAAGCATGGACAAAGCGCTTCAGACAGGGATTATGTTGATGGTATTTCCGGTGGCACTATAACTAGTAAGGGTGTTAATGATATGCTCTTGGAAAGTGTGGGAAAGTACAAAAGTTTTTTGTTACATTTAAATGCTGAACAGTAATTACAGCATTATTAAAATATAAATAATATGGCATTATCAGCAAAAGCAAAGCAGGCTCTATTGGGGCCGCTGAATAAAAATAACCCTATTCTTGTGCAGGTTCTTGGTATCTGCTCTGCGTTGGCGGTTACTTCTAAACTTGAGCCTTCTATTGTGATGGCTATCGCTGTAACTATTGTTACTGCATTTGGCAACGTGATTATTTCATTGTTAAGAAAAACTATCCCAAATCGTATTCGTATTATCGTTCAGTTGGTGGTTGTTGCCGCACTTGTAACTATCGTTAGTGAGGTGCTTAAGGCATTTGCTTACGATGTTAATAAGCAGTTGTCGGTTTTCGTTGGTCTTATTGTTACTAACTGTATATTGATGGGACGTCTTGAGGCGTTTGCTTTGGGTAATGGTCCCTGGCCTTCATTGTTGGATGGCATTGGTAATGGTTTGGGCTATGGTTGGATTCTTGTGGTTGTTGGGTTTTTCCGAGAATTGTTAGGCTCGGGAACTTTATTAGGATATCAGGTTGTACCTGAAGTATTCTACAATATGGGATATGAAAACAATGGACTTATGATATTGCCTCCAATGGCGTTGTTCTTGGTGGGAGTAATCATATGGGTTCAACGTTCTAAGCATAAGGATTTACAAGAGGAAACTAATTAGGTTGGTTTTACTTTAATAAGAAATATAATTGATAAATAGAATATTATAATATATGGAAACTATTAGTCTAATTGTAAGATCGATATTCGTAGATAATATGATTTTCGCATACTTTCTTGGTATGTGTTCTTATCTGGCTGTATCCAAAAATGTGAAAACAGCTATAGGCCTAGGAGCTGCGGTAACTTTTGTTCTTACTCTTACTTTGCCTATAAATTATCTGCTTGAAAATTATGTATTGAAAGCCGGCGTACTTTCATGGCTTGGGCCTGAATATGCTAACGTGGATATAAGTGTGTTCAGCCTTCTTATCTTTATTGCAGTAATTGCTTCATTTGTGCAATTGGTGGAAATGGCGGTTGAAAAATTCTCTCCTTCATTGTATAACTCTCTGGGTATTTTCTTGCCATTGATTGCTGTTAACTGTGCTATTCTTGGTGGTTCTTTGTTTATGCAACAGCGCGAATTTGCAAACGTTGGTATGGCAACAGCTTATGGATTTGGTTCAGGTATTGGTTGGTTGATAGCTATCGTTGGGTTGGCTGCTATCAGAGAGAAACTTGAATATTCTCATGTACCAAAACCTTTGCGTGGATTGGGTATAACATTTATTGTTACTGCTCTTATGGCTATAGGATTTATGAGCTTCTCAGGAATCAATATTTAATTAACTTAGTGTATAATATAAA
>CAZHWC010000082.1:0-1737 GCA_964535975.1 uncultured Proteiniphilum sp. | reverse complement strand
GGATTTATGAGCTTCTCAGGAATCAATATTTAATTAACTTAGTGTATAATATAAAATAGAATATACAATGAATGTGTTGTTAATGAGTGCAGGCAACTTAACTATACTTACCAGCGTAATCGTCTTCTTGTTGATTATTTTGGTGTTGGTTGTCGTTATTTTGGTGGCAAAGGCTAAACTAATGCCATCAGGAAATGTAAAGGTTACAATAAACAACGAGAAGGAGCTTGATGTGTCTATGGGTGGTACTCTGCTTAATACACTTCAAGAGAATAATATCTATTTGTCATCTGCATGTGGAGGTCAAGGTACATGTGGTGAATGTAGATGTCGTGTAACTGAAGGTGGAGGCGAAATCCTTCAAACAGAAATTGGTCATTTTACACGTAAGGAGCAACAAGACAATTGGCGCTTGAGCTGTCAGGTGAAGGTGAAAGAAGATATGCAAATTAGAATTCCTGAGTCTGTATTTGGTGTTAAGGAGTGGGAGTGCGAAGTGGTTTCAAACCGTAACGTAGCTTCATTTATTAAAGAGTTCAAAGTGCGTTTGCCTAAAGGTCAGCGTCTTGATTTCGAGCCAGGATCGTATGCACAAATTAAAGTACCTGCATTTGGTGAAATTCCATTTACATCTTTTGAAATTGATGAAAGATTTAAAGCAGAGTGGGATAAATTCAAGATGTGGGATTTAGTTGTAAAGAATAACGAGGATACTATACGTGCTTATTCAATGGCTAACTATCCTGCTGAAGGTGATGATATCATCACTCTTAACGTTCGTGTTGCTACTCCTCCGTTTGACAGAGCTAAAGGAACATGGGCTAATATAAATCCAGGTATTGTGTCATCTTATATTTTCAACCTAAAACCTGGTGACAAAGTTATGATGTCAGGTCCTTATGGTGAGTTCCATCCTATTTATAAGAGTGACAGAGAGATGCTTTGGGTAGGTGGTGGTGCCGGTATGGCTCCATTGCGAGCTCAAGTGATGCACCTTACAAAGACTCTAAAGGTTACAGATCGTAAGATGTCATACTTCTATGGTGCAAGGGCTTTGCAGGAGGCATTCTATCTTGAAGACTTCTATCAGTTAGAAAGAGATTTCCCTAACTTTTCATTCCACTTAGCTCTTGACCGTCCGGATCCGGAGGCAGATGCAAAAGGAGTTAAGTATACTGCCGGATTTGTTCATCAGGTTATTCATGATACATATCTTAAAGATCATGATGCTCCTGAAGATATTGAATACTACATGTGTGGTCCAGGCCCAATGGCTGCTGCTGTTCAGAAAATGCTGGATGACTTGGGTGTTGCACGTGAAATGATTATGTTTGACGACTTTGGATAAGAACTAATCTTAATTCAATAAATATAGATTTAAGAACTATCGATTTTTTAAAAGTTGGTAGTTCTTTTTTTATGTCTGTCTCTGGCTGACTGTAATTGTTGTGTTGTCTGATATCTGATATGTGTAATTGTTAAATTTTAATTCTTTTTGCCTAGTATTTAATGACATATTGATAGGTTGTTCATTGAGTTTTTTGTATTTTTGCGCAAAATAATAATCAGGCAGTAAGTTATTGCCATTAGATTTTCTTTTAATGAAAAATAATATTTTCAGCAAATTGACTCCTAAGCAGCCAAAGTTCTATCCTCTGCTTTCAGGACTAAACGACTCACAGAAAGTTATGGGGATTATAGCTGCAGCAATGATCGCTTATACATCATCAAATCCGG
>CAZHWC010000081.1:0-10909 GCA_964535975.1 uncultured Proteiniphilum sp. | reverse complement strand
GTTCTATTTACGGCTGACCACGGAACAATAAGGGTAAGAAATCCGTTGAAAGTAATTGCTGAGCGGTCTATCAATTCCAACCCTCGATATAAAGTGGGGCGTAATATAACTTATGACAGCAAGAAGGTATTTGAAATAACTAATCCCGAGCAAATAGGCTTGCCTTCACCCAACCTGAGCACAAGATATATTTTTGCTTTGAATGATAATTTCTTTGCCTTTCCCAATAATTTCAACCAATACGTTTCTTTATTAGAAAATAGCTTTCAGCACGGAGGCGTATCAATGGAAGAGATGATGGTTCCCATAGTTCAGCTTGAAACCAAGCAATAACAAACAGATATTACTAACAGAATAAAACAAAACACACAACATTGTATGAAAATAGAAATAAATAATTTGAACGAAATAGAATCGGCGGCGAAACAATTTGTATCAGTGATTGGAGACAAAAAGGTATTTGCCTTTTATGGTCTGATGGGCGCAGGAAAAACAACATTTATAAAGGCCGTTTGTAAAGAGCTGGGTGTTGAAGAAACTATAACAAGCCCAACATTTGCAATTGTAAATGAATATAAATCAGGAAGCAGAGAGTCTATTTATCATTTTGATTTCTATCGAATAAACAAGCTGGAAGAGGCATATGATTTTGGATATGAAGACTATTTCTATAGCGGCAATATTTGTTTCATAGAGTGGCCCGAACTAGTAGAGCCAATATTGCCAATTGATGTTGCAAAAGTACAGATCAGAGAGTATGACAACGGTAAAAGAGTTGTAGAAATAAACAACTAAGATTAAACGAATTGTAAGCAACCCAATCAAAGAACATAATTCCCAATATATAAGGAAAATCAATTTAAATGAAGAAATTATTTTTTACTCTTTTTCTATTAATTACTACACTATCTGTTTTCCCGCAGGTGAATACAAACCGTGTGATGGTAATTGGAAGAAACGCCATGTACTTTGAGGACTATGTGGTTGCAATACAATATTTTAATCAGGTTATTTCATCTAAGCCACACCTGGCAGAGCCATATTACTTCAGAGCAATGGCTAAATTTATGCTTGAAGACTTTAAAGGTGCGGAAGAAGATGCAGACAAGTGTCTCGATAGAAATCCATACTACACCGCTGCATATCAGCTAAGAGGTGCTGCACGTCAAAACCAGGAGAACTTCGAGATGGCAGCAACCGACTATCAGCGTAGTCTTGAGTTTTTTCCTGAAGATAGGCTAACCCTCATTAATATGGCTATCGTGAATATTGAGATGAAGGAATACGATACAGCAGAAAAGTTTTTCGAAGCTCTTATCCGAAGATATCCTGACTATACGCCTGCTTATCTGACCAGGGCGCAGCTATATCTGGAGATGAATGACACTACACAGGCAATGAGCGATTACAATATTGCTATAGAAAAAGATCCATACACAGCACATTCTTTTGCTGCTAGGGGACTACTATATTTACAAAAATCGGAATACAACAAAGCACTTGCCGACTTAGATGAGGCAATTAGATTAGACCCATACTTTACTGGAAACTATATCAATAGAGGTCTTATTAAATATCATTTAAATGACCTGCGAGGTGCAATGGCTGACTATGACAGAGTGATAGACACCGACAAGGACAATCTGATTGCCAGATTCAACAGAGGACTATTACGTGCACAGGTAGCCGACAATAACAGAGCTATTCAGGACTTTAATAAAGTAATAGAGTTAGAGCCAAATAATGAGATGGCGTATCTAAACAGAGCGATGCTTAATGCAGAGATTGGTGATAACATAAATGCAATAAAGGATTTGGATGTTGTGCTTGAAAAGCATCCTGATTTTTTTACAGGCTATTATATGCGATCTGAGATGAAGAGGCAGCTCAACGACTTAAGAAGTGCTGAACAGGATTATAACATTGCACGCAATGAAGAGGCTAAAGCAAAGAAAAGAGCAACAACAGATGTCAAATTAAAATATGAAGACAACAACAAAGAGACTCGCGAATCAACAGATAATGATTTAGACAAGTTTAATCTTTTGGTGGTTGCAGATAAGGAGTCAACTGAAAAGAAGAAAAGTAAATATCAAAGTGAATCAAGAGGACGCGTACAGGATATGAATGTTAGAGTAGCGATGGAGCCAATATTTGTGTTGACATACTACGACAAAGGATTTGAAATAAACAGACCCGTATATTTTTCAGAATCCTTGGATAAAGCAAATCACATACTCAACCTAAACTGGAAGCTAAAAGCAGTGAATAATGAAGCTCCTTTGAATGAATTTCAAGTGCAAACCCACTTCCGTTCAATTGACAACTATTCGATGCTGATGGATAATAAACCTGACAATGCTAATCTGTTCTTTGGTCGTGCCATAGACTTTATGCTTGTTCAAGATTTTGAAAGTGCCCTCACAGATATCGACAGGGCAATAGAGTTAAACGACAAGTTTCTACATTCATATTTTGTTAAGGCGGTAATTCTATCTAAGCAGTTAGAGCTTAATCCAGCTCAGTATACAGAGAGCGATGCATCAAAGGAGGCTCCCACCGGGGTAACGACAATTGATCCATTAACAGGGTTGCAACAGAAAACAAAATTAAAAGTGCAAGAGATTTCCACTAAGTCTCTACGAAATGACGCTATCTTACGATTGTATGAAAGAGTACTTGCTTTAGATCCTGACTTTATATTTGCATATTACAATATGGCGCAGATATTCAGTGAAGAAAAAGACTACAGAGCAGCAATTGATGCTTACTCAAGTGCCATAAAAATTGAACCTCAGTTTGCAGAGGCATATTTCAATCGAGCAATAGCCAGGATGTCTATTGGTGACACCGCTAACGGCATTGATGATTTGCGTAAGGCTGGCGAACTTGGCATTGTTGAATCATATAGCATTATAAAAAGAATGCAATAGTAGTACGGTACAGGAATATACAAAAAGAGGGTGTGAAAATCACATTGTTTGTGATACACATCCTCTTTCATATTATACAGGTCATTTATAAGACCCAATTAGCTTAATAAACTATTGTTCAAATTATACTAAAAGGCATAACCAATAGCAAGTGTCAATGTAGGAAGAATACCACTTGTTGTTTCTAACGTGTTATCTCCTGCAATTACTGTATAGCTTGGTCCAATACCCAGATCCACGGTGAAGCCACTCTTCATAGCCCATTGATAACCAACTTCTGCTCCTACAGAAAAAGTAGTTATGCTTGTTTCATCTGATTTTCCAAATCCAATTGCTGCTTGAGGAGTAATCCAAAAACCAGAAGGAACATCAGTTTTCTTTGAGGTAACATACCAGCGGTATCCTGCGCCAAGACCTGCTGCAGATACATCTTCACCAAACATCTTATACATATAGCTTCCCGAGAAAAGCACTGAAGAGTTATGGTTTAAAACCTTTTCGTAAGTAAGATTGAAATTACCAAATGCCAAACCTATTGGATTTGCCTTGATAACATGATTATAAGACTGCGCAAAACTATTTGCAGAAAACATGATTAGCCCTAGTGTAAAGGCTAAGAGGATCTTGTTAATTTTTCTCATAATTATTGTTTTAATGAATGATTGAGGCACAAAGATAAATTAAATAAATTAACAACAATGCCAACAAGTGTAAATTAAATAATAATGATAAAATAATCTTCACATTACATTAGTACACAAGATGTGTTTTGCATGGTAATGATTTTGGTTTTAGATAGTAGAATACTGTGTATCAATAATATTTAAAGACTCTGAAACATGCGCAAACACTTTTTCCAAATAATCTTTATTAAGATTGCCAAATTCTAAAATTAAAGTTATAAATGCATCTTGTGATTGAACTGAAAGTCTTTTTATAGCCCTATCGTTATCTTTGTATGACAAGATGTAGTAATTATCATGCAGCTCTGCTTTGCAGTCTATAATTGCTTCAGATTCTGCTTTAAAGGCCTCATTAAAGCTCAGGATATTGCCTTCACCATCAATCTTATACTCAAAAAATACCAACATATAACTTTCGTCATCTTCTGAGATAAACCTCTGCCCATCACGGTTGCTTGATTCGCCTTGTGGAATCAAAAAATTGGGATAATCTATACAATAATCATGCATTTCATTGCAATAGGAATCATAGGTAATCAACTCTTTAAACCATAAATCATCGTGCCAGCTTAGAGTACATTGCTTAAAAGCTTCAAAATTGATTTTGTCAATAAGCTCATTATCTGGATTAATTTTATCAAAAAAGCGAGTAGCAACATATATTTCATCACTATTTTGGGGAATATGATAATATAAATAATAGGAATTACTATTAAAAAGAGCTTTTGCTTCTTTAGTTTCAACATCATCAAGAATTGAAAAATTAATCAAATCTGTTACAGTTAATGTCAAACCAGAATATGGTCTATACTCTTTATCCTCAATCAGACAACCTCCTTTATCAAAAAATATGCGTATATGGCTACCATATTCATCATTACCATTTACAAGTAACATTTTCCGCCCATTGCTCAAGACTCTATATAATAATATCCAATCATATTCAGTCTCACTAAGACTCATATAGCCATTAAGTTCATCATAAATAATAATAGGTCCCAATTCACTCCATCCTTCAAAATAACTGTCAATACTATCCAGTTGTATGTTGCACCTTTCTTTACTTATAAAGTCAGGTAGTACATCATCAGGTAGCATCTTGAAATATTCTCTGAGTTGAATATCTTTTTTTAACGAGGCATTATTACACCCAACAAAAATAAATGATGTACAAAAAATTAGCAACGTGTTTATAAATACTAATTTCATTGGTAGTTGCTTTTGTTGTAACAACTCCAAGAACCAAACATTCTTCGTCTGTGACATAGTGCTTCTTAAAACCATAACGCAGCTGTCCTCCCTTTTTTATAGTATTTGTTTACTAATAGTATCCCAATCTAAAAGTGAATTTGCTTGATTGAAAAACTGTATTATATTTTTCTAATTCTCAAATCACAAACAACATCGGTAAAACTTAGATTATTTTCTTTTTTTACTCCTACGGAGCATGCAGTCGCTAAAATCATCAAAAGAGCAAGCTTTAAAATCTTGTTCATTAAAGTTTCTCAAACATAGGAAATTCATAATAGGTTATACTCCATTCATCTGTTTCATAGTTCATGGCATCAAATGGTATAACTAATGTTTCTACTCCTTCAATTATTTTAATTTCCCAGTCGTGGTCTGTCCAGATTGATTTATCACCCACTATCGGCGGATCATCTTCAAAAACAACGCTCAGCTTGTTTCCCTTGATTTCTCCTTCAATAAGAGAGGTGTGGTAATTTTCATCGTCATCATCCTCCAGAAAAACATAGTCCACTGATGTGACCTTACCAATAAAAGACCCGTTCTTACTGATGTCCAGCAATATGGTTACCCTATATTTTAATCCGTCCGACTGATAAATCCGGGTGGCGGATTCTATGGCAGGCAGATTTTCCTGCGAGTCCTGAGCTTGTTCAATTGCATCGGAATGTTTTTCCTCTGCATAATTGTCGTTGTCTGATTGCCCCTTACAGGCAACCATTAAAATCAAAAGAATAAACAGATAAGCATTTTTCTTCATCATGTTATTTTTCTATTTCCACATTTCTGTTTTCACCACTTTAAAAGCCTCTTCCGGAATATCCTCTTCCAGGTAAGGCAGATTATCGACATACATTGTTATGGTTTTTCCATCGCGGGGAAGATCAAAAAGTATAGCTGACGAATCATCTACCCAGATTTCCTCTACTTTATCAATCTGCTCTGATGTCAGTTTATCAAAATCAAAAAACAACTCAGGCCAGAAATTTTGATAACCTGCCAGATTTGCATAAGAGACCTTCATCAGCCTTCTGTTTTCATAAAGAAAGGAATCTCCAAGATGTGTTATACAAAAGGGTCCACAGAACTGAACATTCACTGCCACCATCCAGACATCTTCCACTTCCTCTGCATACATTTCCCATTTCCCTTCAAATGCTCCGGATAGATTCAGATATCGGTTTTTTATATCTTTTTCACCAATAGCCATCTGGCTCCAACCGTCTAGTCTCTCACCCTGTACCATTTTCTTTCGCTCATCAACAGTAAGACCGAAACAGTCATCGTCCGGGATTAACAGGAAAAAGTCGGTTATATCTTCCGGCTCACGTTTACCAAACAAAGCCATAAGTTCTTCGCTGTCTAAATAACCAACAACCGCCACAAAGGGATCATCTGCATAATCTTCTTCATAATCAGCAAAACTGCAAAACTCTCTATCATCAAGTTTATTTAGTGTTATTGTGATATCTTCCGGAACCTGCCCACATTTATCTTTGAAGGTCTGAACCTCCATTTCTGTTTCTGAGATGAGTTTACATTTCATAACCGGATCTGCACATCCTTTTTCATTTTTCTTTTCTCCATTAGAAGCCTCCATAAATGAAGAACTACCCATTGTAAAATCAAAGTATAGTTCTATTTCATTATCTGATATAACTTTATAAGTAAGCTTTTCCTCAAATGGGCCGCCGGCATGATAGGTTATCTCCTCTTCAAAATCGAGTTGAAACTTTGTGCCCTGATCGATAACAGCTATATCATTGCCACACCAGCTTCCTAAAAAACTTTCCGATATCATCTTTTCTTCCTTAAGTGTTGCATTCTCTCCCCCCGACTCTTTCTTACCACCGCCACAGGCTGCAAAAACAATTATCAGAACTATTCCAAATATAAATACTCTCTCTTTTCTCATAACATTATTTTATGTTTCTCATACTTTATTATTATATAAGTCAGTAATCAAATTTTGGATTCAGCGTTTTATTATAAATTATAATAGGTCCCAATTCACTCCATCCTTCAAAATAACTGTCAATACTATCCAGTTGTATTAGTATGAATGGAGGACAATTAAAATCCCACATGCTCTAACAGATGTGGAGCAAAGTTGCTCAAGTCATTTACAGTTAATCTCCATAATATCCTAATCCTTTCACAACAGGGTTCATAAAATAGATATCATCTTCGCCAAGCTTAAGCCAACCAACTAACCCAAAAGCTGTGCGTACAAGGTAATTAGTCATTTGCTCTCTATATCCATCCGCATCAACTGCCGTATTAGGATCAGCAAGCAATACCTCAACATCATATCCTATTGGTAAAGAGGCAATTAAAACACCTTTGATATCTTTATGGCTATACAAACTGACTGGTTTGAGTAGCTTACCCCTCACATCCACATAATAGTAGGGTTGTTCCATTTCGGTCACCACACCGTTAATAAACTGAAACTTCATGCGCTGATTAAACATCTTATTCATATTCCCAGACAGATAAATCACACCTATGGAATTAATACACATTTGGTCTGCACCCTCGCTCCATATCAATTTATTATTCTTGTCTGTGATGGCAAAAGCCGGGTCGGCACTTGGTCCTTCGGCATACATAATATGTACATAGTCTGCCATATTGTTGTTCTTATATTTACCCAAAAGCGTTTTACCATCATAATTATCTGCCTCATAACAAGGGTCAGTTTTGGGAAGTTCCTCACAACTTTTAAAAATAGGTGTAAAAGATGTTTTTTCATAACCAAAACGTGAACCATCTTTATTCGTAGCATTTGCATCTACCCATATATAATTTGGAAAAGCTTTCTCGGTTTGACAATATAAATGTCCAATACCAGCTAATAATAATAATATAAAAGCTTTAAATCGTAAATTCATAACCCAACAAATTTAAGTTATACTCTATCTCAATTATCCCTATTGAATAATCTCCACTCTATTTTCGCCTTTGTAAGATGGAATCTTTTTTAATTCTTTCAAATATTCAATCATGCTTTCGGCAGTTGGTCTAAATAATCCCGTACCCTGATCATCATGTTCATATACATATACCGAAGCCATATAATTATTCATGGATACGGTATATACTTTATTTAAATCCAGAGGCTGCCCCTCGGTGTCAAACAGTTCTACTTTTTCCACTTCTCCGTCATTACGCAATATATATTTAGTTTTAATCCCTGATGGATAAATGGGTAAATACTCGTCAAAACTGTAAGCTGCTCTCAATAAGGATGTAATCTCATGTCCCGCCAGATTATATAAAACTATTTCATTTCCGAACGGGTCCATCGAGTAAACATCCATGACACTAACTGCACCCTTAGGCAGTTTGTCAATTCTAACCCCTCCGGGATTTATAAGAGAAATATCTGTTGCAGATGAAGCACGAAGCGCATCAACCATCAAATAACCTATCTGTTCATAGCTTGTAAAGTCATCCAAAGCCTCAGCAATTTGCACATGCATATCGGGGTTATTATTATAGTTATCAACCTTTATTTTTATATCTGACCTCTCGTTCCCATTGTTCCCAACAGTGAGCAGTTCCATTGATTTTGACTTAACTTTATCATTTTCAAGCTCCAGTTTTATCAGCGTAGCATATTTCAATTTACGCTCTGATTGGGTAATCAGCGTCCCATTGTAGATTTGCTCACTATCAACTTTGGTGTGCGAATGTCCGCCTATAATGACATCTACAACTGCGTTGGGCAGGAGCTTAGCCAATGCTACATCATTTTCAAAACCGTAATGAGTGAGATAAATCAGTACTTCACCACTGTCTCGCAGATGCAAATATTCTTTTGCTGTTTCAACAGGATTGGAGAATGCGAAACCAACAACATTGTCCGGATGTGAATCGGGGATTCCACCAGCATTTATATCAAGTATTGAAGCTACAGCCACTTTACTGCCATTGGGCATAGGAATAATCTTATATGGCTTAATTGGAAATCTTTTTTTATCCTCGATCTCCACATTTCCACAAATAAAATCAAAATTTGATTTCTTAAGGATATTTGAAAATCCGTTAGGCTTTGAGTCAAACTCATGATTTCCTACCGCAGACAGATCAAACTTGAGGGTATTCATCAGTTCAATAATTGGCATACCCTTTTCAGGATACTGATCATTAATCGGATTTCCGGTTTGATTGTCACCTGCAGAAAATAACAACATTTCGGGATAAATATCTCTAAGACTGTCAACTATGAATCCAAATCTCGGAAAATTGTCAATAGCGGCGTGCATATCATTTACTGCCAGAATCTCTATCGATTTTGTTATTGGTTGCATTGTTTGAGCACTTCTTCTTCCTGTGCTACAAGCAATAATAAAGAGAAGTGCCAAGATGGCTCCACTTTGATAAAACTTGTTCGTGTTCATTTGTTGTTACTTTTTTATGATAATTATTATACTACCCTCCGTCAATTTTCCATCGTGTGCCATTCTGTTGCCATATTTGTCTTCTACTTCGGGCAATACTTTTGGAATAGTCTTTTTGTGCCTACTGTAATATTGGCGTAATGCATCAGATACCCGAGCACCTCTAAAGATTGATATTTCTGTTCTGTTGACAGTTACTTTCATTGAAAATTATTTATAAATCTACATTTCCTCTCTCCCTTTTTATAGGTCTCCAATTCTTGTCTTTCAACAATTGAATCAGCTCCGGTGTTATCTCATTGTTTTCACGATCGCCGGCTAACGGCTCTGTCAGAATTACAGATCCGGTTGAGCCTCTTCCTATATCATTGCGTGTTGGGAAAGCATTAAACAGCGATGTAAGTGTCTCTTTGCTTAGACTGTTTTTATGCAACTCAATATATTGTAATTCCGGAAGTTCTTTAACCTTGAGCTGCTCCATGTTGTTACCCGATATGTTCATTTTATGCAATGCAGTATTGTTGCTAAGATCTAATGATGTTAGCTTGTTGCTATGGCACATTAGTTCCTTCAACTTTGTATTTTTGCTTACATCAAGCTTTGATATAGCATTTTGTCCACAACTAAGATCCCAAAGGTCAGGGCTATGAGTTACGTCTAATTCAGATACTCTCATGCTGAAACAGGTGAAGCGGGTAACTTTTCCATATACAGTGATAGTTTGAGATTCCACCTCAAACTCCTGACGTTCTCCAAAGTCAATTTCATATTCGCCTTCATCCTTTTTTCCATTTCCATTGAGGTCAATCCATACATTCTCACGATTCTCTTCATCAGCATTAATCACAAGATATATCTGCTCTCCCACTTCAATATTGGTGGTAAGAGTAATCTTATCATCTTTGCTTTTACTGCCTCCGGAGCAGGAATAACTAATGATTGTGGCTGCCACAACCAATAATGATATTATTCTTAGAATATTTTTTTTTGTTTTCATAATCTCTTTATTTAAAACTATTAATTTGAACTTCATTAAATTAATCTCTATATGATGCCACCCAAACGATATCCTACCTCTTTTACCCAGTCACTGTCGTCATCCTGATATCGGGTGAAATCCTCACTCACCGGTTTCCCGTAACACTCCACAAACTTTTCTGAGAGGGAAAGAGTATCAACTGTCTGAGAAGTAAGCTCGTCAAGATCATTAAAATAGATGTCATGATAATTCATAAAGACATTGCTGTCACTATTTAACTTTTTAACGGCATATTCCATTTTTTTTAGAATTTTCTCATGTGAATACTGATAGTCGGGATGTACCGGGCTTTTTATATAAAACCCATGAACGTCTGCATTCATTCCAAAAAAACCGTAACCACTACCAGATATATAATCTACATAAGCGAAGCCTTTTAGAAAACGAACTCTTAATTTACTCTCTTCCATGCCCGGAAGTTGATATATAAAACTGTTCTCGGAAAGTGTAACTTTGTCTTTCTCGATATCAGCCATATGGTAATTTCCTAATACACCCAACGTGGTGTGAATCTCAAAAAACTCCTGACCGTCTTTTGCTTTTTCAATACTAAGCGATCCATAACCTCCATCCTCATCATATTGGTATTGATAATTGCCA
>CAZHWC010000080.1:3888-11031 GCA_964535975.1 uncultured Proteiniphilum sp. | reverse complement strand
TAAACACGTGGTGAAAATAACTTTTCCACTTGGAACAGACACTAAACACGTGGTGTTATATGAAATTTCCATTTGGAAAAAACACTAAACACGTGGTGTTGAATAGAATTTAGGGCTGCAATAACTGTGTTTCAAATTAAATTTGTAGCTTAAATTTAGTTTTAATTTATTAGTTTTGTAGCTTAAAGCGAATTTTACAATTTTAAAAACCTATACGTTTATAATGAACATCTTAATTCTTGGCTCCGGAGGACGTGAGCATGCATTGGCATGGCATATGCAAAACAGCAAAAATCTTAATAACTTATATATTGCCCCGGGTAATGCAGGAACTGCAGCTGTGGGAACCAATGTTGCAATTTCGCCAACAGATTTTGCTGCCTTAAAAGATTTCTCCTTGGCTAATAAGGTAGACATGATTGTGGTAGGGCCTGAAGTGCCTTTGGTTGAGGGTGTGTATGATTATTTTAAGAACGACGATTCGACAAAACATATCTCAGTAATAGGTCCATCAAAAGAAGGGGCGCAACTTGAGGGTAGTAAAGACTTTGCAAAAGACTTTATGAACAGACACAACATCCCAACAGCAAGACACAAAACTATTACCCCATCAACAATTGACGAGGGTTATCAATTTCTGGAATCACTGACACCTCCATATGTGCTTAAAGCTGACGGACTTGCAGCCGGCAAGGGAGTGCTAATTATAAATGATATTGAAGAGGCGAAAGGACTGTTGAATGAAATGCTTGGCGGAATGTTTGGAAGTGCCGGCAACATGGTGGTGATAGAAGAGTTTTTGGATGGAATAGAGTGTTCTGTTTTTGTTCTTACCGATGGTGTGTCATACAAGATATTGCCTGTGGCAAAGGATTATAAAAGAATAGGCGAAGGAGACACAGGACTAAACACCGGTGGCATGGGAGCCATTTCTCCGGTGCCATTTGTCAATGATGAGTTTATGGCAAAGGTGGAGGAAAGAATAGTGATACCAACAGTAAAGGGCATCAGAAAAGAAAATATTGACTATAAAGGTTTTATCTTTATAGGATTGATAAAGGTGGGCGATGATCCAAAGGTGATTGAATATAACGTGAGAATGGGTGACCCCGAAACAGAGGTAGTTATCCCTCTTGTTAAATCGGATTTGGTGGAGTTGCTAGCTGCAGTTGCCAATCAAAATCTGGATTCTAAAACATTGGAAATTGACAACAGATTTGCAACTACCGTAATGATGGTATCGGGTGGATATCCCGGAGATTATGAAAGTGGCAAAACAATAACCGGAATTGATAATATTGAAGGTTCTGTGGTATTTCATGCAGGCACAAAGCTTGATGGCAACAATGTGGTGACAGCGGGAGGCAGGGTGCTTGCCGTAACTTCATACGGAGACACAATGGACGAGGCTCTGAAAAATTCATATAACAATATCAATAAGATTGAATTTGAAGGCAACTACTGCCGCAAGGATATTGGTTTTGATTTAAAATAAGGAGAAATAGATGAATACACAACTCAAACGAAACTTTACGGCATATTTCATTGAGTCGCGATTTATATCGGTAGTTATATCAATCGGTATAATATCGATGCGCTTTTTGATGTTTACAAAAAGGGGCTTGACTGAACCTATAACGCCAATAAATGATGCCAACTTTGTTTGGAGTATTATAGAACCTATGCTTCAGGCAAATCCTATTGTTTCATTTATTGCTAGCACCATTTCAATTTTTATTATTGCTTTTTTGATATCTGAAATCAATAATAGATTTGGCATTATTCGCACCAGATCGTCAATGCCTTTTTATTTCCCGCTGATTATTTTCAGTGTACATCCTCAGTTTTTGAGCTTTACTCCTGATTTTCCGGCACTTATTTTGGTTCTGTGGTCTATGTTTCCCCTTCTTGCCACATACCAATCGCACAGCACGCATAAATACACATTTCAGTTTAGTGCCCTGCTTGCATTTGCAAGTATCTTTCAGGTATACTCAATAGTGTTGGTGCCAACATGGCTTATTGGACTAAAAGTTTTATCCGAAATTAGATTCAGATCTATCTTAGCATCAATATTTGGTGTTAGCGTAGTCTATTGGATTGTGTTTGCATTTTATGTATTCGCCGACAATATTCCGGGTTTTATTACACCTATGATAGAGCTTGGCAATATATATGACTTTACCAAAGCTCCAATCTTTACGGTGCCGCAATGGGGTTTTATTGGAACATTTATCTTCTTAGTTATTTACTTTATTATTTTTGATAACAGACAAATTATCAGAGACAGAAGTTTTACTAAAAAGATGCTGTATCTAAGCATGTCAATAATAGTTATCTCTCTTTTGCTTCATGTTTTGTATTTAACACATACTACATTTTGGATATATACAGCACTTGCATATCTGACAATTATTATATCTCACTTTTATACAAATATTAATAGTAATCAGGTGGTGTATTCGTTTTTTACATTTATTGCATTGATGATTTT
Organism: uncultured Proteiniphilum sp.; assembly: GCA_964535975.1. GTDB lineage: Bacteria > Bacteroidota > Bacteroidia > Bacteroidales > Dysgonomonadaceae > Petrimonas. The sequence goes on along the minus strand of CAZHWC010000080.1, from coordinate 8,537 downwards.
CTATATGATGGTAAATACATTTACCAGTTTATCACCATTTTAACAGCATTTAAACAACGTTTAAACAACATTTTTTCTACAGTTTTGTTTTTATTGTAGTACTAAAACATGGGTATTATTATGAAAACAAAACTGTATCTTTTTTTAATAGCTACCGTAGTGGTATTATCATGTGCAATTTCGTGTGGAACCACACACACTGCTGCACAAAAAGCGGAGATTGCAAACGAAGTGAGACAAAAGATAAATAACTTAGAGTTCACTTTCAAAGCAAATTATGCTTATCCCACATCATTCAGAAGCATTAACCTGACACCGGGATATGAGGTTAAAGTATCATCAGATACCATTGAGTCATATCTTCCATATTTTGGCAGGGCATACACTGCACCTATTGACCCTATGGATACCGGTATAAAGTTTAAAACTACCAAGTTTGATTATGAAGTAATTCAGGGTAAAAAAAAGGGCAACTGGATTATAGATATCAGGGTAAAAGACACAGGTAACGACACTGCATTGTTTTTTGACATATGGGAAAATGGTACTGCAAGGCTGAGTGTAACAGATTCAAAACGGCAATCTATATCGTTTACCGGTGAGATTGAACTTGATGAAAAGGAATAAAAAAACGGCTTTCGCCGTTTTTTTTATTTATCGTCAGTAATATGTTATAGCTTGTCAGATAAACTTAAAGGTAAGTAGAAGGTGTCGTTTATATCAATATAAACTACTACCGAACCTATATCAAATGGCTGTCCGTTTAGCTTAGCCACCGATGAAAATGCTCTGACCTCTAAAGTGTTCTTGCCTTTCTTCACAGTCAATACCGGGAAATCAGCATCCTTCTTATTGATGTTTACGGAATAACCTGCAAACACATCAGTATGCTTTGCAAATATCTCATCTGATATATCTTGTAGTGTTTTGCCAATGCCCGACACTTCAACCAAGTATCTATTCACATCAACATTTCGTACGTTTCCTCTTAAGATATCATCTTGAGGGTGATAGGAAGCAAGAAGTGTCTCTTCGCCCGTATGTCCACCGGTAGTGAATCCGAAACAAGTACGAGAGTTCATTATGTTGATAATATTGTGCGCCATATTATTGCTGTTGGCTACTTCCATATAGTTACCTTCTTTATAGTTTTTGGAAGAAAGAAGGGTTTCAAGCTCCTCGTCTGTGATATCAATATTTGTATATTTCTTAAACTCACTCTTGAAGTTCTCCGGATTGGTGTCCATAAGAATTGCTTCAAGTCCGTTTCCGCTCAGTTTGTATCCCGATACGGCTTCAAACAGCTCATCCTTAGTCAGTCTATCATATCCACCACAATCTCTGCTTCCTATTGTAAAACCACTATTACCATGATCAGACATTATTAAAACAGCAGTGTTTCCATCTTTAATGGCAAAATCCATAACTTTGCCAACAGCATCATCAAAAGCTATATACTCTGTGATCATCCCAACAGCATCATTGGCATGTGCTGCCCAATCTACCTGACTTCCTTCAACCATTAGGAAGAACCCGTTCTCATGTTTTGACAATAACTGAAGAGCCTTGTCTGTCATCTCTGCCAACGAAGGAACTTTATCAGGGTTTCTGTCTATATCATATGGTAAAGCGCGCTCTCCGAATAGTGCCCACACCTTACCGCTTTTGTCGTAGTTTAGCAATGCACTTCTGTCGTCTTGAATAAGAGTTGTTCCATTATTTTGAAAGTGTTGTTTGATATCATCTGTTATAATTCCAGTTCCACCTCCAAACATAACATCCAGATTTTGATAAGCAATCTGTGGTGCTATGGATTTGTACTGACTCCTTTTGTAGTAGTGAGCAGAGAAATCGGCGGGCGTGGCATGTGGAAATTCGCAAGTAACTACCAAACCTGTAGCTTTGTTTTTATATATACGTGAAGCTTCGAGTATGGTTGTTGCAGGCTGATAGGTTCTGTTAGCATCTACCGGATAAATATCATTTTCGGGATCTGCCTCAGGATAAATTGCCACATTTGATGTTTTTTGCAAAACACCGGTAGCATAAGTAGAGCCTGTTGGAGCCGAGTCTCCAATTGGTGCATTAGACGAGTGAGTAGTTACGGTGCCGGTGAAGTATGGATCTATATGAAGTCTGTCTCCCATATTATTATACATCTTATACCATCTGGCAGCAGAATAAACACCTACAGATGTTCCATCGGGAATCATCACTATCACATTTTTCACAGGTTTTACATCTTGTGCAAAGAGTAAAATAGAGAAAGCAAAGAAGCTAAGTAATAAACTAGATTTCTTCATAACTGATTTTTAAAATTTTATTTTAGATTTTTATTGATAGTAAAGATAATTCTTTTAAAGCTTTATTTTAATTAGCACCATCTCTTTAACATGGAAGTAACAATTTTTAAGTTTGCAAAGTCGTTGCATTTCATTATGTTTGTTCTCAATTATAAAAACAGAACATGAATAAAATAAATAAAAGACCACTCATTTTAATATCTAACGATGATGGTTATCAGGCAAAGGGAATTAACTCTCTAATTAAAGCAATGTGTGAAATTGGTGATGTGGTGGTATTTGCACCTCAGCACCATCAATCGGGTATGTCGTCGGCAATATCTACTTTGCAACCACTAAGGATGAAAAAATATTTAGACCAGGAGGGACTAATTGCATATTATTGCAATGGTACGCCTGTGGACTGCGTAAAGCTTGCACTGAATGAGTTCTTAGACAGAAAGCCCGACTTGTTGGTTTCAGGTATAAATCATGGCTCGAATGCAGGAATTAGTGTTATATATTCGGGAACTATGGGCGCCGCAATAGAAGGATGCATTTTTGAAGTGCCATCGATTGGTTTTTCTCTTTGCGACTATTCTCAAGATGCTGATTTTTCTCAAACATGCGATGTTGCTAAGAAAGTTGCAACCAAAGTACTACAAAATGGATTACCAAAGGGAGTATGCCTTAATGTGAATGTGCCAAAAGGTGAAGTAAAAGGAATTAAAATATCAACTCAGACTCAGGGCAAATGGGTAAACGAATATCAAAAAGCTTATGATGGCATAGGTCAGGATGTGTACTGGATGACAGGAAACTTTGAGAATTGGGAAGAACATAATGGCGACTCTGACGAATGGGCTCTTGCAAACGGATATGCAGCAATTGTACCCGTGAAAATTGATATGACTGATTATAGGTTTATAGAAGACATGAGAGACTGGGGTCTATAAGACCATAACGCATAATATTAGCATCAATAATTTAAAAAGCTGTTTCAAAATGAAATATTACTTTATTGCGGGAGAAGCCTCGGGGGATTTGCATGCATCTAACTTAATGAAATCAATAAAAGAGCTTGACAAAGAGGCTGAGTTTAGATTTTTGGGTGGCGACTTAATGGCTAAACAAAGTAATAGCAATCCGCTGATTCATTATAAAGACATGGCTTTTATGGGTTTTATCCCGGTATTGATGAATGCACGAACTATTCTCAAAAACATGAGTTTGTGTAAAGAAGATATAGCTAAATATAAGCCTGATGTAGTTATCTTAGTAGATTATCCTGGATTTAATTTAAAAATAGCAAAGTACGTAAAGCTGAAGCTAAACATCCCTGTATACTATTATATTGCTCCAAAAGTATGGGCGTGGAAGGAGTATAGAGTAAAGTCTTTTAAAAAATATGTGGATGAAATGTTGCTAATCCTTCCTTTCGAAGTTGATTTTTATAAGAAGCATGATTACAGGACTCACTATATAGGTAATCCCACTCTTGACGCAATTGCATCAAGGGAGTATAAGAATGAAAAGTTTGACGACTTTGTGAAAGCCAATAACCTCGAAAATAAACCTATAATATCAATTCTGGCAGGAAGCAGAAAGCAGGAAATTTCGGAGAATCTCCCGGTAATGATAGAATCTCTTAAGAGTTTTGATGGATATCAATTCTTAATATTGGGAGCACCCGGAATTGATCCTAAATTCTACGACAAATACATGGAGGGTATTCCGGCAACTCTGGTATTTGAACAGACATATAGAGCCTTGGCACAATCGGAGGCTGCACTGGTAACATCGGGTACTGCAACTCTGGAAACAGCAATTCTTAATGTTCCACAAGTGGTGTGCTACCACACTCCTACCCCAAAGTTGACATATTGGGCTTTTAAAAACATTTTACACACACCATTTATCTCTCTCGTTAATTTGATTGCAGGCAGAGAAGTGGTAAAAGAACTTTTTGCAAAATTCTTTACAGTTGACAATATAAGAAGAGAACTTAACCAAATTCTAAACGTAAAGAACTATCGAAATAATATGCTAAATAATTATTCGGAGATAAGGGATATCCTTGGTACATCTGGTGCCTCAGACAATGCTGCCAATTTTATTGTGAATAAGTTAAACGGGAGATAATAATTAAAATGTTAAAGTCCTGTTTCGCTAAAACATTATTTACTTAAATTGTTTTCTTTGTATATAGATAAACTATTAAACAAAGAAAATCATGAAAATAGGCATCCTTACATCAGGTGGCGACTGCCCTGGAATCAATGCAACAATAAGAGGAGTTGGCAAAACTGCCATTAACAACTATGATATGGAGGTGATCGGAATCCGAAATGGATTCTCGGGATTACT
>CAZHWC010000080.1:0-3788 GCA_964535975.1 uncultured Proteiniphilum sp. | reverse complement strand
GGATGGATAGCATTGAATGCGGGTATGGCAGGAGGTGCTGATATCATTTTACTTCCTGAGCTTGGATATAACATGAAAGTAATTATTGATAAGATAAAGAGCAGATTGGAAAGAGGAAAGGCCTACTCAATTGTTGCAGTAGCGGAAGGTATTGAGGTTCATGGTGGCAGCAAGGAGAGACCTGCAATATATTTTGCCAGAGAAATTGAGGCTCAAACAGGTATTGAGACGCGTGAAACTGTGCTTGGATATATTCAAAGAGGTGGATCACCTTCACCTGCCGATAGAAATTTGGGAACTTTGCTTGGAGGCCATGCGGCTGACTTAATACACAGGGGGGAATTTGGCAGAATGAGCGCTATTATAGATAATAAGATTTCAGACATTCCACTTTCTGAGGTTGCAGGCAAACTGAGATTGGTTTCTCATGATTCACCATTGGTTGTTCAAGGCAAACGAATGGGAATATCTTTTGGTATATAACTTTTACAGAAGATGAATAAAAAAGCCATATATATCGTTAAACAATATATATGGCTTTTTTCGTAGAAATTTATTTTTAACCAGATAATGAAATCTATCTGAATAAAAGTAATAAACATTCACTGCATAACTTATCAACAATTGTTGATAAGTATTATGACTACTAATCTAAGTCCACCTCATTATCATCTTCAGCAGTAACAACATCCTCGTTAATTTCTCCCTTTAAAAAGGTATCTAAAAGTTCATTATCATTCCGAAGCTTTTTGATAGCCTTCTTAGAAGCTTTCTGATGTGATTCCTTTTTAGAGTATCCCTTACCTGAACCTAAGTTTATTCCTCCTACAAGAACTATTGATTTAAAAATGGGATTGTTATGCTCATCATAAGATGACTCGACCAATTCAAAAGCGACATCAATTTTATGTTTCTGTCCCCATTCAATCAGTCTTGACTTAAAATCAACCTCATTCTTAAGCACAGTATCAATATTGATATGCTCTTTGATGAGAGTTTCATAAACAAAACTCTTTGCAACTCTATATCCCTGATCAAGATATATAGCTCCGATAAGTGCCTCTAATGCGTCGCCATAAATATTGGTGTTGTGAGCTAAGTTTCTGGCTGAGGTGGTAATTATTTTATCAATTCCAATCTCTACCGCAATCTTATTTAATGTCTCACGCTGAACAATACGAGATCTTGTACTTGTCAGAAAACCTTCTTTCTTATTCTGAAACTGTTTGTACAATATGTCTGCAACTATGGCATCTAAAATAGCATCACCTAAAAACTCGAGACGTTCATTATTAATCCATTTTCCGGAATCAGAACGTATTGAAGATGATCTATGAGTAAGGGCTTCGTGGTACAAATCTATCCTATCAGGATAGAATCCCAGCATTTGATAAAAAGAAAAGTAAGGCTCTTTTCCCTTACGGGGAATGGCTCTTACTTTTCGCATAAATTTTCTTAACACTCTATTTAGTGTATCTCTTTAAAATAACGCTTGCATTATGACCTCCAAAACCGAATGTATTAGACAATGCAGCTCTAATTTCTCTTTTCTGAGCTTTGTTAAATGTAAAATTCAGAGTATAATCTATTTCTGAATCTTCATCTCCTTCTTGGAAATTGATGGTAGGAGGTACAATTTGATTTTCAATAGCCAAAATGGACAACATTGCTTCAACAGCACCTGCAGCGCCTAAAAGGTGGCCGGTCATCGATTTTGTAGAACTAATATTCAAATTGTAACTATGTTCACCAAACACATCTAAAATAGCTTTAACCTCAGAAATATCTCCCACTGGAGTGGAGGTTCCATGAACATTTATATAATCAATATCTTCGGGTTGCATATCAGCATCCTCTAATGCATTACGCATTACCAATTTAGCACCCAATCCTTCAGGATGTGATGCTGTAAGGTGGTACGCATCTGCTGACATTCCGGTACCTGCTACTTCGGCGTAGATATGTGCTCCGCGTGCCAACGCATGATCTAACTCTTCTAAAATTAGAGTTACGGCACCTTCTCCCATTACAAATCCATCGCGGCTAGCACTAAATGGACGTGATGCTGTTTCTGGTGAATCATTGCGGGTTGACAATGCGTGCATGGCATTAAAACCACCTACGGCTGCCGGGCTTATAGTAGCCTCTGCACCTCCGGTAACAATTACATTTGCCTTATTAAGGCGGATTAAGTTGTAAGCGTCGGCTATAGCATTCGTTGAAGAGGCACATGCTGAAACTGTTGCATAGTTAGGACCCCTCAGACCATAAATCATAGAGATATGACCAGCAGCGATATCAGCTATCATTTTTGGAATGAAAAAAGGATTAAATCGAGGACCTTTGTCAATAGCAGTGTAATAACTGCCAACTTCTTCTTCGAATGTTTTAATACCTCCGATTCCCGCTGAGAAGACAACTCCAATTTTATTGGTATCTTCTTTCTCAAGATCTAAACCAGAGTTTTCCATTGCCTCTTTCGCAGCCTTAATGGCTAATTGTGAGTAACGGTCAAAACGCCTAACTTCTTTTTTTTCGAGAACCTCAAGTGGATCAAAATCTTTTACTTCACAAGCAAACTGAGTTTTGAACAATGAAGCATCGAAAAGAGTAATAGGTCCGGCACCGCTTTTGCCGGCAAGAACGTTATCCCAAGTTGTTTTAACATCATTACCTAATGGCGTGATCGCTCCCAGACCTGTTACTACTACTCTTTTTAATTCCATCTGTTTATTTAATATGGATTTTTATTTTGCGTGTTGCTCTACGTAAGATACTGCATCACCAACACTTGAGATTTTCTCAGCTTGGTCATCAGGAATTGAAATATTGAATTCTTTTTCAAATTCCATAATCAACTCTACAGTATCAAGTGAATCAGCACCAAGGTCATTTGTGAAACTTGCAGTATCTGTAACCTCAGATTCTTCTACACCTAATTTATCGACAATAATCGATTTTACTCTTTCTGCTACTTCTGACATAATTATATTTATTAAATTAGTAAATAAAAATGTTTTATTCTTTAATTTTGTGGTGCAAAGTAAATCATTTTTTTTCGAACTACACAACTTTTCATTACTAAAACAACAAAATCATGCACATATTTTATATTTTTGTGCATTAAACAATAAATTTTATGACTAAACTAGCCATTTTTGCATCAGGAAGCGGTTCGAACGCAGAGAATATTGCACTTTTTTTTAGGGATAATCCTGAAGTAGAAGTATCTATTATTATTTCTAATAAAAAAGATGCTTTTGTTCATCAAAGAGCTAATAAACTTAATATCCCTTCTTACACATATAATAAAAAGGAGTTTGATGACAGTACTGAGATTATATCTTTATTGGAAGAAAACAATATAGACTTTATAATATTAGCCGGCTTCTTATTAAAGGTATCTGAAAAATTAATAAGCTGCTTCCCAAATAGAATAATTAATATTCATCCTGCGCTACTTCCCAAATACGGGGGAAAAGGAATGTATGGTGATTTCGTACATAAAGCAGTGGTTGAAGCCAAAGAACAAGAGTCTGGAATTACTATTCATTATGTAAATGAAAATTATGATGAAGGTGCAATAATCTTTCAGGCTAAATGCTCTGTAGACTCAAATGATACATTTGAAGACGTTGCAAACAAGGTTCACAAGCTCGAATATGAACATTTTCCAAATATTATTGCTAAAATAGTAAAAAAATAACCCCAAACTATTTGGTATTAAAAAATAAGTATTACCTTTGCATCGCAATTGCGGCTGTGGCGTAATTGGTAGCCGCGCTAGA
>CAZHWC010000079.1:0-11426 GCA_964535975.1 uncultured Proteiniphilum sp. | reverse complement strand
TATCCGTCAATAAAAGTATTGCCGCTAAATGTGCGGTGTGGATATCCTTTATCTTTTCCCTCCTTCTGAATTAGGAAGTCGCGATTAAATACTTCTGCTTTCCAGTACTTCAGTGTGGAGTAGTCTTTTCCAAGCAAAGAGTGTGAAACAACTATCTGATCAAACAGGTTCCACTTTCCCTGATATGCCAGTGAGCCAACTCCTTTGTCAAATAAGCTCCACATTGGATTAAACCATCCGTTAGGCTTAACATCCTGCTGTTTTTTCTTTGCCTTTAGCACATCTTTCATGCTTTTGTCATCAGGGTCATCGTTAAGGTCCCCCATCATAACAATCTTGGCATCTTTCTCAACAGCATATATTGAGTCGGCAATTGCCAGGATATTTCTTGCAGCATGCTCACGCAGAACTGATGAACGTGCACCCCCAAAACGAGAAGGCCAGTGGTTTACAATCACATGAACACGTTCGCCATCCAGCAAGCCACTAACCAACAAGTGATCGCGGGTTGTATAATCAGGACGATCTGCATTATACGGATGTATCTTGTAGTTCTCAACCTCAAAGAGGGCTGGGTTATAAAGCAACGCCACATCTATTCCTCTTCGGTCGGGCGACTCATGATGGATTACCATCAGATTCATATCAGCAATAGCCGGACGCTTCACCAAATCATCCAGAACCTTGCGGTTTTCTACCTCCGCCACTCCAATCACAGCAGGGCCAAGAGGCGTATGCTCACGTGCAAGGCGACTAATTACCTTGGCAATGTTATCCAACTTCTTTTCGTATTTATCGTTGGTCCATTTATACGAACCATCGGGCAGATACTCGTCATCACCCGAATTGTTAGGGTCATCTACAGTATCAAAAAGGTTTTCAACATTATAAAAAGCCAAAGAATATGCGCCATAACTCTTCTGCTGTGCATACGAAGTGTATGCAAACAGCAGTAGAATAGTGGTTATGGTTGTTAATCTTCTCATAACAAATTATTTTGCTTTAATGCCTGTGGTTGCTCCGGGCACAGACTCTATAATGATGTTATCAAGTCTTAGACCTTTAGTATTTAATGCCTCACTGGCAAAGAACTCAATTTTAACATTTCCCTCAGCTGGAATGTCAACAAGAGTCACTTCATAAAACTTATTGTTGTCACCAGCAGTATTACTAATAACCTTAGAAGGTACAGCTATATCTTTATCATTAACTTTCACCTTCAATACGTTAATGTCTAACTCAGACCCTGCATCAAATAAGTTAGCAGTGATATCATACTTTAATATAAGGTCTGATCCTCCCGATAGGTTAATTCCTTCAATAACAAAAAGGCCATTTTTATTTGCAGGAAACCATAAATGAGGCGACAAAGCAGTTGTTTGTCTCAAATCAACATTCCCTGACGGGTCGCTATAAGTTACGCTCTTGTTGTCATAATCTTTATAATCTCCAACCTTTGGTCTGCTTGCAACGTCACCGCTATCAAATGTTTCTTTAAATAACACAGAACCACTTGGCTCTTCACCACCTCCCGGCTCTTCACTTGCTCCGGGCATTTCCTGACCAAAGTTCTGACAATCGTCTGCTGTTCTTAGATACAATTGCCAGTCGTTATTAAACTTTGACAATATACCCACAACTGTACCACCACCTTCGGGAAGAATATCTGCTGCAAAATTGGCATATCCACTGTTTCTCACAATGATGCTCTTGCCATTACCATCTTTAAGAGTGCGATTGACAGTCTGCTCGGGCTCTGCAAACGGAAGTTTGCCACCATCAGCAAAGTAAACCTTCTCTAGTTTAATCAACGTGTTTACAGCATCCTCGCTTAATGAAGATAAAGAAATTGTTGTTGGGGTTACTTTTTCAGCATTAGGCCATTTGTTTTTGTGAACATAGAATTGGAATACTTCCCACTGAATACGGTTTGCTTGTGTAAGGTCATAGCCAATTTGCAACTGACCACCGTATTTCACCATATACAAACCCTTAAGGTTAATATATACCTCCTGTCCTACTCTATATTCAGTATATACAGAGTTTTGATCAACACCAAGATTGATACCGCCTGTTTCGTCCTGAACATAAAGTTGCTTAAATATATTTCCCGAGATATCATTACCAATTACAACAGCTTTTAGAATGTAGTCTATATCTATAAGCGTTGGGTTGATAATATCTTTGTACTGCTCTTTTAGCTTCTTTATTGTTATGTTTGCTTCTGCTCCTTCATATAAGGGTTCTGTAAGTGGTGGTCTTTCATACTCTTTAGTGCACGAGAAGAGTAATCCCAACATCAGAACAGATAGAAATAAAAATTTATAGGTCTTCATATTTTAATTATTTATTTTAGAAACGGTAACTCGCATTGAAGAATGCATTAATTCCTTGCATGTAAAAATACTTTGATGCAAAACGGTCAGGATATTCAAGGTTTAATCTTCCTTGTTCATAACCACCTGTTCTCACCTTTTCGTTGTTTAGAATATTATTTACTGAAAGATTGAAGTTTATTGATTTGCCATCGCCCAAGAACCAAATCTTGCCAATACCAAGGTCTATTGTTGATCCACCTGCAAAACGCTCTTGTTTTGTTAGCTTTTCGTATGCTTCATAAAGATTTTCATCAAAACCTTCAGTTCCCGGAGGTGTGATGCCAACATAATTTGATGCTAGTCTGCGCAAAGGGGCAATCTCAATATAGTTGCGTCCAAAGGCGTTTATATTCACGTTTAAGAACCAATATCTATAGAAATAGTTGATTCCAAAAGTTCCTATTGACTGTGGCGTGCCACCTATGCGTGCATTCTTCATATACACTTTTTCGGTCATATTCTCTTTCTTGCCATTCTCATAGCTGATAGTTCCATCAGGATTATTATCATACACATAATCGGCAATTGTTCCAATCAAGTCAAAGTTCCAGCTTTGGTCTAACTTGTAATTGATACCGGCTTCAATTCCGCGGTGCGTTTTAGCTACTCCCGACAAAAGATGATTCACAAATGTTCTTTCAGAGTCGTGATAGTAGCTTACTCTCATCAAATCATCATAGAACTTAGTATTGAACACACTCACTCTACCCGAAATTGATGGGAAAGAGAATGTATAGTTGATATCGGTTGAGAACACCTTCATACTCTCCAGGTTCTCTGCAGATTTATCTGTGATACGAGGTGAAATATATGCCTTATCAACAAGCGGAGCCACCGTTTGATAAATCATATTAGCCGATAAGAAATGGCGGCCTGTGAATTTATAAACTGCACCAATCTTGGCTCCGTAATCTACAAAGTCGTGGTTCTTTCCTTTTCCAAACGAGTTGTCAGGATAACGACCATTACGCATCATACCTTCTCTCTGGAAGCCTGTATATTTTAATGATGCTCCGTAGTACAAGTCAAGCTGACGATAATTGTGTTCCTGCTGAAACCACAAGTCTGCACTTTTGACATGGTATCTGAAGTCGTATCCAAAAACATCACCTTCATATACTCTTCTTCCGGGTTTGTTTAAGTCGTTTTGTACTGTTTCATCATTACCGGGGAAGTCTCTCTCTGCAAACTTATCTACGTCAAGCAAGTACTTTGCACCTAGCAGGTCGTCAACAGTTTTAAATTGCATTGATAGAGACCTCTTAACTCCCACACCTGCCGTTAGCTTAACATTATCGCTAAGTTTTGTATTTAGAGTGCTGTTAAGTGCCAATTCAAACAAGTCGCTTCTGCGCTCTTCAACCATGTATATTGCAGAACCATCGCCCTCCATATTGTTAATGTGGTTTGCCTCCCACATCTTATCCCAATTTAGTTGTGATATTCTGTCTTTGCTTTTTCTATCTTCCCACAGATATTTATAGTAGTCGTAAGTTAAGTCATTGGCATTATTGTATGATGGCAGATATCTGTAGTAATCAGGGCGTGGATCGGGACCATTATACCAATTGAGCGCACTGCCGCCATAGCGACTATAATGAGAACCAAGACCTGTAGTAAGGTTGGTATTTTCATTTATCTCCCACACATGCGAAAGGATTGCAGTTGGGTCGATTGCCTTTACCACCTTTGAGTTTCTTTTCTTTCCATTTTGATATCCCCAGTTTGGGTTGTATAGGTTGTTATCCGTAAGGTCATAAACCTCTTGATAAGAAGAGCCTTGCTGACCACGTTCAACCGGCGAACCAAATGTTATGAACGAAAGGCTGTGTCTGCCCTCATCCCATCTTTTTTCTACCCCCAAAGCATATGATATGTTTCTATAGAATACACCTTCAATATGACCTTCATGCGAGTATCTTCCTCCTACAGAAGCTGTAACTGCCCAACCATCATCTCTTAATCCGGTTGAGTATGTTGCCATTAACCTGCTGTAGTAATTGCGGTTGGTTAGCGACATTGTGGCTTTACCGCCTTGAGTATAACTTCCAGCTCTCATATTAATATTCTCAGAACCACTTATGGTTCCAAAAGAGAAAGTAGAAGGATTATAGAAGATTGCTGCATCACCATTACGTGTCACATCATTAAGTGCACCGATAGATGCATAATTGAAGACTCCTCTGATTTGGTCGTTAAATCTTACACCATTTATATATCTGTCCTCAAAGCGACTTTCGTATCCACGAGTTCTATAGTTGAACTGCGAAAACTGGTATCCTGCATTCTTTTGGAAGATATCATTTGAGAAGATAACCATTGAGCTTACATCCTGAGATAAGCCTTCCTCCCCATCAATGTCTATTAGTGACTCATCGATACTCATCACCAAAGATATATCTTGTCTGCTTTGTTGAGTTACCTTAATACTTCCCAAATCAAGCACTTTGTCCTTTGGTACATTAATTGGCAACTCTTTAGTTGCAATCATTGCACCACTTATTATAAGTATATCGGCACCACTGTTTAACTCTTTAAAACTGAAAGTGCCATCTATGTCAGTGGTTACCGACATATTATTCTGGAGTAGTCTGACTACCACGCCGGGCACGGCATTGCCTGTCAATTCGTCGGCAACCCATCCTTGCACCTCTGCACCCTGTTGCGCAAAAGCCGCAGGAGCAATTAGCAGGCAGAATATCCAAAGCCATAGTTTTTGTTTCATATAGTAATTATAATTGATTTATATTTTGTTGCCAATCAAGGTCGGGCTGTAATGCCCTAACCTTGATTTATTACTTTGCTAGTTGATAGGATTATTCAATTGTAATGTCATCTATTAGGAGGTTGTAGTCGGCTTTACTTCCAACTTTTAATGCAAATAAGTCCTGTCCCGAAGTTGAGTTTATTTGAGAAACTATAGTACTAATATCAAGTGATACTTGGATCCATTCACCATTAGTATCAATACCTCCTTTTGCATAACTATTTGCAGCGGTTGGGGCTAATACTTTATGTGAATTATAAGGAACATGCTCATCCATATTATAACACTTATAATCTGTTCCCATAACTCCACCTGTTCCTACATAAACATTTAAAGACAATGATTTTACTGCGGTACCTTTTATCCAGAAATTAATTTTTGATTTACCTGCAGCCGAGAATCCTTCAGGTACTTTCACAGTAAACACATAAGCATTTGAACCATGCTGACCTTCAAATAGCATTGCTCCAGATCCACCTCTTCCACCTGCAGCACTTTCTTTACCAAAAGTCAATCCAAATGAATTAAGAGAGCTCGTAAATGTAGCCCAATTATTAAAATCCGATCCAGGGAACAGAAGATTATTGCTTACTACAGCAGCCGCAGCTTGAGTAACACTAACAACCACATCAGCCACACCGTCAGCTTTAAAAGTAACGGTAGCTGAGCGTGGAGTTTCGGTCTCATTTTTCTGTGCAGTAACAACAACAGCTTTATTGCCTGTGCCACTTGCAGGAGATGCGGTTAGCCATGCGGCATTGCTGGTTGCAGTCCATGCTTCAGTAGAAGTTAAGTTAATAGTTCCAGAAAGGTTATCGTCTGCACCAAGAGAAAGGCTTGTTTTGTCAGTTTTTAAAGTTTTTTCTACTACACCACCTTCGCCTTCTATAGTGATATCATCAATTAGCAAGTCATAAGCAGCATCTTTACCAACTTTAATAGCAAACAAGCTTTCGCCTACAGTTGAAGCCAAATCAACAGAGCTAATATCAACAACAACTTTCATCCATTCGCCACCGGTATCAATTGTACCAGTGTATTGATTATTAGATGCAGGAGCAATTACTCTTTCAGCATTATATACCCCAAGATTAAAGGCTTGATAGCTTGTACCTCCTTTATAAACATTCAGCGAAAGAGATTTAGCAGAATTCCCTTTAATCCAAAATACTATTTTATTCTTTCCTATAGGATTAAATCCTTCCGGAACCGTAGCTGTAAATACAAAGTCATTGCCTGAAGGTGTTCCGTTCAAATACATGGCCTTTGAACCATTGCGACCGTCATTACTTTGAGTAGTATAACCAGGTTTAAGTCCGTGAGTTGTCAGCCCACCTAGAAACGCATCCCAATCCTCAAAGTCAGATCCTGGGAATAGCAAACTGCTCTCAGGGGTAGTTGGTTCTCCACCACCTTCGCCTTCCGGCTCAAGAATTATATCGTCAGTTCCGATATATCCATCTTCCCAATCGGTGATTGTTGCACCCGGATTAACAAGAACTACACCTTCGTGTGTTAGCTTAAGATTATAGCTATACTTCTTGCCTGTTTCTATTAGCTGTGACTCGGGTGTCCATTTAAATGTCAATCCATTAAGAGTAAACTCAACCGTTGCATTTTGAAGATTTTGATTTGGAACTAAGATTGCTGTTGCAGTAGTCTTTGCTGAATTGAACAGTGGAGTTATATCACCATCAGTTTCACCGGCATCTATAGTACCATCCTTAAGATTAAGGCTTCCATCTACTTTAAGTCCCTTAATAGTAGCTGTCAATCCTGAATTACTTTCAAAGCCGGCAAGGCTAACATTAAGAATCAACTGCGACAATTTATGTTTGAAATTCAAGTTTGCAGTTTGATCTGCAACATTTTTTCCTTTCACATTATCTGCGTACAGATAGTCGATTGCTGCTGAATTAGTCTGAACAGACACATCAATAGGCAACTTATAATCTGTAACCTGTGCAGTATATGGATAGTATGCCACGAAATCTAACTTTGATCCATCTTTTGGATAAGCTATTTGATCATCAGCTGTAGCAGCAGTGAATTGTGCCAAAGCTCCTGCATCCGGAGTTGTGAATCTGGCATTTGCTTTACCATATACCCCTCCCGGTATCTCACTACCTGCATTTAAGGCATACACGCCGATAGCATCACCCTGGTCCCAGTTTGTGCCTGTGACACGTGTAGAAACTTCAGCTCCAATTGTAGATTGAAACTTTACTTGTCCCGAAAGTAATAATGGATTATCTCTCAGGTCATTCTCGGACGAACATGATGCAATTATCAGTAGCCCAAGAAACATGGTTAAATTAAATAGTTTCCTCATTGTTATTATTTTTTGTAGTTAATGTATTATTAATTCCAGTGTGGAGATAAACTGGAGTTGCTCTTTATTTGACTTGACTCAGAAGCGGGCAGATTTGGAAAGAAAGTAAAGCCTGTTTTCTCTTCAAGTTGAGATACTGATATGACTCTGTCCTTATAAGGAACTTTTGAATTATCATTCTCCATATAAAATGCAATAGAAGAGAATCTATTTGTCTTTTTATCTTTCCTTAATAACGCCTTATAAAAATACTCAGGTATAACAGATTTGTTTCCATCAACATCCAAAGCATATTCAAACTGATTGGGAGTCTTGGGAAGAACCACTCCTGTTACTACATATAGGGTATCATATTTTTCAACATCATGACTCCATGTCCTTACTTTTGATTCAAGTGACTCCCAATTCCCTTGATTAAAGGTACTGTTTTGAGGAGCCATATTGCTAAAGTAGAATGTTGTACTATTTAAAGCACGTGTCGCACTTCTGTCTGCACTTGCCATAAGGTGACCTCTGTCCAGGCCGTTTGTCTTCCATCCGGATGTAAGATTTGGTTGATATTGCTCAGGAATTTTGGGATCGTATGCCCAATCATCAGTTCTGTTTCCAGATCTCATATATATAGGATGAAGCGGAAAAGCTATCCAGTATGGAACTCTGTTTTCTGTATCAAAAAGCGCTGTATAGTTTCTGATTGGCTCATCTCCGTATGTAAACTCATCACTCAACCAAGTTTTGCTTTCCACCATATGTAGTGCCTGAATTGAGTTAGGTGCAGTTGTGCCATTTGAATAAACGGGTATCTCCATATAACCACTCTGGGTTGCCACCTCTGTTTCTGTGCGATTGAGCTTAATATTATAACTATACTTCTTGCCTCTCTCCAGTTTGTGAGGTACTTTCCAAGTATAAAGCTTTTGTGAGCCGATCTTAAATGTCAGCTCCAACTCTTCTGTCTCATCAGTAGGAAGAAAAAACGCAGACAACTCTTTAACAGACACACTCCCTGATGTTTTTAAATTAAAAGCTTCGATTGACGCTTTATCAACAGATAAGGAAGCATCCGATAAGTAGAAAGAACCTTTTGTGGCAGCTCCGCTAACTGTAACTGATAATCCTTCCAATGATGCCCCGGTAGTTGTTGATGAAATGTTCAATACTAAGTTCGATAGAACCCGACTGAAGTTAAAAGTATGGCTTATAGACTCTCCCTTGGCAGGCTTTGTTAAACCCTTAAGGTTGTTGCTATAGAGAAACTCTTTTTGTTCTGTCACATCTATGGGAACAACAAGATTTGCAACTTTATTATTATAAGGGTAATATGCAACTATATCCATTGGAGCTTTATCTTCCTGATAATAGATATCGTCATTCTTAGAATAAAAACGACCATTACCTGAAGTAGTGTAAACATAGTTAGCATAGTTTCCAATAATCGAACTTTCACTCAGCTCTGCGCTATTCTTGTGCACATATACACCGATTTCATCACCATTATCCCAATCATTATCTGTAATACGGGTAATGTTTCCTTCAAACTTAAGAGCTGAAAACGAAACAGGTACCTGTTCCTTTTGGGTTATTGCCAACTCTTTATTACAACCTGCAAAAGAAACAACTATTGCTATTATATACAGCAATATATGCCTTGTGCTGATGCTTTTTAACCATCTCTCTTTCATAAGATAAACCTTTTGTGTGGTAAAATATTTTCTCAAATATTTCAAATAATAAATTAGATATCGTCTCAAAGTTATATAAAGTATAGCGCTGAAACAAATCTTTTTTGTTAATGATTCATTGTTTAAAGCTATGACTATATGTGTATTTCAGATACTTTATCACTTATATTTTAATTGCTTCCTGATTGAACAAATACTTTTTTGATTAAAAAAACTTTAATGTTGACGCTATTTTTTATTAATTTGCATTTATTATACAAAAACAAATAACACACATGCATTCAAAAAATAAAAATATCACCCAGATGTACAATCAGTATGTTGATGTGCTATTTTCATACGGAGCACACTTGGGCTTCGAGGATGATATTATTATGGATGCAATACATGATGTTTTTTATAAAGTATGCTCATCCAGCAGAACACTAGATGAAATTGATAACCCCAAATCATACCTCTTGCGAGCACTTAAGAACAGATTGATTGATATTTACCGAAGTAGCAAGGATCTCCAGAATGAAACGGAGCCTATTGATGATAATAAAAATCAGGATGATATTACTTTCAAAATACACATAACAGTGGAAGATGAAATCATACAAGAAGAACACCTTAATGAGATTAGACAAAAGATTGAATTGATGCTTGCCAATTTGACAAACCGACAGAGAGAGGCAATCTATTTTAGATATATTCACGAATATGAGTACAAAGAAATTGCCGATATTATGCAAATATCTGTCGAGGCATGCAGAAACCTAATAAGCAAATCACTTGAAAAACTTAAAACAATAACACTTTCCATCCTTATTCTTGCCTATTTCATAAGCAAATTTACACTATAACTTACAATTATTATTTTTTCTGCAACTTTTTTCAGAAAAATGATGATGTTATTTTTTTTTATCCGTCTATATAATAAAGAGCCTGTTTTTATGGGATTTTAATTATTATTTTCAAAGATAAAAAAATGAAAGAAAATAACATTCATCATAAAGTTGCCCACTTGATGAAAGATGAAAAATTCATTGAATGGAAACTATTCCCAAACGAAGAGATAAATTCTTATTGGAAAAAGTATCTTGAAGAGAATCCTCAAGAAAAAGAAACATTTGATATTGCAGACAAGAGATTCCCTAAAGTCAAAATGTCTTCAAGACATATCTCCGATAATCAACGACAATTGGTTATTGAGAGAATTTTAAAATCATTAAGCAATAAAAGAAAGAAAACCACTTTACGGTCAATAACATTTTTTGCTGCAGCAGCAAGTATTGCAGCATTAGTATTTGTGGCAATACTATACAATACCAATACCGCAATCAATGATAATATTATAGTAGGAAGTGAAATTGGAGCATTAGACATTCAACTTTTGAGTAACAACAGGGCTACTTCTTTTCAAGAAAATATCGATATTGAAATGGATGAAGTTGGAGAAATGAAAATTAAAACCTCGGCTGAAACTACAAACGAGATTGTTGCAGATAAAGAATCTATAAATACACTTATAGTTCCTTTTGGCAAGCGCTCTACAATTCTTTTGTCAGATGGTAGCAAAGTATGGTTAAACTCGGGAACAATATTAGAATTTCCATCAAAGTTCACATCTGACACAAGAACCATTTCATTGAAAACTGGTGAGATATATGTAGAGGCAGTATCAAATTCAAAGAAACCATTTTTTGTAACCACATCAGACTTTGCAGTAAAAGTGTATGGCACAAAATTTAATGTGTCAGCTTACAATAATAAAAGCACCTCAGTAATGCTTGCTGAAGGAAGCGTAAGCTTGATAAAGGAAGGCAAGGATGAACTAATGGTAAATCCAAGCGAGTTGGTGGAGCTAAATAAAGAAAACAACTTTGTAAAACAAAAAGTAGATATTGACAGCTATACAAGCTGGAAAAACGGATATCTTCTTTTTAAAGACTCTCCAATAACAGAGGTACTACGAGAACTAGAAAAGTACTATAACCTGTCTTTTGATATTGATAATGAAAAATCATTCAGAGAAAACAGATGCAAGGGCAAAATAGTCTTATCCGAAAATCTGGATAATGTATTGGCAACTTTGTCGCTACTTACACACACAGAATACAAACGAGAAGAAAACAATATTTATATAATAACTAAAAAACGATGAAAGCCTATGAAAGAAGTCGATTAACAACAATAATACAGATAAATAAAGTACCGAACGATAGGGCAAGTATCGCTCGGTATAATTTGAAGTTAATTACCACATTATTAATAACTAAAATCAT
>CAZHWC010000078.1:0-11631 GCA_964535975.1 uncultured Proteiniphilum sp. | reverse complement strand
TATTATCTTTTGCTTTGTTTTTTATTGCTAAGGCTTAGGACAAAAATAGTGAAAAGATTTTGAAGCAGTGGCAGGGTTTTGGGTCGAAACGGCAGTTTTGGGGGTTGAAGTACAAAAAAGAGGGTTTCACCTCTGATTAAATAGTATTTAAACACCATTTAAACAGTGATGAAACCCCAAAATAAACAAATAAATATAACTATGAAAAAACTTAAAGCTCGCAGTAGAGACCGTCGTCGGAGAGGTTTTTGCATGGATAGCGCCATGTTTTGTTTTCTCCTTCGATTAGGTCGTCGGCATTGTCGGGTCCCCACGATCCGGCGGGATAGCCGTAAAGTGGTGCGTCGGGTTCATTCTCCCAGTAGTCGAGTATGGGTTGCATAAACTTCCATGTGAGCTCGGCGCCCTCGCCCGACATATATAATGTGTTGTCGCCAATCATGCAGTCGAGGATTAGGCGTTCGTACGCATCGGGGATGTAGTGATCGCCAAGATCGGAATAGTGGAAGTCCACATTTACGGATTTAACTTCGTATCCGTTGCCCGGTACCTTTAATCCTGTTTTGAGGAGGATACCTTCATCGGGTTGTATGCGGAGTATGAGCTGGTTGCCCTGCTCGATGGCTCCGTCCACCGATTTGAAGAGCTGTGCTGGTGACGGTTTGAAGTGTATAACGATTTCTGAAACGCGTGTGGGGAGTCGCTTGCCCGAACGGATATAGAACGGCACGCCGCTCCAGCGCCAGTTGTCTATAAAGAACTTCATTGCGAAGTATGTTTCGGTGCGGGAGGTGGGGCTTACGCCCGGCTCGTCGCGGTATCCTTTGAGTAGTTCGCCTTTGACGTGCGACTCGGTATATTGTCCTCTTATTATATTGTGGCGCAGGTCGTGCTCGGTGAATGGTCGCAGTGAGCGGAACACCTTGAGCTTTTCGTGTCGTATCTCTTCGGCGTTGGCTTTGGCAGGGGGTTCCATTGCGACGAGCGATGCCACCTGAAGGAGGTGATTTTGTATCATGTCGCGCATGACGCCTGCATTTTCGTAGTAGCCGCCCCTACCCTCGACGCCAATGCTCTCGGCGGCGCTGATTTCGACGTGCTGTATGTAGTTGCGGTTCCACAGCGGCTCGAAAATGCCGTTGGAGAAGCGTGTGACCATCAGGTTTTGGACAGTTTCCTTGCCCAAGTAGTGGTCGATGCGGTATATCTGGTCTTCGGTGAAGAACTCCAGCAGTTGCTTATTGAGGCATTCTGCTGTTTTGAGGTCGGTGCCGAAGGGTTTTTCGATGATGATGCGGCGGAAGCCTTTGTGCTGCAAGGTGAGTCCCTGACCGTAGAGGAACTTAGGTATGAGCGAATATAGCTCGGGCGGCGTGGAGAGATAGAAAATGTAGTTGTTGTTGAGATTGAACTTTACATTTATCTCTTTGAGGCGCATTTTTACGCGGGCGTAGTCTTCGCTCTTTTTTGTGTCGATGCTTATGTAGAAGAGCATTGACAGAAATTTGTCAATTTTTTTTGACTTTGGATCTATATCTTTTAATTTGGCAAAACTGCAAATGCCTTCACGCATTTTATTGCGAAATTCATTGTCGGTGAGTTGTGTGCGACTGACGCCCAGAATTGCATAGCCCTCGGGCAGTGCGTTGTTTATATATAAATCGAAAACTGAGGGTATCAGTTTGCGGTAGGCTAAGTCGCCGGAGGCACCGAAGATTACGAGTGCCTGATTTTCTACTTTCTTCATCAATATAGTTTTTGTTGTTTCTTAGGTTAGTAACAAATGAATTGAAAAATTGTTGCACTATAAATTATATATGTTATCTTTGAAGTGTTGACTGAATTTATATTAAATTTAAATTTTTATCCGATTGTGTAATATTTATTACATTTTGTTAGAATAAAAATATTGATATTTGCTGTTGGAAAATAATATAATCTCAAACTATAATAATCATGAGGAAATTGAAGAAGATTTGGGACGAGGTGAAGCCTCGGGGAGGATGGCGATACCCTGCCATAATCATAACAGGCGCATTCGCAGGTCTGTTTATCTATTCGTTTACCGTCTCTCGTGCTTATAGTTACTTATCGGACAATCCGAGGACTTGTGTCAACTGCCACGTCATGAGTTCTTATTATGCCACATGGACGCACAGCTCGCACTCGAGAAATGCGACGTGTATTGATTGTCATGTTCCTCACAACAACATTTTTAATAAGTACTTTTTTAAAGCCAAGGATGGTTTACGCCACTCGTATGTATTTACGATGAGGGGTGAAAAAACGGCGATGCAGGCTATTGAGGCCAGCTCGCAGGTGATTATGAACAATTGCATCAGATGCCACTCACAACTGAATCAGGAATTTGTGAAAACCGGGCATATGACTTTTAAGGAGACTAAGGCTAACAACGGGCATGCGTGCTGGGATTGCCACAGGGAAGTGCCGCACACAAGAAGCAGATCGGAGGTTTCTTCGCCAAACGCATTGGTGCCTATGCCTGACACTGCTGTGCCTGACTGGCTGAATGAGGCTATGAGTAAGAAACAATTAAAACAATAAATAACTATCAAATTTATTCACTATGAGTACAAATAATGAAAACAAGAAGATGAAGCCCTGGGTGGGTTGGATGTTATTCTTCGTCACGATGGGAGTGGTATTCCTGTTGGGTATGCTTGCGGCTTCTATAACTACACGCAGAGCCGAAATTACCAGCATTATGAATAATAAGAAGGTGGAAATTAAGGGAATCGAGTCGAGAAGCGAGATATTTGCGGAGAATTATCCCCGCGAGTATGATACTTGGCGTGCGACTGAGGATACTACTTTCCAGAGCAGATATAACGGAAGCAGCATTGTGGATGTGCTGGCAGAAAGACCTGAGATGGTGGTGCTGTGGGCAGGATATGCTTTCTCAAAGGATTATGGCACACCACGCGGCCATATGCATATGATTGAGGATTTGCATGAGACTTTGCGTACGGGTTCGCCAATGAATCCTGATGATGGTCCGCAGCCTGCAACATGCTGGACTTGTAAAAGTCCTGACGTGCCAAGATTGATGGATTCGCTTGGTATTGCCGAGTATTACAAGGGTACATGGGCGTCGCTTGGTCATGAGGTGGTTAATCCTGTGGGTTGTGCCGACTGTCATGAGCCTGAGACTATGAATCTACAGATTTCGCGTCCTGCATTGCTTGAGGGTCTTGCCAACAGCGGTCAGGATGTGCATAAGATGTCGCAGCAGGATATGCGCTCGCTTGCTTGTGCGCAGTGTCACGTGGAGTATTATTTCCAGCCTGAGACTAATAATCTTGTTTTTCCATGGCACAATGGTTTGACTATGGAGGGTGGCGAGGAGTATTATGATAAGGTGGGTCATGTGGATTATGTTCACAAACTAAGCCGCGCGCCTATTCTTAAGGCTCAGCATCCTGATTATGAAATTTTCCTTCAGGGTATTCACGGTCAGAGAGGCGTTTCGTGTGCTGACTGCCATATGCCTTACATTTCGGAAGGTGGCGTGAAGTATTCGGATCACCATATCATCAGCCCGCTGGCTAACATTAATAATACTTGTCAGGTGTGTCACCGCGAGAGTGAGGAGACTTTGCGCGAGTCGGTGTATGAGCGTCAACGCAAGGGTCTTGAGATTCGCGACTTGGTGGAGAAAGAACTTGCCGCTGCTCATATTGAGGCTAAATTTGCATGGGACAAGGGTGCTACCGAAGCTCAGATGGCTGAGGTGTTGCAATTGCTTCGTCAATCGCAATGGAGATGGGATTATGCTGTTGCTTCGCACGGTGCTTCGTTCCACGCTCCTGTTGAGTTCCAGAGAATTCTTGCTCAGAGCTTGGACCGTGCTCACAAGGCTCGTTTTGAGATAGCTAAACTTTTGCCTCAGTTGGGTCATATTGGTGCTGTGCCAATGCCTGATATTTCTACAAAAGACAAAGCGCAGGCTTATATCGGTTTGGATATGGAGCAGGAAAGAGCAAACAAGAAGGTGTTTATGGAGACTGTGGTTCCACAATGGCTGGAGACTGCAAAGAAGAACCAACGCCTTGTTAGCAGAAGATAATTTATAGTTTATTGGATGAAGAACAATTCGAGAAAAGTTTGGGAAAAACCATGGGATTATTCTGAGGGATTTATAGTTGCGGCGGGCATTGCTTTGGCAGGTTTTATGCTTCAATTATCCCTCGGAACAATCGTCCCGGCAGATTTTGCTTTCCCTCTTAATATTATTATTGGAGCCCTATTTTTAGTAGGGCTTCTTTGTTGTCACTTCTTTTTGAGGGATAATCACCTCGTGAGGTGGCTGGCTAGCGTGAGGGCGACAATTCCGTCGCTGATTGTGATGCTTATCGTGGTGATTATTCTGGGTGTGACGCCGCAGTTTTCGGCATATCAGCCTAAGGTGCATTTGCCTGATAATATGTTTACGCTGCTGGGGTGGTATCAGATGACTACTTCGTGGCCGTTTATTCTTTTGAGCTTTTATATGCTTATCATTCTTGGGCTTGCAACGCTGAGGATGACTACCAAACCTAATTCGTGGCGATCGGTAGGTTTTTACCTGAATCATGCGGGTTTGTTTATTGCCTATCTGGGTGGTATTTTGGGCAGTGCTGATATGCAGCGCATGACGATGCGTGTGAGTGAGGGCGAGGTGGAATGGCGTGCACAGGATTATATGGGTGGTGTGCATGAACTGCCGATAGCAATTGAGCTTGATACCTTCAGGATTGAGGAGTATTTGCCTAAGCTGGTGGTGATTAACAATCATACCGGGAAAATTATGCCGGAGGAGCGTCCCGAATCATATATGTATGAGGAGGTGGGCCAAAGTGTTTCGCTTGCAGGGTATAACGTGGAGGTGCTGGAGTATCTGCCAAGTGCGGCGGTGATTCAGGATTCGGTGAAAGCCAATGTGGTTGCCTTTTATATGGAGGGTGCTTCCACAGCGCTGAAGGTGAGGGTGACGAGTGCAACGCTTGCCAATCCTGTGGAGGGTTGGGTGAGCAATGGCAGCTTTATGTTCCCACACAAGGTGCTTTATCTGGATGATAATTATAGCGTGGCTATGCCTATGCAGGAGGTGAAGAAATATACGTCGCACGTGAGGGTGTTTACCGAGGATGGCAAGAGCCGCGAGGCTACTATTGAGGTGAACAAGCCGCTGACGGTGGAGGACTGGATTATATATCAGTACAGTTACGATGATGCGATGGGTAAGTACTCGAAGGCAAGTGTGTTTGAGCTGGTGAAGGACCCATGGCTGAAGGTGGTGTATGCGGGTATTTTTATGTTGCTGGCGGGGTCGTTGTTCCTGTTTATTGCGGGGCCTAAGAAGAGAAACAGCTAAAAAAGAATTGACAATATGAATTGGGATCATTTTATATATTTTGCCGTTGGTGCGGTGTTGTTGTGGGCGGTTGGCTCGGTGTTTGCCTTGAGGGGCAGGAAGAAGCTGCTGCCTACCCTGCTTACTGTGGCGGGACTGGCGGTGTTTTTTATTTTTATAATGGGTTTGTGGCAGTCGCTTGAGCGTCCGCCGTTGCGCACGATGGGCGAAACGAGGCTTTGGTATTCTTTCTTCCTGCCTGTGGCAGGGTTGATTACTTACCAACGGTGGGGCTATAAGTGGATTTTGTCGTTTAGCACTATTCTGGCGGCTGTGTTTGTGGTGGTGAATATTGTGAAGCCCGACATTCACAACAAGGTGTTGATGCCTGCGCTGCAGAGTCCGTGGTTTGCGCCTCACGTTATTATATATATGTTTTCGTATGCGATATTGGGTGCTGTGACGCTTGTGGCGTTGTATTACCTGGTGCGCGAGAAGCGTATTTCGGATAAGGAGAGGATTATGGATATGACGGACAACCTGGTGTATGTGGGCACTGCTTTTATTACAATGGGTATGCTGATGGGTGCGATATGGGCTAAGGCTGCATGGGGGCACTACTGGAGCTGGGACCCGAAGGAGACGTGGGCGGCGGCTACATGGATTGGGTATTTGCTGTATATCCACTACAGGCTGAGGAAGCGTTCGACAAACAAGAATGCAATGATTTTGCTGGTGTTTGCTTTTTTACTGCTGCAAATGACATGGTATGGGGTGAATTATTTGCCGTCGGCAAGGAGTAGTGTGCATACTTATTCGACTAACTAAAAAACTATTCTAAATTAAATTAATCAGAATACTATATTTTAATCGTAATACATTAATTAATATGAAGAGATTGAATTTACTGATTGTTGCGGCGTTGATGCTGCTGCCTGTCGCCGGGCTATTTGCTCAGGACGGGGATATAACTGTGAGCGGGCAACTGAGGACGCGTGCGGAGTACAGACACGGGGTGATTAGCCCTATTGACAAAGGTGAGGAGGCGTCGTCGTTTATTTCAAATCGTGCAAGATTTAGCGTTGGGTATACGAGCAAACTTTTGTCGATGGGTTTTGCGGCACAGGATGTGTCGGTGTGGGGCGAGCGTCCGCAGATTGACAGTTATCCGAAAACGACCGGCATAAATGAGGCGTGGGCAAAGCTGAGCCATAATGGTTACTTTGCTCAGCTGGGGCGTCAGCAGCTTGCGTATGATGACGATCGCATTTTGGGTACGCTTGACTGGAGCCAGGTGGGCAGATTTCATGATGCTTTGAAGCTTGGCTTTGAGGATATGAATAACAAGTTTCATGTGATTTTGGCTTATAACCAGCATGGGCAGTTGCTGAATGCGGGTACTTATTATTCGGGCGGACAGCCTTATAAGACTATGCAGACGGCGTGGTATAAGTATAGCAACATTAGCAACTTTGATGTGTCGGTGTTGTTGATGAATCTTGGTTTTGAAGGCGGTACGCCGGATGATGCAAAGACCAGAAATATGCAGACGCTGGGTGCCAATGCCAATTACAAGATTAATGATTTGAGCTTGTCGGGCTCGGTGTATTTTCAGACGGGCAAGACTAAGCATACTGAAGATGTGAGTGCATATATGTTTGCCGCAAAGGCTCAGTATAAGTTTACGCCAAAGATTTCGGCGGCATTGGGTATTGATTATTTGTCGGGGCAGGATGATGGTCACAAGGTGACTAGCTTTAATCCGTTGTATGGCACGCATCACAAGTTTTATGGTGCTATGGATTATTTTTACGCTTCAGCGTTTGGAGATGGCGGACTTAGGGATTTGTATGCTTCTGTGATATTTAAGCCTGTGGATAAGATGACCGTGGATTTGACTTATCACAACTTTGCGTCGCAGCAGGATATTTATGTTTATGACAAGAACGAGAGAGGATTGGGTTCGGAATTTGACCTTACGCTGACCTACCCTATCCGTCCGTTTATTGTGTTGCAGGGTGGTTACTCGATGATGTTTGGAACAAATGCTTTTCATCTTATCAAGGGTGGCTCGGATGACAAAATGCAGACCTGGGCTTTCCTTTCTTTGAATATTAATCCTCAGTTGTTTTCTTCAAAAAAGAAATAGTTAGATATTACCTTTTATCTTTTTTGATAATTAGTATAACATTCCGAATTCCCAAAGGGGGATTGTATTCATAAATCCCTTTTCGATATCATCTTTTACAATAAAACCGTTGTTTACAGTTTGAAGCTGTTCGGCGGTTTTATTTTTTCCTCCTACTTCGAAGCTTACATCACCAATTTGAAAATCGGTGACAGCTGAAGATATAACGGGATAGCCTACCCTGGTTTGATTAATGAAAAATGTTTCGCGGATGTTTCCTATATTTGAGCTGTCGCCTGCCAGATTGTGGATGAGATTTGTGTTGTCGAGATATATCTTATCTACTTTTCCCAATCCTCTTATTCCCCCGGTGTTGTCGCGCAACTGAGATATGAGTCCTGCTTCTTCTAGGAAGAGCAAGTAGTCGGCCACGTTATTCCGGCTGATGGACAGCATTTCGGCTATTTTGCTCATATTGGGTTTGAAGGGTACGCTTCGGGAGATGATGCTTAGCAGTTGCTTGAGCTTGCGGCCTGTGGAAACATTCATATTGGCATACATGGGAATGTCAGTCTCTAATGTTTGATTAATTATCTGACGTAGGCGGATACTATAATTATCTTCTTTTGAGAATGGGTAATATCCTTCTTTAATATAATCGGAAAAGAGAGGGAGGGGGCGATTTAGCTCGGGAATTGTTACTTTATGCTGAAGGACTTCGGGGAGAGAATATATTTCTGATTTTATATTATGGAACATTTCGAGGTATTCTCTGAAGGATAGTCCTTGCATTTGGTATATAATGGCGCGGCGACTTAGGTCGGCACTTCCTTTTTTGATATCTAAAACTGATGAGCCGGTGAATACTACATTGAGGTTGCTGTGATAGTCGTATATTAGT
This sequence comes from uncultured Proteiniphilum sp., assembly GCA_964535975.1. Classification (GTDB taxonomy): domain Bacteria; phylum Bacteroidota; class Bacteroidia; order Bacteroidales; family Dysgonomonadaceae; genus Petrimonas. The sequence goes on along the minus strand of CAZHWC010000078.1, from coordinate 3,249 downwards.
TTTAATTCTTTGGACCAGTTGGGGTATTTGTGTATCTCATCAATAAAGAGGTGCTTGCCTCCCATTTTTACAAAGCTGTCTGCAAGATCCAAGAGTTTGTTTTCGGCAAAGAAGAAGTCTTCTGCTGTGACGTACAGTGCATTTGATTTGTGTGTTTGCTGTATGTGCTGAAGAATCATTGTTGTTTTGCCGACGCCGCGAGGTCCGATGATGCCAATCATTCTGTTGTTCCAGTTTACTTGATCGTAGAGATATCTGACAAACTGGATTTCGGTTTCTTCTATCAGTCTTGCGGAGTGTTCGAATAGGTGTTCCATACTCTTTTTTTACAAATATAATAACTTTTGCACTATTACAGTGCATTTTTTGCAGAATATTGCACTATGACAGTGCAATAAAAAGAAACAACTTTTTGTATAAACATAACATTTAGAATATTTTTTCAGATATCTTTGCATTTGAACTAAAAATTGAAATATATGAAAATCATATATCGTATTATTTTTCTTGCTGTAAGCTTTGTCATAGTTTTAAATTCGTGCAGGAAGGTGTTTTCTGAGGATAGTGCCTATGCTAATCAGAAGAATAATGAGGATGCTGCTTCGTACTTTGAAAGAGCTACGGAGTTGTATGAGCAGGCGGATGACACGAGGGGTGTGATTAATGCTGACCAGAACAGGGCTTTGATGCTGACCAGAATGAAGAAATTTGATTAAGAAGTCGTTGCTTGAGTGAGGGAAGGGAAAGTTATAATCATACTTATAACTTTTTTGTTTTTCGGGAAAAGTTATAGCTATACTTATAACTTTTTCTTATATTTGTGAGACATTAAACTATGAGAATATGATAAATAAAATCCCAAGTTCCGTTAAAAGAGATCTATATCTGGATAGGATAATTCCATTTGTGGATAAAAATATTATTAAAGTATTTACCGGACAAAGACGAGTTGGAAAGAGTTATATGCTTTTTCAGATAATGCAAATAATCAGGGACAGGGCTGCTAATGCACACATTATATATATAAACAAAGAGGATATGCGTTTTGATAATATCAAAACTGCTGTTGATCTTAATGAATATGTGACAGAGAACAGAGCTGAATATGGAAAAAGTTATCTGTTTATAGATGAGATACAGGAAATTGAGGATTTTGAGAAGGCACTGAGGTCGCTGTTGCTTGACCCTGATATCGATATTTATTGTACGGGGAGTAATGCTCAGTTATTATCATCGGATATTGCAGGTCATCTGAGTGGTCGCTCGATAGAAATCCCCATATATAGCCTTACCTACTCTGAGTTTTTGGTGTTTCATAATCTTGAGGCGAACAGTGAATCGCTGGAACAGTATATGAAGTATGGCGGATTGCCATATCTGAAGCACTTGCCGATGAATGATACCATCATTTTTGAATATCTGAAGAATATATATTCTACTATTTTGTTTCGTGATGTGGTGAACAGGTATTCGGTGAGGAATACATCGTTTTTGGAACAGCTTGTGTATTTTCTTGCTTCGAATACGGGTAGTTTGTTTTCATCAAAAAAAATAAGTGATTTCCTTAAATCGCAACAAGTAAATATTTCGCCCAATCAGGTGCAATTGTATTTGCAACATCTTAGCAACGCTTATCTTATTCATCAGGTGAAGAGGTATGATGTGGAAGGAAAGAGGCTTTTTGAGTTTGGTGAGAAATATTATTTTGAAAATATGGGCATTAGAAATGCCCTGTGGGGATATAGGCTGCAAGACAGAGGTAAAATAATGGAGAATGTAGTGTATAATCATCTGGTGGCAAACGGGTATAAGACGACTATTGGTATAATTGGCGATAATGAGATAGACTTTGTGGCGGAAAAGGATGGAGAAAAAATGTATGTTCAGGTTGCCCTTTCTTTGACTGAAGAGAAAACTATTGAGCGGGAATTTGGGAATCTTAAAAAAATTAATGATAATTATCCTAAGATGGTGGTGACTATGGATCCTTTTTCGGGAAATACTGAGGAAGGAATTGTAACTTTGTCGCTAATGCAATTTCTTATGAAAACAATTTAACAATGAGCAAGTATCTGAAAAGGAGGGCTGCGAGCTTTGTGTATGCCTTTAGGGGTGTGGCGGAGCTGCTGAGGGGTACGCCAAATGCGGTGATACATGTGGTGATGGCGGTGGCCGCCGTGGTGCTGGGTTTTTATTTCGGGATTGACCGGGGTGAGTGGCTTGCAATAATTATTGTGATTGGGCTGGTGCTGGCGCTGGAGGCGGTGAACACAGCTATTGAGGGACTTGCGGATATGATAAACGAAAAACATGATGAAAATATAAGAAGAATAAAGGATGTGGCGGCGGGGGCTGTGCTGATGGCTGCCATTGCTGCGCTTGTGGTGGGGATGGTGATATTTCTGCCAAAGATTTTTTACTGAAACTATAATTTATAAAACATAATAATATGAGCTCTAAGGCAAAGAAGATTGGATATATTGCGCTGACTGTGGCAGCAATAATCGTGGCGGCGCTGGTGGTGCTGCCGATTGCATTTAAGGATAAGATTAAGGAGATAGCGCTGAAGGAGGTGAATAAGCAGCTGACGGCGGATGTGGGATTTGAGGGGCTGAAGATTAGTTTGATTAAGGATTTTCCGAATGCTTCGGTAACTCTTAAGGATTTGTATATTGCAGGAAGGGATAAGTTTGAGGGTGACACGCTGCTGCAAACGAAGGAGATGAAGCTGGTGGTGAATATGAAGAGTATATTCTCGGCGAGCGGGTTTGAGGTGAAGAAGTTTGTGGTGGATGGTATGAATATTTTTGCGCATGAGCTGTCGGACGGTGATGCCAACTGGAATATTGTGCCTGAGAGTGGTGAGGCTAAGGCTGAGGACTCGGACGCAGCGGGAGAATTTGCGCTGAAGTTGCAGGATGTGAAGGTGCTGAACACTAATATTGTGTTTGTGAGCGATACGGCTAAGATGGCGGCTAAGATTGATAACCTGAATGTGTATTTGAACGGGGATTTTACGGCTGATAATACATTGCTGAAGACGAAGATGAGTGTGGACTCGCTGAGCTTTTGGAATGAGGGTATAAAATATGCGAATAATCTGGCGCTGGACTTTAAGGCTGATATTGAGGCTTACTTTAATGAGAGCAGATATGTGCTTGCAAATAATGAGATTAAGATAAATGCTATTCCGCTGTCGCTGAACGGTTGGGTGAAGATGCCTGACGAGGCGATGGAGATGGATTTGAC
>CAZHWC010000077.1:0-11700 GCA_964535975.1 uncultured Proteiniphilum sp. | reverse complement strand
CATCAATCATCTTCCTACGAATCCTATTGGGTCCAAATGCCATATACACAATACTAACCACACGATAATAAAATACAATACCTTTTCCCATTTATTTCCCAAATTAATGCTATATCTTTAGCTTTCTGTAGTATATTAAATTGAGATAAACATGAAAATCTTAGTTATAGAAGACGAAAAAGATTTGAGACAAGTCATCGTGGAGTCACTCACGAAGGAAAATTATATGGTAGAAATAGCAAGTGACTTTTATTCGGCTGCCGACAAAATTGGCATTTATGATTACGACTGCATTTTGCTTGATATAATGTTGCCCGGTGGCAGTGGACTGGATATTTTGGAAATGCTGAAAAAGCAAAATAAGCCATCAAATGTTATCATTATCTCAGCAAAAGATTCGTTAGACGACAGAGTAAAAGGATTAGACCTAGGTGCGGATGACTATCTTACCAAGCCTTTCCATATTGCCGAACTTAATGCTAGAGTGAAGGCAGTGCTTAGGAGAAAGCAGCTTGGAGGAAAAAATACTATTGAGCTTTCGAATGTAATAATGGACATTGATGAGCGAATGGTTACGATAAATGATATCAATACACCACTTAACAGAAAGGAATTTGACATGCTGTATTATTTCATGGTAAACAAAAACAGACTTGTTTCAAAAACTGCACTGGCTGAGCATGTGTGGGGAGATAATATTGACCAGGCTGATAATTTCGATTTTATTTATTACCAGATTAAAAACCTTCGCAAAAAACTTCAGACAGCTGATGCAGAAATAGAAATTGAGGCTGTGTATGGTATTGGTTACAAACTTACTGAGAAATGAGACTGCTTAACCAATCAATTAAACACATAACAATTCCGATGCTGGTGGTTATTACTGCATGGTCGGTATTGTTTTATTTCATTATTCTATACGAAATAAAGGAAAGTACGGATGAAGGCTTGGAAAATTATAAAAGACAAGTGGTTTATCAGGCACAAAATGATAGTACCATACTTAGTCAGGATAGTTTTGAGGAGGGTTTTTATTCCATAACACAAATTGAAGAAACTGAAGCTCAACAATATAAAGACAGGTATAGCGACACACTTGTATATATGCAAGATGCCAATGACAGATATCTGGAGTTGGAACCGGCGCGAATGATTTCTACTGCTTTTGAGCTTGATGGAAATTACTATGAGCTAAAGATTATTCATTCCATGATTGAGAATGATGATTTATTATGGCACATTATATGGAGCATTATTCTGTTGTTCGTTCTATTATTTCTCACCATTACTGTTGTAAATAACTATACCCTTAGACAATTGTGGAGACCATTTTATATATTTCTTGCACGTTTAAAAGCGTATAGATTGGGCGATAACAGCAAATTGCCTAAAATTAAGACCAACACAAAAGAGTTTAATGACTTACAAATAGCAGTGAATACTCTCTTAATACATAGTATTTCGGTGTACGAGCAACAAAAGCAGTTTATTGGGAATGCATCGCACGAACTCCAGACACCGTTGGCTATAGCATTAAACAAACTGGAACTGCTTATAGAAAAAGGAGACTTGAGTGATAATCAGGCCATGGGAATTGGCGAAGTAATAAAAATTATAGAGCGTTTAGTAAGGACAAATAAATCTCTGCTGTTACTATCAAAGATTGAGAACAGGCAATATACAGATAATCAAGATATAACTATAAATAATATAGTAAAACAAGTTATAAGTGAACTTGAAGAGATTGCAGAATATCACAATATATTTATTAATGTTGCAGAGCAAACTACCAACTTGATTATTAATATGGATGCCTCATTAGCTCACATTGCGATTTCTAATCTGATAAGAAATGCATTATTTCATAACTTACCGGATGGGGTAATAGAAATTAATATATGTAATAAAAGCATCTCAGTGTGCAACAGTGGCAAAGAAGAACCTTTAGATAAAAATAAAATATTTGATCGTTTTCATAAATCTAATAATAGCAAGGAGAGTTCAGGACTAGGATTGTCAATTGTTGACGCTATTTGCAAGCTTTATGGCTTCAACGTCAAATATGAATACCATAACAACAAACATTGTTTTAAACTTTCTTTTTCCCAAGTTATTCCAGATTTGAGTATTTAATTTGTGATATAATTAAAGATTAAATGATATGAAGACTAAGAAGACGGTACTGGTACTGCTTGTAATAGTATTTTCTGTTGCCGGCACATTTGCTCAAAAGATTAGTAAAAAGAATGTTCCATCAATAATTATAAATAGTTTTCACCAACATTTTCCCAGAGCATATGATGTGGAATGGGAATTGAAGAATGAAATGTATAAAGTAGAGTTCGAAACTGGTCTTGCAAGGTATGATCACAGTGTGTGGTATGATAAAAAAGGAAGTATGGTAAAACACAGAGAAGAAATTTCTAAGAGGAAGCTGCCAGAAGGAGTTTTATTGAAATTAAACTCTGAATATGACAAATATAGAGTGAGTGATGTTAAGAAAATAACCGAGAACAATAAAATTATCTATTCCTTGGAACTAAAATGGCAGTATGAGGAGTGGAAAATGAAAATACAACCTGATGGCACAGTGATAAGTAAAACCCAAGACTAATATATATACTAAATGGAGAAAGCGAAAATCCATAACAGAGTAGCTCAATAAATAACTAAAATAGAGAATATGAAAACTAAAAACTTTTTAACAACAATAATACTGTTGGCATCTATGTCCTTTTTAGCGGTTAGTTGCGATAAGGAGTCAATTGTATCAGAAGACAAGTTACCCACTGAGGTCACACAATATATCAATACTCATTTTCCTAATGTTGCAATACTACAGTCTATAATTGAACGTGATAATCTGAAAAAATCATACGAGGTAATTCTTGAGGGGAACATTGAACTAAAGTTCAATAGCAAAAAAGAGATTGTCGATATAGAAGGCACTTCAAAGTTACCTGATAGTGTGGTTCCGGAAAAGATAAGGCAATATGTAGCTGAAAAATATCCTAACAACTTTATAATTGGCTGGGAACTAGATGACAGAAATCAACAGGTAGAACTAGATAATGGTCTAGATCTGGAGTTTAAAATGAATGGTGATTTTATCAGAATAGATAATTAGCAAATAGTATTTGCTACTAGAATGAAAAGGCAGAACCAACAATAGGTTTTGCCTTTTCTAATTAAAATAAAATGAAGTGATTTATATTATTGTGGTTCGTAGCTTCCTGCAACTGAACGAAAGCTAATCGCCAACCTATTCCAACCATTAATGGCAACAATTGCCATAGTAAGAGTAACTAATTCTTTATCAGAAAAATGTTGTAGCATCTTTTCATATAATTCATCAGAAACTTCATTTTGTGAAATTAGTGTTAGCTCTTCTGTCCATTCAAGAGCAGCACGTTCTTTCTCAGTAAAAAAAGGAGTTTCACGCCATGCCGACAAAGCATAGAGTCGTTGCTCGGTCTCACCCGCCTTACGTGCATCCTTAGAGTGCATATCTATGCAATATCCACAACGGTTAATTTGTGATGCACGCATCTTTACTAGCTCAAATAAACTATGATCCATATCAGATGAATGCACAAACTTTTCCAACTCCAGCATTCCCTTAATTGCATTGGGAGCTGCTGTTCCATAATTAAGACGTTCTTTACTCACTTTTATTATTTTTATGTGCGATTGTTTATACTTTTATTTAAAATTTGAAGCAAGTTTTTCATAATCTTCAATTGCTCCCATTGCCACCATTGAGTGTGCTGTAGCACCACCGGCACGCATTTCGGCTGCTACCCAAATAGCTTCCATTATTTCTTCTTTGGTGGCTCCTGATTTTATTGCCTCAGGTATGTGTCCACGAATGCAATAAGGACATTGTGTAACGTGTGCCACTGCTACTGCAATAAGTTGTTTTGTTTTTTCATCAAGGGCTCCTGCTTTAAAAACTGTTTTACTGAAATTTTTCCATGCTTCAGCCTGTTCAGGTGCAAGTTCATTACGTCTTTTCTCTCTATCATATGTATAGGAGGGATATAAATTGCTGTCCATAATTAGAATGATTTTTTAAATATTACGATAAGGCACCATACTGATACCTTGACTGTTGTGATTATAACAAGGCTTAAATGAATTGGTTCATGTGTGGCGGACTATTTAAGAGCTAATAATCCTAAATACTACAGAAGCTCATAAAACATAATAAAAAACCAAACACGCTTAACAGCATGTTTGGTTTAGAATATGTATTAATATTTATATCTAAAAAATTAGCTCTCTTTCAAAAACTGACGAAGTACGTACTGAAGAATCCCCTGATTTTTGTAATACTCAATTTCTATTGCAGAATCAAGACGGACAATAGCATGGAACGTTTTCTTTTCGCCCAATTGATCCGTAGCAACTACCACTACCTCTTTCATAGGAGTAAGATTATCTGCAATACCAATAATATCAAAACTTTCTTTACCGGTTAGTCCTAGACTTTCGGCAGTATTACCCTCTTTATATTGAAGTGGCAAAACACCAAGATCCATAAGATTGCTTCGGTGAATACGCTCATAGCTTTCGGCAATAACCGCTTTAACACCCAACAAAAACGTACCCTTTGCTGCCCAGTCACGAGAAGAACCACTACCATACTCCTTGCCTGCAAGAACAATAAGTGGCGTGTTATCTGTTTTATATTTTTGAGCTGCATCAAACACAGTCATCTCTTCACCTGTAGGCAAATATCTTGTGTATCCGCCCTCTCGGTCTGCGAGTCTGTTCTTGATACGAACATTGGCAAATGTTCCTCTAACCATTACCTCATCATTACCTCTACGCGAGCCATATGAGTTGAAGTTCTCCGGCTTAACTCCTTGTTCCATCAGGTATTTTCCAGCTGCAGAATCTTTACTGAAAGCACCGGCAGGTGATATATGGTCAGTAGTTATGCTATCTCCAAGACTTAACAAAACATTTGCTCCGATTATATCTTTAAGCTCTTCCGGCTGTTCAGGAATATCATGGAAGAAAGGAATCTCTTTGATGTATGTAGAATTGTCATCCCATTTATATATCTTATCTGTTGGCACGTCAAGATTTCTCCAGATATCATTACCTTCAAATATCTCGCCATAACTCTTATCAAAGTCAGCAGGCGAAAGCACTCGGCCCAGAATATCATTTATTTCATCATCAGCCGGCCAAATATCTTTTAGATATACCGGCTTTTCATTACGGTCATAGCTTATCGGCTCATTCAGTAAATCAATATCTACCCTACCCGCTATTGCATATGCCACAACTAACATTGGAGACATAAGGAAGTTCATCTTTACTTTTGGATGAACGCGCGCTTCAAAGTTTCTATTACCGGATAATACCGATGCCACAATCAGGTCATCATTATCAATGGCATTTCCTATCTGTGGAGGAAGTGGACCTGAGTTACCAATACAAGAAGTACAACCATAACCAACCAAGTGAAAACTTAGAGCTTCTAAGTCCTTCATCAAATCTGCCTTTTCCAAATAGTCAGTAACCACTTTTGAACCCGGAGCTAATGAAGTTTTAACCCACGGTTTTACATCAATACCTCTCTCGCGAGCTTTTCGTGCTACTAATCCTGCACCCACCATTACATATGGGTTTGAAGTATTTGTACACGATGTGATTGCGGCTATTACTATGGATCCGTCAGATAGTTCAAACTTATCATGTCCCCTATTAATCCATACTGTTTTGAGCTTATCTGCATCTTTTTCAATTATAATTTCACGCTCTTTGACAGTAGGCTCTAGTGGCTGATTGTTTCCACCTTCCGATTTCCAACGAGTTAGTTGTTTCTCGTATTCTCTATTATCCGGCTCAATATATTTACGACCAAAAGAATTATCAAGAAGTTCAATAAACTTTGGTTTTAGATCTCTGAGTAATATTTTATCCTGTGGACGTTTGGGTCCCGCTACAGTGGGTTCAATCTTTGATACATCAAGCTCCACGACTGATGAATATTTGATTTCATCCATGTTCTCACGCCACAGCTTATTAGCTTTGCAATATGCTTCAACTCGTGCAACCACATCTTCCGGGCGATTAGTCTTACGCATATAGTCAAGAGTTTTATCATCGATAGGGAAGTACGTAATCGTTGAACCAAACTCTGGCGACATATTACCAATAGTGGCGCGGTCGGGTACTGACAAATGATCTAGTCCGTCACCAAATACTTCCACAAATTTACCTACCACACCATGCTTACGCAAAGTATATGCAATATTTAAAACAAGGTCGGTAGCCGTTGAGCCTAGTGGCAACTTACCTGTTAGTTTCAAACCAACAACTTGTGGCATGATAAAGTAAATAGGCTGTCCCAGTATCGCTGCCTCAGCTTCAATACCACCAACACCCCATCCTACTACACCAATACCATTGACCATAGGTGTGTGACTGTCTGTTCCCACCAATGTATCAGGAAATACTTCTCCGTCTTTGGCTATAACCCCTTGAGCAAGATATTCAAGATTAACCTGATGGCATATTCCCATGCCGGGAGGAACAACACTAAAGTTATTGAATGCCTTTTGAGCCCATTTAAGGAATGTGTAACGCTCAATATTGCGCTCATATTCCTCTTCCATATTTTTATCATATGAGTAATTGGTTCCAAAATAATCAACTTGAACCGAGTGGTCAATTACCAAGTCCACAGGAATAAGTGGATTAATTTTGTCAGGGTCCTTTCCTTTACGAGCAACTTCGGCACGCAAAGCTGCAATATCCACTACTGCAGGCACGCCTGTGAAATCTTGCATAAGCACGCGGGCAGGCTTAAAAGGTATATCTGCATCGCTTGCTTCCGGTTTCCAGTTTAGCAAAGTTTCAATATGCTCTCTGGTAATAGCAAAGTCATCAAAATTGCGCAATGCATTCTCCAACAATATGCGAATAGAAAAAGGTAGTTTCCCAACAGGATAACCTTGCTTTTCTAACTCTGCTAGACTATAATAGTTAAAACTGTCGCTACCTATTTGTAACGACTTTTTCACTTTGAAGGGGTCTTTAGGCATTGTAATTTCTGTTTTTATGTTTATTAATTAAATAGTTATTTCTGATAAAGATTATATCAAGTGCTTAGCAAAATGATTTTGCATAGCTTACATTACAACAAACTTAATGCTTTTTTGTTGAAACATGTATTAATTTAATAGTTAACTTCAATAGAGGGTCAATTATAATCAAAAAAAAGAGCATCAGTAGTTGATGCTCCTTTCTATTATTATGTATGATTAGAAAAAACTAGTCTTCTTTTTTTGCTCTTTTTGTTTCCCAAACAAAATAGGAGATAAGCAGTACGAATGCAACAATTGCCGTTACTTGTGCTCCTATTCCTGATGGATCTGTCCACACACCAAGATTTAAAACGTCTCCCTTTCCGGCAAGGAATATTATGAGAGCACCAATTACACCAAAGAGTGCTGCACCTGCAATAAAGCCGGAAGATATGAGAATGGCACGTTGATGGCGAGCATTGTTTAGCTCTTTGTCCTTTGTGCTCTTATTTACCCAGTGATTTAACAATCCACCCACAATAAGTGGAGTATTAAGAGGAAGTGGAATGAACATTCCTAAGGCAAAAGCAAGTGGAGAAATGCCTAACCAATTGATAAGAATAGAGATAACTGCTCCAATAGAAAGTAACATCCATGGCGCACCGCTACCCGACATGAGAGGCTCTATGATTGCAGCCATTGCATTTGCCTGAGGGGCAGTCATTGGATTAGGGTGAGCTTCAGTTGCAACAAAACCATAAGCTTCATTTAAAATAAAGATAACCGCTCCTACTGTAGCAGCCGACACAAGAGTTCCCAAAAACTTATATGATTGTTGCTTAGCCGGTGTCGTTCCAATCCAGTAACCAATCTTAAGGTCGGTAATAAAGCCTCCGGCCATGGACAGCGCTGTACATACAATTCCACCAATAATCAACCCGCTAACCATTCCTTGCCATCCGCTTAGACCTACAGATACAAGAATTACCGACGAAAGAATAAGAGTCATTAGTGTCATTCCCGATACCGGATTGGACCCTACAATGGCAATAGCATTAGCTGCAACAGTAGTGAACAAGAATGAAATAACTGTGATAGTAACAAGTGCTACAACTGCTTGCAGGAATGTAACTTTCACACCAATGATAAGGAAAATAAACACTGCAATAAGAGTTAGGAAAAGAAATAACATCACAAACGACATTTTAAGATCGCGTTGTGTACGCTTTTCTACAACCTTGGATTCGTTAGCTGAGCCTTTTTTCTTAACAGCAAGTTTGAAAGCATCACCAATAACACCTGATGATTTAATAATTCCAATAATACCTGCCATAGCAATAGCTCCAATACCAATAGGACGAACATAAGCTGCAAAAATTTCTTCGGCAGACATCATAGCAAATGGATTAACACCTCCGCCAACAGATTCAGCAAGAACTCCAATTTCATTCACCAACGGAATAAATACCAACCATGACAATAACGAGCCAACAGTAATGATAACTGCAAAGCGTAGCCCCACTAGATATCCAAAGCTAAAAATCAGTGCACTGACATTAAATTTAAATACCATCTTAAACTTTTCGGCAAGCATAGCACCTGCAGGAATAATTCGAGTTGTAACCTCTTCACTCCACAAACGGAAAGCAGAAAAACAGAAATCAAAGAATCCTCCAATAAGTCCACTTGTAACTAAAAGTTTGGCTTGATTTCCTCCCTTTTCACCAGTCATTAATATCTCGGTAGTGGCAGTTGCTTCGGGAAATGGAAGTTTACCATGCATATCCTTAACAAAATATTTTCGAAACGGTATGAGGAACAATATACCCAAAAAGCCTCCAAAAAGTGAAGAGAAAAATATTTGCCAGAAGTCGATTTGCATCTCAGGGTATTTGGCTTGCAGAATATACAGACCGGGAATGGTGAATACTGCTCCTGCTACAATTACGCCCGAAGACGAACCAATAGACTGAATAATAACATTTTGTGCAAGTGCATTTTTCTTCTTGAATGCTGCTGACGCACCTACCGCAATAATGGAGATGGGGATGGCCGCCTCAAACACTTGCCCAATCTTAAGACCTGAATAGGCAGCTGCTGCCGAAAAGATTACGGCCATTAACAATCCCATTCCAACAGACCAACGAGTGGTTTCCTGAAGGGATTTTTCAGGTGGAAATACCGGTTGATACTCTTCACCCGGACCTAGCTCCTGATACGCATTTTCGGGTAAGTTCTTAACTTTTTCTTCGTTTAGTTCCATGTTTAATTAATAAAATGAATCCGCATTACAAGGCATTGAATTTGGATATTCGGCCAACGGAAGGTTTAAATTTGTGCCGAAATTACAAAATTTCGGTTAAAGTGAGGTCTGTTTTGACAACTTTAAATTATTGATTAATCAAAAGAGTAATTATTTAAGGATTTTATAGCGGTGGGCTTCATAAACTTTTTATTACTGACATCTGTTAATCAATGGATAGTCTATTATAAGAAATCACTTGAAATTTACATTTATCTATAAAATATTTATATATTTACAAAATTAATAATTAATACTAACATTTAAAATTGGACAGCCCATGAAAATTCATGAATATCAAGCAAGGGATTTATTTGCTTCGTACGGTATTCCGGTAGAGAAGTCATTCCTTTGCAGAGACGTGAGTGATGCAGTGAAAGCATACCAGGAATTAGATACTCCTCTGGTAGTAATAAAAGCACAAGTACATACAGGAGGCAGAGGCAAAGCAGGGGGAGTGAAGCTTGCAACTGACGAGGTGGAAGTGAGAAAACATGCAGCAAATATTCTAGGAATGGATATCAAAGGCTTTATTGTTGACAGGATTCTTGTTGGTAAAGCTGTGGATATTGCTGCAGAATATTATGTGAGTTATGTAATTGACCGAAAATCTAAATCAACCATTCTTATGCTTAGCCGTGAAGGTGGAGTAGATATTGAAGAAGTGGCACATAGTACTCCCGAAAAGATTCATAAAATAGTAGTTGATCCACTTATCGGAGTTCCTGATTACTTTGCGCGTGAAGCCGCATTTAAATTGTTTGATGACATTAAACAGGTTAGAGCAACTGCTTCTATTTTACAAAAACTTTATACACTTTTTGTGGAAAATGACGCTTCACTTGCCGAAATTAATCCACTAGTACTTACACCCGAAGGTGAAGTTAAAGCTATTGATGCAAAGATGACTTTTGATGACAACGCCCTATATCGTCATCCAAAAATTGCGGCATTGTTTGAACCAACTGAGGAAGAAAAAAAAGAGCAGAATGCCAAAACAAAAGGATTTAGCTATGTCCATCTGGGAGGTGATATCGGCTGTATGGTGAATGGAGCCGGTCTTGCAATGGCAACAATGGATATGATTAAATTATATGGTGGAAATCCTGCCAACTTCTTGGACATTGGAGGCAGCTCTAATCCAACAAAGGTGATTGAGGCAATGAAGTTATTGCTGAGTGACAAAGATGTGAAGGTAGTGCTAATTAATATTTTTGGAGGTATTACTCGTTGCGATGATGTAGCCAGAGGTTTATTGGAAGCTTTCAAGCAAATCAAAACAGATATTCCTATTGTTATTCGACTTACAGGCACTAACGAGAAAGAGGGAAGAGAATTACTTAAAGGTACAGATTTCCATGTTGCGGAAACAATGGGTGATGCCGGTAGAATGGCTGTAGAGTTGGTAAATAAATAACCCAAAATCAAAATTCAGAAAAATATGAGTATTTTAATTAATAAAGATACACGATTAATAGTCCAAGGTATAACCGGACGTGACGGCGGCTTTCATGCCAACAAAATGAAAGAATATGGCACAAATGTGGTTGGTGGCACTTCACCTGGCAAGGCAGGAGAAGAAGTTTCCGGTATTCCCGTATTTAATACAGTAAAAGATGCAGTAGAAGCCACTAATGCTAACACATCAGTTATTTTTGTTCCTGCATCTTTTGCAAAAGATGCAATGATGGAGGCAGCTGATGCAGGAATTAAATTAATAATTTGTATAACGGAAGGAGTACCAACACTGGATGTAGTAGAGGCACACAGATATATAAAACTTAAGGGTGCCAATCTTATTGGTCCTAATTGCCCGGGACTAATTTCACCCAATCAGAGCATGGTGGGTATTATGCCGACAATGATTTTCAAAGAAGGAAAGACTGGTGTCATAAGTAGAAGTGGTACTTTAACATATGAGGTTGTATATAATCTAACAGCAAATGGAATGGGACAATCTACAGCTGTGGGTGTAGGTGGCGATCCAATTGTAGGGTTATATTATGAAGACCTGCTTGAAATGTTTGAAAATGATCCTGACACTGATAGTATAGCCCTAATTGGGGAAATTGGTGGAGACGCAGAAGAACGCGCTGCAGAGTATATAAGGAATCATATTACCAAACCGGTTGCTGTGTTTATTGCAGGGCAACAAGCTCCTCCCGGAAAGCAAATGGGGCATGCCGGAGCAATAATATCTAGTGGTTCTGGCACTGCAGCCGAAAAGATTGCTGCTTTTGAGGCTGTAGGTGTTCCTGTTGCAAAAGAGCCAAGTGAGATTCCTGAGTTACTGAAGAAACAGTTAAACAAGTAGTTCATATTTTTTTAAATACAGTTAGCTTCAAACATAAATAG
>CAZHWC010000076.1:0-11721 GCA_964535975.1 uncultured Proteiniphilum sp. | reverse complement strand
CCCTCATGCCCCACAATATCGCTGTATAATTTTTGATTACTCATGTATATATCAACCTCCTTACCAAATCGGTTATGAAGTTGTTCGATTTTCACACCGGGCTCTCTTTCCTTAAGCTCTTTCAAAGTGTTCTCATGAATAAGCCCATCTGCAGAAGCAGGCAATCCGTCAGCCAATGTAATCAAGTTCCAGTCATAGTCAGGAGTAAAGTTAATTTCCACATCCTTAAGACTCACCACAATGTATGACCCTCCATAAAAGGGAACTCCCTTAGCAGAGATATATTCATTATTACCAAAATAGGTTTGCAAAAACGTTTGCACCTTTTCCGGCAATTGATTTTCCATAATACAGATATTATTGTCTTTGTCGCCACATGATGCAAATGCTATCAGCAAAACCGACATCAACAAGTAAAATGTTTTTTTCATGCTTATAATATTATCAATAGTTTTGTCATATATAAGTAAGATGGATAAGGTGGAAAAACGTTGCATGAGAAATCATATTTAACAATCAGAGAGCATCCTCGTATTTCTTGCCGACATAGACAGCTCTAAAAAAGAATAGGGTGCATCACAATGTGATTTCACCCTATTCTTAGACGTTATCCCTTTGGAGAATAATTTCAAATATTCAACTCTAAGAGGCTTATTTTTTATTTTGTAAAAGCCTGTTTATCCTTACAGTTTTTTCAAACCCTTAATCTCACTTTTGTCGGTTACAGGAAATATGCTGATAGCATAACCACCACCGGGAGCCGAAACTTGTTTTAGTTTGGATTTGTTGGTAACTACCACCTTACGAATAGTATAAGCCTGCGAGTTATTTCTATAGTGAGCATCTTTTGCGTCAGCATATATAGTAGCCACATATTGTTTTCCTGCGTCAAGGAAATCAAAAGATACGTTAGATGTAAACTTATCGTTACCAGAAGTATTACCCACAAACCAATTATCAGTTCCTTTTTCTTTACGAGCTACCGTAACATATTCACCTGGTTCAGCTTCAAGATAAATACTTTCGTCCCAATCCAATGCCACATCTTTTATAAACTGGAAGGCATCGAGGAAGCGATCATAATTTTCAGGTAAATCAGCCGCCATTTGCAATGGGCTACTCATTGTGACATACAATGCCAACTGATTAGCGATTGTTGAATTGCAATACGAATGATTATTTGGATTTGCCTTAGAAATGTCCATTTCAAACACACCGGGCGTATAATCCATAGGACCACCAATAAGTCGTGTAAAAGGCAATACAGTTACGTGATTTGGTTTGCTGCCACCAAACGCCTGGTATTCAGTACCACGAGCCGATTCATTACCAATTAGGTTAGGCCATGTACGGCATATACCCGTTGGACGAACAGCCTCATGAGCATTAACCATTATTTTATATTCAGCCGCTTTCTCAATAGCATATTGATAGTGATTGTTTATCCATTGACTATAGTGATTTTCACCTCGAGGTACAATATCCCCAACATAACCACTTTTCACAGCCGGATAGTCATACTTGTTCATTAACTGGTAAGCCTTATCCATATGTCGTTCATAATTACGAATGGAAGAAGACGACTCATGATGCATAACCATTTTCACACCTTTGCTTTTTGCATAACGATGTACTTCATCAATATCAAAATCCGGATATGGTGTCAAAAAGTCAAATACATAATCTTTAGAGTTCCCATACCAATCCTCCCATCCAATATTCCATCCTTCAACCAGAACACCATCAAAACCATGTTTAGATGCAAAGTCTATATATTTCTTCACATTTTCGGTAGTTGCACCATGACGCCCATGCGGTTTAAGTTTAGAAAAATCTGTTTTACCAATATGAACACTTGGCACATCATGTGTATAAGACCATTCACTCTTACCGGTAATCATTTCCCACCACACACCAATATATTTCATTGGTTTAATCCACGATGTATCTTCAATTTTAGAAGGCTCATTCAAATTAAGTGTAATATCTGACGCAAGTATATCACGTGCATCATCACTCACTATAATAGTACGCCATGGAATTGTGGCAGGAGCTTGCAAATAACCCTTTGCACCGTTAGCATCAGGCGTAATCCACGATTGGAAAATAAAATTCTCATCATCTAGGTTAAGATGCATAGCACCATAGTTGATTAATGCAGCCTCATGAAGATTGATATATATATTGTCGGCCGTCTTTAGCTGCAATGAGGTTTGCACACCAGTATCTGAAAAACCAGTTTGCGACAAATTGTCTTGTCTTCCGCTTTGATTTATACCTCTTATCTCTGACAATTTAGATGTGTGATAATCATATTCCTGAGTATCATAATCACCGGGAATCCAGAATGCAGTATGATCTCCGGTCATGGCAAACTGTGTCAATTCCTCCTTCACCACAAAATACACCAGTTCCTTTTGCTCCGGGAATTCATAACGGAATCCCACTCCATCATCAAACACTCTAAAACGAACAAGCATAATGCGATCTGTAGCCTTTTGAGTTAGAGTTACAGCCAATTCATTGTAATGGTTGCGAATAGTTTTAGTTTCACCCCAAACCGGCTCCCAAGTCTCATCAAAAGAACTATTTTGAATATCAGACAAACTGAAACCATCGTACAATGATGTCTGTGGGTCTTTATCCCTATTTATTTCAGCACCATATTCCACATTTCCGGAAGCAATAAGCTCCAATCCAAGTTTGCTGGGCTTTATCAACTCCTTGTTTTTATACCAAACTTGGTAGGTTGGTTCTCCTTTACTACTCAAGCTAAATTCCAGTTTCACCACTCCTGATGGAGAAGACACCTCTTCTGCCGATACAGTAAACAGTGTTGCAAACAACACAATCAAAATCCAGTTTAAACGTTTCATTTATTTTTTAATTTATTTTTTATACAAGACGCTTTACAGTACTTGTATCTATGGTTTTACTAATCTTACTATTTTGCACGCATGTGGTTTAAGAGTCACACTTAGTTGGTCTGCTTCACCCTCATCCGCATGTTTCCACAAATCTCTTATCTTCATTTTTCCTTTAATTCCCAAATCCCCAAAAGATACAGAGCGACTTTGTGTTGAGTTATCCCTATTGAATAATCCTATTATCCAATCACCGTTCGACATTTGTCCATACCATATTTGGTTCTTCTTGTC
Organism: uncultured Proteiniphilum sp.; assembly: GCA_964535975.1. Taxonomy (GTDB): domain Bacteria; phylum Bacteroidota; class Bacteroidia; order Bacteroidales; family Dysgonomonadaceae; genus Petrimonas. Next base: position 8,563 of record CAZHWC010000076.1, on the reverse strand, counting down.
AATGATACTTGTTGAGAGAGGTTTTCCCACAAATCGATCTTTATTTAATTCCAGCAACTCAGTATTTTGATAAAAAGACAAATTATCACCAATTGTATTATATTGATCAGATATCGTAACAGGACCTCCTGCCATCAGTTGCAGTGAAATAACAGACTCCTTCTCCTCATCAGAAGCAAATGTATTCAATCTAATGAAGTCACCATCAAGAATAACTTTCTCACGTCCTGAAATCTTAGACCAATGAATAAACCCATCAAACATATTCATACTATTTGGCCAGTTACCATACATTTTCCCCTTATCATGATCAGAGAAATGATTCCATCCACCATCACCGGTATCAGCAACCACACGCACCATGTTTCCATAAGTTCTCTCAAGCACGGCATCTTCAAAAAGGTGTGGCATCACCAAAGAAGTAAAAACATTATATTTGCTTGCCGACTCATAAATATATTGAAGAGCAAGCTTATAATTTTCACGACCATATCCTTTTCCCACTTTTCCAAAACCACGGTCTTCTCCGTTTTCATACCAACTCAAAAAGTCAATTCTTATATAATCAACTCCCATATCGGCAAAGTGCTTAAAGAAACCATCAATATACTCTTTAGCACCTTTATTGGTTGCCACAACCCAGTTAAACCATAAATCATTTGCACCCGGATTGATTACTTTATCTGTTCCATTATACTTCAAGTCTCCAAAAGTCACATTAGTACCTTTCACCACAGTATGGTCAGGACCATGTATCCACAAAGGATTAGCATATACTCCAAGTTTTAGCCCCTTAGCTTTACATTTCTCAATCAGATTCTTCAAATCCATACTTCCATACCTAGTCATATAACCCGACTCATCACCGGCAATCATTGGAATGAATCCATCAGTACACACCATATCATATCCAAATGGCTTCAAGTCCTTCGCCATCCAGTCTATAATCTTATCCCACTCTTCTTCCGGAAGATCCATATCTTGGTTAGATACTCCCTGTTTGTCAAGCTCCCAGCAATATTCATACACACTCCAGTATAGAGGTGCTTTGTATGTGTGAATATTTTTTACAGGAGGATCCGGCATAGGTTCATTTTTTATTGAAGGCCCATCTTTTTGACATCCTCCCATAAAAATTGCTAAAACAATCATCAGAACATTCATAAATACACCTTTATTATAATTCATAATTTTTATATTAACAATTCAAATTACTCTCCTACATGTACAGCCACGACGCTCCAATTTCTAAGATCAAATGTAAGTTTATACTTTCCAGCATCTTCTACTCTCCATTTATTATCAGGCTGACCTGTTGGCATCAATGCAATAGAATTATCTTCGATACCTGATTTCGAAATCTTGCATCCATTTGTTTCAGGCATCACAAACACCCCACCCCAATTTCCCGGCTTCAACGGGCATTTAAATTCTCCGGCATTTAAGTTCCCTTCATACACAAATACCAATGGATCATCTTCTGTAGGAGTCAAAGCAGTAGGTGCATCTATATTCCAACCTGCAGGAGTGGCGTCACCCACCATGTAAAGAGTTTCAGTCTTTATAGGAAGGTTGCCCTCAATTACAATCAAATCCTTTTCGCCTTCACAACTCAATAGTGCTGTAATTGACAATAAAAGCACTGCGCTTAAAAACTTATATATAAGGTTCATACTATTTTCTATTAAATGTTTTACAATCATTGACCTATTTGCCATAACCCGGATTCTGCACCAAATTATGATTTGAGTTAAGCACCTCACGGGTAATTGCAAATATCTCCGTATGGTTATCAGCATCAGCTGATTTGTCCCACCACGAGCCCGAATTGAACTTTCCAAAACGTATTAAATCAATTCTACGACGACTTTCAGCAAAAAACTCACGCCCCCATTCATCAAGTAACTCACCTTCTGTTAGCACTGCACTACCTTCAGGTGCATAAAGATTTCTATTCCAGCTATCTTCAGGATAATTACGCTTACGAACACTGTTCAGCAGTTTTGCAGCATCATCCACAGATCCATTACGGAATTTGCATTCAGCCAAAGAATAAATAACCTCAGCAAGGCGAATCTCAACATAGTCAGATTCCATTTGCTTATCATCCTCATCACTGTAGAATGGATATTTAGCAAAGTGCCATCCGGAGTTATGGTCACCGGTAGTTAAATCACTCTTTTTATTATCGGGATATTGACCCTCAGGCAAACTTTTAAACTGCCCCACAGCATCCCTGATAAATAGATTGTAGTCACTGTTAGGAGACTGCACTTTCTTTGTGTTCCCATCATCATCCTTATATTCTAGTGAACCAAACAAGAACATTCCCTCTCGCTTATTATTTCCCAGATTTCGATATAATTTAAGTCTCATATCCTCAGGATATTTACGAAACTTCTGTATCGGCATTCCCAAAGAATAGCTATAAAGATTACCATTAAGGTCGTAACTGGGCGAAGCTGCATATTTGCAATTATGGTCACCGGCTTTTGCTTTAGCATCATTAAAGTAGTATCGCGCACGTGACGGCACTGTCCACCAATAAGTATCTCCCTGATAATGCCAGAATGAATAACCTTTAGAACCCGGGAATCCAAAAATGACCTCATCGCTAGTCTCATTATCCCAATCAAATGGGGCATCCCATCTATTATCAACTTTATATGGTCCATACACACCATCTACAATATCCTGTGCATACTTTTCACACTCAGCATAGCGATCTTCACCCACATATTTTTCAGCATTAAGATACAGTCGCACCAATAATGCTGCTGCTCCTGCTTTTGTCCATTGCCCCTGATTGCCAACATTACCACCAAATGATTCCTTTACTTTCAATAGATTTATAGCCTCTTTTAGTTCAGACTCAATAAAATCAAAAATCACTTTAGGCTCAACCTGCCCCACGGAGTTTTTAGAGATGTCATTATAACTTACTGCAAGCGGCACATTTCTAAAAGCATCCAAAAGACGTATATAAAACCATGCACGCAAAACTTGCGATTGCGCTTTCAGATTATTGAACTCCTCATCAGAAAATCCAAACCTTTCGGGCGACAATGTGTTCAAGTCCTCAATTACATAGTTGGCCTGCATAATACCCTGAAAACAACCATTCCACTCAGTTTGCGCATCACCATCCTCCACAGTCCACTCATGGTAGTGAAGACGTCTCCAACGCCCGGCGTCATCCCACCAACCATCACGAGTAGGAGTAATAAGCTGGTCGGCAGTAAGTTCATTCAATACATGTCGCGACTGAATACTCCAGTACGCATGTTCAAAAGGTCGGAATGTAGCACGAACAACATCCATTTTAGTATTATAGTAATTTTGCGAACCAACCTGATCATACAGATTCTCATCCAAATTAGTACAGCCTATTAGCAAGGTAACTGCAATAACTGTTGCTGACAAATATTTTAAAATTCTCATAATGTTTACTGTTTAATGTTATGCAATTTAGAAATCCAATTGAACACCAACGATGAACTGTCTGCTCGATGGATAATAAGTTCTGGAGCCGGAAGCGCTTGGAGTCATTCCATTCACCTGATATGAGGCCGGATCCACTCCACTGAACTTAGTAATAGTTAAAATATTCTTTGCAGTTCCATAAATACGTGCTCTACTCACAAACTTAGATTTTGTATCAATTGTATAACCACAAGTTATCATGTCCAACTTCAGATAATCACCTCTTTCAAGAAAATAGTCGCTAACCACAGGGTTTGCAGTAATTAAATTATTCTTACCATATGCCTTTTCAAGCACATTACCTATAAAGCTTTTAGTACCATAGTAAAAATCGTGAGTATTGAATATATCATAACCAAATGCACCTCTAAAGAAGAGAGTCATATCAAAATTTTTATAATGGAAATTATGTGTCATAGAGCCTGTAAATTCAGGAAGTCCGTTACCAACTATCTGACGATCATCATCAGTAGCCTGATCTGCATTAATCATGTCTCCATCCTTATCATACACAACCCAATTACCATCGCTATCAATACCGGCATATTTCAGCATATAAAAGTTACCCAGTCGTTTACCCTTTTCAATTCGTTGCAGATTATGAAATGGATAAGGATCCTCTGTTCCGCTTACATCATAATAATCTTGTCCCACATACTCAGAGTTACTAAAGCTAACGAACTTATTTTTCATAGTAGAACCAACAAAGCCCAATGTATAACCAAAATCTCGTCTTTTCACCACATCCCAGTTTACATCAAACTCAAATCCAGAATTAGCCATTGTTCCCACATTCACAAATGTATTATCAAAAAGATAAGGAGGAACCGAAACCTTATAATCACCCAAAAGGTCCTGCTGACGACGACTGAAATAATTAAACGAACCATACACACTATTATTTAATAGAGAGTAGTCAAGTCCCACATTCCAGTTTTTGCCTTTCTCCCATTTCAAATCAGGATTCACATTTTTTGAAGGGCCCCATACCTGGAAATATTTGCCATTATAGAAATAATATCCAAAACCGCTCATCGTGTTAAGTGAGATATAACTACCAAAATCCTGATTACCTGTTATTCCAAAATCACCACGCAGCTTCAAGTCATTAATCCATTTCACATCTTTCATAAATGGCTCCTCAGACATCCTCCATCCGGCAGATACAGCAGGAAAATTACCCCATTTGTTGTTAATACCAAACTTTGATGAACCCTCGTGTCGCAACGATGCTGTCAACATATATTTTCCTTTATAGTCATAGCTTATTCTACCAAAAAAAGCAATTAGTTTTGAATCGTTCTTATAACTGCCCATTCCCACTTCACCCTCATCCTTAGCATACTCTCCTGTTCCTAGATTATCAGCACCAAGCCCATCATTAGGGAAATCCTTATTTTCGGCATTCATACCGGAATATTGAGAATATTGATAAGAATAACCTGCCATTGCCTTAATATTATGGTTATTAAAGCCAGCCTGATAATTTCCTATCCATTCAAAAATAGACTGACGCTCCTTAGAGTAGCTGCGAGATGCCTCACCATCACGCCCTGCATTAATAGCCAAACTACTGGTAGAAGGCCTAAACCAGCTATTAAAATTATCATACTGATGGTCGGCAAACATAATTTGCGTTGTAAGAAACTGGCTATTTTTGCTATCCTTAAGCAATAGCGGGAAAAGGTTTAGCTTTGCCGTACCATCCCAGTTCAGCAACTTTGTCTCACCTTTATCCTTTTCCAGATTAATCAATTCAACAGGATTATAACCGGCAGCCTGCCCCTGAAAATTAAAATATTTTGATGGATCGTTTGGATCCATAATTGGAGTTGTAGGATTCACCTCAACAGCATTTCTAAACACATCCCAAGCCGCCTGATCACGATAAGCAATACGAGGCGCAACATTAGCTGAGAAAGTAAATAGTCCGCTTTCGGTTGTATGATTCAGCGAAACACGCGCACCATATTCCTCACGTCCCGAACGTTTATCTATTCCATTTGCATCTCTGTAGTCAACACTTGCACGATAGTTACTGCGCTCATTTCCACCACTCATAGTCAGAGAGTGCTGCATAGTAAATCCGGTTCTGCTCACTTCATCAAGCCAGTTGTCATTTCCACCCAAGTCATATCCCACACTCGAATCTGAGCGAAGGTCTCTGTATTGTTGCGCATTCAGCATATTCAACTCCTTCTTCACCACGTCAAATGACAAAAGACTACTGTATGAAGTATGAGTTGCACCATCTTTCTTTGCTCTTTTGGTAGTAATCAAAATCACCCCATTAGAACCTCTTGTGCCATAAATAGCCGATGCAGCTCCATCTTTCAAGATATCAAAACTGGCAATATCATTAGCGTTAAGGTTGGTTAGGTTACCCCCCGGCACACCATCAATCACAATAAGCGGTCCCAATCCTGCTGAACGAGAAGAGACACCCCTTATTTGAATACTTGCCGGATTATTAGGATCACCAGCCCCTGTATTAGTAATTGAAACACCAGCCACCTTTCCCTGAATCATCATAGTTGGGTCGATACTGCTAACACTCAAAAAATCCTTTTCTGAAATATGAGATACAGCCGAAGTAAGTTCCTTCTTATCCATCGTTCCATATCCTATAACCACCACTTCTTCAAACATTTGCACATCTTCCTGTAGTGTCACATCAATTGTTTTGCGATCTCCAACAGAAACTTCCTGCTTAACAAAACCCACATAAGAAAATTCAAGTTTGGCATTCTTAGAAATTGTTACAGAATATACTCCATCCAAATCAGTTACAGTTCCATTAGATGTCCCTTTCTCCAAAACCGAAACACCAATAAGTGGTTCGCCATACAAATCACTGACAGTTCCCGAAACTGTTACTTTGCCAGAGTTTTGAGCAGAAGCAAGAATCGGAAAACAAAAAAATATTACTCCCATCAATAATAGGCTAGGAATAACACCTTTTTTACAGGGCTTTTTTTCTTTTAATTGCATAAAATAATTTTTTAGGATAATAAATAATAAATAGTTTGATATTTGATTTACACGATAATTCATCTATTTCACACCGAGGATATTTTCATAGCGTCCCATATCGGGCTTTAATAATTGTAAATAAAAAACATTTTTCATGTTGATACCTTTTAAATTGTTATTAGTTGATAATTGGTTTTGCAAAAATATAAGGTATAACAATCAATAATAAATTAAAGAAGGAAAATGGCACTTGTTAAAAACGACAATACGCTATTAAACAAATGGTTAACAACAATTCAAACACACACCAATCCACACACTTTCACTACCTGAAAGCGAGAAAAAAGAGTAATATTTCTATGATTTTTAGCTTTTAAGAATTCTACTTATCCTATATTCAAATTCTTCTTTAGGAATAATGGCTTTAGATTTTAATCGTCCCTTATAAGAATAAACTGTTTTAACAGATATGTTTAAGAATTTAGCTATTTGCTCATTCTCGGTAATCCCAAGACGTATCAAAGCAAAAATTCTAAGTTCGGGGCTTAGGCCTCCATCTTTATCAAGAGCTACATGATCCTCAACATCAAAGAACTCGTTGAACTGCTGAATAAAATTAGGAAAAAGAAGCAAGAACGTCTTATCGAAAGATGAATACATATTTTCCCGCTCTCTTTTAAAATTAAACTCCTTATAAAGCCTCCTCAAATCATCATATTGCTTGGTTGCCACCTTGCGATCAATAGTCTTAAACAGGCTTTCAAAACGTTCAATATATTCAGACTTACCATATAATGACTGGATAATGTACATATCCTTAATTTCGTTAGACTCAATAAGCATCTGTCTTGAGTGCTCCAGCTCACTATTAATCTCTTCAAGCTTAGAGTTTATCTGACTGATTTCATAATATTGATTTTGGATTGATTTCTTAGCATTCTTCAATTTAAATATTTGACGTAAAATAACAATTAACATCAGTAACGACACCACAGCTAATACAGATATAGTAATCAGCAAATTAGAAAGTCTATCATTTTGAGTCTTAATTATTTCATGCCTCTCCAATTCAACAATAGGAAGAAAGGTACTTATCTCTATTTTACGACTGCGATTGTCATAAAACATAGCATCCTCCATAGCTGCCTGCATGCATTTACTTGCAAAATCAATATTTCCCAACTCATACATCCATTGTCCCAGATTGTGTTTGGATGTAGTTTCCCGTATAGATGTTCTAATGTCATATATAGATGATAAGGCTGCATAATAAATAGCATTTTCCATATCATTTAAATTATGATAACTTACAGACAAGTTAGAATATGTGATTGCAAATTCGTGAGCAGATAATTGATATTGATCAAGAATCTTCAGATATCTTTTAATACACTCATAATCATCTGTGCAGTAAATCATGTTATAATTATCATACTCAAATGTATAAGGCTTCAAAAGCAGCATTAGTGAGTCAGAGTATTGTATCACTTTATCACCATATTCTTTTTGAAACTGATCACTTCTGCTGTATAACAATAGATCCTGATAGAAACGAAGACAATTTTTATTATATCTTATTTTCAAATCATCAGACATTTCTTGAGATTCAAGCTTATTTATCAGCTCAAATGACTCCTTATACAATCCTGCCAAAACAAGCGATCTCAAAATATTCAGATTAGATTTCGTAATCAACGCATCATTATTCAATTCCTTTGCAATTACAAGCGTATTTTGAGCATACTCCCAGGCCGAATCATATTGATAAACTATATATTCGTTAAACAATCTATCACTTAATTCAAATCTTGCATTTAATTCTCTTGCCTGGTAGAGCTGTTGTTTTATACGTTCCATCGCATCTTCCTTACGCTCGTAATAAATGTGGCGATTTTCCAATTCTTTATTAAACACTTTCAGAATGGAATCACTTGGAGTAGCCCCATATACAACATGGACGAAAAATAAAAATAATAAAAAAACTGAAATCTTATATGGTAAAAAATTATTATTCATGAACTTACATTATTTTGCGTATTAGTCTAACAGAGCAAATACCATAATTATATCTACTAGTAACACAAAAATATGTATTTTATCTGAAATT
>CAZHWC010000075.1:0-11831 GCA_964535975.1 uncultured Proteiniphilum sp. | reverse complement strand
TTTAGGCACAATAATATCAACAGTTCAAAGTCATTATATCATGTCGAAGACAAATAAACACAATAGGAGATTCTTAATATGACACACGAAGATTTTTTGAGGGAGGCTTGCGTTGAGGCTCAAAAAGGCATGAGATCTGATCATGGTGACATCTACTAAAGATATTGCAGATGAAATTTTTGAAGAATGGATGGCTAAGCAAGACAAAATAGAATATTGATATAAAGGCTGCCAGTGAATGTTTTCTCATTGGGTGGGAGTTCTTTTAATAATTGCTATATTTGTCTTATAATTTCAATATAAAAATAGCAAATGCATTTTTCAATAATAATACCGGTGTATAATCGTCCTGATGAGGTGGATGAGCTTCTTGAGAGCCTTACGAAGCAGGTGAATAAAAACTTTGAGGTGATTTTGGCGGAGGATGGTTCCACAAACAAGAGTGATGTTATTGCCGAAAAGTATGCGGGGTTATTGGATGTGGTGTATTTTGAGAAGCCAAACTCAGGTCCGGGCACTACTCGCAATGCGGGGGCTGCCAAGGCGAAGTATGATTATTTTATTTTCTTTGATTCTGATTGTATAATACCTGAGAATTATCTGAAGGAGGTTTCTGACTTTCTTTCGAGAAACTATTTTGATGCGTATGGTGGTCCTGATGCGGCGCTGCCTACTTTCACGAATATACAAAAAGGCATTAATTATTCGATGACTTCTTTCTTTACTACGGGCGGAATAAGGGGAGGGGATAAGTCGATGGATAAGTTTCATCCTCGTAGTTTTAATCTTGGTGTCTCACGAAAGGCTTTTGAGGCTATCGGTGGATATGGAAAGATGCGGTTTGGTGAGGATATTGATTTTAGTCTTCGTCTTATTGAGAGCGGTTTCACAACTACGCTTATACCTGAGGGGTTTGTGTATCATAAGAGGCGATCAACGCTTAAGCAGTTCTTTAAACAGGTGTTTAATTCGGGTATTGCTCGCATCAATTTGCATCTCGATCATCCGGGATCTATGAAGATTGTTCACACTTTGCCTGCTTTGTTTGTTTTGGGTATGCTTGGTGTGGTGCTTTTGTCGTTTTTTGTGCCTGCCTTTTTTCTGATTCCTGTTTTGTATAGCTTTGCGGTGCTTGTAGATTCTGCAATTAAGAATAAGTCGCTGAAGGTGGGGCTATATAGTATTGCCACATCCTGGACGCAATTGTTTGGATATGGCACGGGCTTTTTGTCGGCTGTATGGAATAGGCTTATCCTCCGTAAAGGTGAGTTTAAGGCTTTTGAAAAAAAGTTTTATGAATAATGCGGAGCTTAGTCGAGCTTGAATATTTGCGACATCATCTGCCATTTCTCGGATGATGCTTTTCCTTTTTCCACATCTTGATATTTATCCATGTATGCTTCCCACTCGGCCTGGCGGGGCAGGGTGGATAGCTTGTGCATATCTTTTTCCCAGTCAAACTCATCAACGGTGTCAACAATCATGAAGAGTTTGTTTTCGTGGATATATATTTGCATGTCGAGTATTCCTACCTGGCGCATTCCGTCTTTTACCTCTTGCCAAACGTTTTGGTGTTCGGCAACGTAGTTTTTTATTAACTCTTGGTCGTTTTTAAGTGTGAGTGTCTGGCAATATCTTTTCATTTTTTTTTGTGTCTTTTTGTGGTTATTCTTTTGGGCCGTATGCAAGGTCGCCTGCATCGCCAATTCCGGGAACTATGTATGATGACTCGTTGAGATGTGGGTCTATGGCTGCTGCCCAGATAGTTGTTTTGTCTGCCGGGAAGTGCTCTGCGCAATAGTCTATTGCTTGCTGACTTGCCACAATTGTTGCAATGTGTATATGCTTTGGTGTTCCTTTTGTGAGTAGTGCCCTGTATGTTAAATCCATGCTGGCTCCTGTGGCAAGCATTGGGTCGGTAATGATAAGGGTTTTGCCTTCAATGGATGGTGAGGCGATGTATTCGATGTGAATGTCGAATCCCTGGTGTCCTTTTTCTCTGTATTTTCGGTATGCTGAGACAAATGCGTTTCCGGCTCCGTCAAAGTAGTTTAGCATTCCGTGGTGAAAAGGAAGTCCTGCTCTTAATATGGTTCCCAATACTATATCTTCGTTAAGTGCTTTTGCTGAAGTTTTTTCCAACGGGGTTTCTACTTCAATCTCCTTGTATGTTAATTCTTTGCTGATTTCGTAAGCCATTATTTCAGCTATGCGTTCGATATTGCGTCTAAATCGAAGTCTATCGCCTTGAATATCAATATCTCTTATTTCTCGTACAAATAGGCTTAGGAGGGAATTGGCATCCGAAAAGTTTACAATCTTCATAAGGGTTTACATTTAGATTAATTATGCTGTTATATGGTGACAAAGGTAATGTTTTTGCATTCATTGCTGAACAAATATGATATAATTTCGTTCAACTTAATGTAATTTACAATAAAAAAGTGTAATTACGGAAATATTTCTCTAATTGTTTTTTTATCTCAATAATATCTTTTATTTTTGCAACTGTTTCTTAGGATATCAACCGTTTAAGAAGATAATAGATAAAATTATAATTCAAAACAAATCAAATTATTAACAACATGTCAAATTTAGATTTAAGCAAGTATGGTATTGCAGGTGACTTTGAAGTTATCCATAATCCATCTTACGAAGAGCTATTCCAAGCTGAAATGGATCCCGCAAACGAAGGTTTCGAAAGAGGTATTTTAACAAACACTGGTGCTGTATCAGTTGATACCGGCGTATTTACTGGTCGTTCACCTAAAGATAAGTTCATCGTAATGGATGATGTTACAAGAGATACTCTTTGGTGGGATGGAAATATCAATCGTCCTACTACTCCTGAAGTATTTGACCACTGTAGAGGATTAGTTGCTGATCAGCTTTCGGGAGCGAAAAAACTTTATGTTGTTGACACATTCTGTGGCACAAACGAAGATACTCGCATGAAAGTGCGCTTCATCATGGAAGTTGCATGGCAAGCTCACTTCGTTACAAACATGTTTATCCGTCCTTCACACTATGAGTTGGCAAACTACGGTGAGCCTGATTTCGTTTGTTTGAACGGTTCTAAAACTACTAATCCTAACTGGAAAGAGCAAGGCTTAAACTCTGAAGTGTTTACACTATTTGATTTAACTCGCAAAATGCAGGTTATCGGTGGAACATGGTATGGTGGTGAAATGAAGAAAGGTATCTTCGCATTGATGAACTACTACTTGCCATTGAAAGGTATTGCATCTATGCACTGCTCGGCTAACGTTGGTGAAGAAGGTGACGTTGCTGTATTCTTTGGTCTTTCAGGTACTGGTAAAACAACTCTTTCTGCAGATCCAAAACGTTTCCTAATTGGTGACGATGAGCACGGATGGGATGACCACGGTGTGTTTAACTATGAAGGTGGTTGCTATGCAAAAGTTATTGATTTGGAAAAAGATAAAGAGCCTGATATCTGGCGTGCTATCCGCAGAGATGCTCTTCTTGAGAACGTAACTGTTCTTGAAGATGGTACACCTGACTACAGAAAAGAGGCTTCAAAAACTGAGAACACTCGTGTTTCTTACCCAATTTATCACATCAACAAAGTTGTTTCTCCTTCACGTGCAGGACACGCTTCAAAAATTATTTACCTTTCGGCTGACGCATTTGGTGTATTGCCTCCGGTATCTATCCTTGATGACAAATCTGCACAATATCACTTCCTATCCGGATTTACTTCAAAACTAGCCGGAACAGAGCGTGGTATTACTGAGCCACAACCATCTTTCTCACCTGCATTTGGTGAAGCTTTCCTTACTTTGCACCCAACTATGTATGCTAAAACATTGATCAGCAAAGCTCAGGAGCACAATGCAAAGGTGTATTTGGTGAACACAGGATGGAACGGTACAGGAAACCGTATCTCACTTAAAAATACTCGTGCTATCATTGACGCTATCATCGATGGTTCAATCGAGAATGCTGAAACAGTTCAAATTCCAATTTTGAATCTTACTGCTCCAACTGCATTGAATAATGTAGACAGCAACATTCTTGACCCACGCGATACTTATGCTGATGTGGCTGAGTGGGAGAAAAAAGCAAAATCACTTGCTGAAAAATATATTGCTAACTTTGAGCAATATTGCGACAATGAAGATGCAATTGCATTGAAGGTTGCAGGTCCACAGTTGTAATCAATTACAATTATATATAATAAAAAATCCCGCCTCAATATTGAGTGCGGGATTTTTTTATGTTTAAACACTGTTTAAACGCTGTTTGAATAGCGTATAAAGCTAAATTAATTAGCTTTTATACAGTGCATTTTCTACTGCTTCTTTAGATAGTTTCTTTGTGCAGAAGAACCAGTCGTAGCATGTTACGTCTTCTTCTTTGCTTTCCATGCGTTGTTGCGCTACGCCGCAAGATCCTGCTGTTGGAACGATTACGTCGTCGCCCGGACGCCAGTCTGCCGGAAGTGCTACTCCAAACTCGTCTGCTGTTTGCAAACCGATTAAGATACGCTTAAGCTCGTCGAAGTTGCGACCTAACGATAGTGGGTAGTATACAATTGTTCTGATGATTCCCTTTGGGTCTACGAAGAATACTGCGCGTACTGCTTGAGTAGCACTTTCTTTTGGAGAAATCATGCCATATTTAGAAGCAACATTCATTGAGATATCTTCGATTAGGGGGAAGGTTACCTCTACATTTTTCATGCCCTTGTATTCAATCTTTTCTTTAATCGTTCTAAGCCATGCAATGTGGCTGTAAAGTCCGTCTACAGAAAGACCTACCAGTTGACAGTTTAGTGCATCAAATTCGCCTTGCATGCTTGCGAATGTCATGAACTCTGATGTGCAAACGGGTGTGAAGTCTGCAGGGTGGCTAAACAGGATTGACCATTTTCCAAGGTAATCATCTGGGAAGTTGATGTTGCCTTGTGTTGTTTTGGCTGTGAACGAAGGTGCTTTGTCGCCAATTCTTGGCATTGAAGGTGTTTGGTTTTCTAAATTTGTTTCCATTTAATATAAGTTTTTAAAGAGTTAATAATAAATTACTGATACAAATATATCAATAAGCATTCATATATAAAATTGATATCAAAATAAACAATATCAATTCTATTATATTTAAAAAGTGTCGGACTGTTCTTAGTCTAACACAAGTATTTCAACTTTCCTGAAATCAATTGGGTGACCTTCGCTTTGCAGTGAAATTGTTCCTTTGTGGATCATAATTTCTCCGCCGTTTAGTTCTATCAATTTGGGGAATGTGGAGTCGCGTTCGTCAAGTTGTGGCTTGTGATATGAGATTACGGTGTCGCCGTTTACTATGTGATGTATAACATCGTTGCCTCTCACTTCGGCTTCAACTGTCACCCATTCGTCGCCATAAAAGTAGTCGGAAGAGGAGTTTACGCAATGGTCAAGGATTAGTTTTTCGTCCATTACTATATTAGTACCCGGAGTGCATACATTAAGGTTGGTGCGCTCAATGGTGGAGTCGCTGCCCAGTAGTTGCACTTCAATGGATGTTGGAAACTCCTGGTCTATATACATAGATTCGGGTGACTGACCGTGAATCATTATGCCGCTGTTTCTGTATGCCCACTCGGGTGCATTGGGGCATTGTTCGCCATGTATTCTGTATTCAATGCGTATTTTGTAGTTCGAGAACTCGTCTTTATAGAAGAGATGTCCAAAGCGTTCGTCGAATGTGTCGTATGCGTCATATGACACACGAATCATGCCGTCTTCAACTCTGAATGTGTTGCCATAGTTGTCGCCTGCTTCATATCCTCTGATTTTTACTGTCCAGTCGTCAAGGTCTTGCCCGTTAAATAATTGAATCCAGTTTTCGGATTGCGGTTCGCTTTGTGCATTATCTTTTTTCTGGGTACATGCGGTGAGCATTGTAACGGATAATAGGGCAATAAGTAAGTGTGAAATAACTTTCATGTTTTATAATTTGTTGTTGTTTAAATGTTTTCAGTATTGATGCTTTGTGTCAGTAAAGTAAAGACTATCAATTACAAAGATAAATAAAATTGTATCTAATTCATAAAAAAAGGCATAAGTAATCTCTTAAAAGTACTTATGCCTTTGTATATTATAATGTATAATTATCAGGGGATTTCAAAAAACGACTCTATTGTGTCTAATGAGGTGTCTTTTAGTATTACCTTTTTGTTTTTGTCAAGCAAATACAGTGTTGGGATTGCTTTTACGTCATATAGCTTTTGCTTTGTGATTGTGGCGCCTTTGTCGTATGCGTTTATCCAATCGGCGGGCAATCGGTGGTAATTATTTTCCCAGTCACTCAAATCCTGATCAATGTATATATTAAGTATTGATAGCATTGTGCGTGTGGGATTGTTCATAGATATCACATTGTTGATGATTTCTGATTTTGTAATTGCTTCTATGATTTCGGCACATGTGGAGCAGTCGGGATTTGAAAACATCAATATCATATACTCGCTCTTAATGGAGCTCATCTTTTTTGATTCGCCCGATTTGAGTGAGTAAGTGAAATCGGTTGCTGCATTTCCTACGCGGTTCTTTTTGGTCATGTCGAGCTGGAACTTATAGATTGATTTTTCATCCTTGTTCAATATCTTGGAAGCAACCAATTCGTTTAATACGGGTATGTAGAACTCTTCGTTTCGGAATGGTGAATTGGGTTCGTAGTAGTATTTGTCGAAAAGTGAAGCAAAGTGCAAATACATATTTTTGTTTTGTTCTGCTTGCTTTAGAGTAAATGTCAGGGATTCTTCGGCCTGAGCAAAGGTGACATAATAAAGAATATTGATATAGTCAACAAAGGCTTGCTCTGTGACTTCGGGTTTTGTTATCAGGTCTTCGTCGGTGAAGTCGAATTTGTCCCAATAATGCATAACCAGATACTCGGCACGAAGGTTGGGTTCGGTAAGCTCTTCGGGCATATCGGGCAGTACAAATGTATCAGGAACGATAATAATCTCTTCAGAAATAAGACCTTTGTCGATGTTTGCTCCTTCTGTATGAAGTTGTTTGCTTGATGAGCAGGAGACAAAAAGTGTGGTGATTGTTAATAGTGCAGCTAGAAAATTAAATTTGTAAAACATTGATTATTGTTTTTGAATTGCAAATGTACAAAAAAATATAGATTGAGGGCGCTATATTGATAAATGAATTGACTTGCTGATTATTTTTTGTACATTTGTCTTTAATAATTTAGATAGTTTATTATGGACAATTATATAGTTTCTGCTCGAAAATACAGACCTTCTACTTTTCGTTCGGTTATTGGTCAGGAGGCTTTAACCACTACTCTCAAAAATGCCATTGCAACAAATAAACTTGCTCATGCGTATTTGTTTTGCGGACCTAGGGGGGTGGGAAAGACCACTTGTGCGCGTATATTTGCCAAAACTATAAATTGTCTGAATCCTGCAGATGATCACGAGGCGTGTAATGAGTGTGAATCTTGTGTGGCTTTCAATGAGCAGAGGTCATATAATATTCATGAGCTTGACGCTGCATCTAACAACTCTGTTGACGACATTCGTTCGTTGATTGATCAGGTTAGGATTCCTCCTCAGATTGGAAGATATAAGGTGTATATCATTGATGAGGTGCATATGTTGTCAACAGCGGCTTTCAATTCGTTTCTGAAAACGCTTGAGGAGCCGCCGGCGCATGCTATCTTTATTTTGGCCACAACCGAGAAGCACAAGATTATTCCTACTATTTTGTCGAGATGTCAGGTTTACGATTTTAACAGGATTAATATTTCTGATATTGTAAATCATTTGCAGTATGTTGCCGAAAGTGAGAATATACATGCTGAGCCTGAGGCTCTGAATATTATTGCTCAGAAGGCTGATGGCGGGATGCGTGATGCGTTGTCTATTTTTGATCAGACTGCCAGTTATACTGCGGGCAATGTGACATACAAGGCTGTTATTGAGAACTTGAATGTTCTTGATTATGAATATTATTTTCGCCTTACTGATGCAATATTGCAGGGCAGTGTGGTGAATTGTTTGTTGCTTCTGAATGATATTATTAACAGAGGCTTTGAGGGGCAGTATATTGTTTCGGGTATCACATCGCACTTCAGGGATTTGTTGGTTTGCAAAGATCCTGTGACTGTTCAGTTGTTTGAGGTGGGTGCTTCTATTAAGGAGAGGTATGTATCAATGGCGCAGCAGTGTTCTATTCAGTTCTTATATTCGGCTATTGAGTTGTGCAATGATGCTGACCTTAATTATAGGTTGAGTAAGAATAAGAGATTATTGATAGAGCTCACCTTTATTAAGTTGTGCCAACTGAATGAAACGCCTATTGTTACTCCGGGAAATGAAAAGGTGCAGTTGAAGCCTGTTGTTGCTGATAACACTCCCAGGCAAGTGAGTGTGCCTGCTTCTGTAAATGAGCCTGCTCCGGTTAATTATCCTGCTCCTGAAATTGCAAAAGAAGAGCAAAAAAGTAGTGCCCCAGCATCTCAGACGTATAGCAAGAAGAAAAAGAAAGATTCGGCTGATGCAATTGCCGGACTTGGTGTATCACTTTCTTCTTTGTCAAAGAAAAAGGAGGAAAAGGTTGCTGAGGCAGTGAAGCTTAATGAGAGTGTGGCGGTACAAAACAGCTCTTTCACACAAGAGGATTTGTCGCTGGCATGGGATGATTATGCAAATTCTCTAACTGAGGAGGTGTTGCTTAAGAATACTATGCAGAATAGTATTCCTGCAAAGACCGGTGATGCATCATTTGTGGTTGAGGTGGGTACTGAAATAAATAAATCATTGATTGATGAGAAAAGTGTTGATATTACTTCTTTCTTGCGTAACAGACTTGCCAACTCTAACATTGAAATGTCTATAAATATATCGGATGCTGTGGTGGTTAAGAGGCCTATGACTTCGATAGATATATTTGACGATTTTGTAAAGCAGAATCCTTCTTTGCAAATATTGTCTGATGAGTTTGACCTGGAGATTGTTTAAGGTGAAAAATAGTTTTTTATCTCTTCTGTTTTTGCTGGTTGTTTCGGTTGTGACTTTCTCTTGTGCAGAGAGGAAAGAGGGTGCACATGATGATGCCGACAATGGTAATGACAATGAGCAAGAATGTGTTGAACAGCAACAGGAGGAGATAGAAGTAATAGTTGTTGATGCTAATTATACTTTTGAAGAGGCACTTGCCGGCACTAAGGCTCCAAAGTCTGTTATAGATGAGTTGGTTTTGTTTGATGTGAGGTACATTTCAACTGACAATAAAATACATCAGGGACAGATTATGTGTAACAGGCGTATTGCTGATGATATAAGGCATATGTTCAATTTTATGATGAATAATGGCTTTATGGTGCAAAAGGTTATTCCTGCTGTGAGGTATGGCTGGAGTGATAGCTTGTCGATGGCAAACAATAATTCATACTCTTTCAATTATAGAAATATCACATACTCCAAACATGCGCAGGGTATGGCAATTGATATCAATCCTATGCAAAATCCTTTGAGGTGGAAAAATGTGGATAAACCAAACCAACCGCTTAATGCGGTTTTAGATTCAACCGTAAATGGAACGCTGTTTCCCGGTCACGCCGTTGTGAATGAGTTTAGGAGGCTGGGTTTCAGGTGGGGCCATACTTTCTCGAAGTATTATGACGACCACCATTTTGAAAAATAAACCCTTATAATTAATAGTACTGCTTTAGATATACTTTGAAGACCATGCGCTAATCAATCGGCCTATATATCTTGCATCTTTTATGTTTTTTATCAGATGGTCTACATTGTCCAGCGATATAAAGCTTTTGGGGTGACGTGCTGCCATAAATATGTTTGTGGCGTGGTCAATATTCACCATGTCATCTTCGGGCGAATGCATCACAAGTATTGGCTTTTGAAGATTGTTGAGAGAGCGTTTGATGCTGTATCGTGACAGATCTTCTACGAAATCTCGGCCTATTTCCATTTCTCTTCCTGCAACATCCACCATTGCACTTCCATTAATCATGATTTCGTCAAGCTTGTTGTTGAAAACACGACGTATATGGTCTAAGGTGGAAGGTGTGCCAATTGTTGTGAGTGCCTTAACAGACTCTATTTTATTTGCTGCAATTATTGATGCTGCGCCACCAAGCGAGTGCCCTACCAATAGTTTTGGGGCTTCGTAATTATCCTCCAAAAACTGTGCGGCATGTAGCAGGTCGTCTATATTAGATGTGAAATCTGTTTTGGCAAAGTCGCCTTCGCTGTCCCCAAGACCCGAAAAATCAAAGCGTAAGGTGGCTATTCCGTTTTCACTTAGCGTCTCTGAAATGAACTTTACATTGATAAGATTTTTATTGCAAGTAAAGCAATGTGAGAATATTGCAAATGCTTTTGGCGTTGTATCTTCGGGTAGTTCAAGAGATCCTGACAAAATTAAACCCTTTGAATTTTTGAATATAACTTTTTCTCTTTTCATATTTCTTTTAACGCTCTTTTCTTCTAAATGTTTGTGCGATCTTTCTAAATCATGTTTAGAAGATTAAATTCCAGCTGCAAGTCCACTGTCTCTGCAGTCACAATGTTTAGAGGCATTAAGTTCTCCTGGTGTGGCTTTGTCTTTAATATTAGGTTTTCCAGTAATGTTTTCATTGCCATGTAACCCTGATAATCGGGATTCTGATCTATAAGAAAGTCTATTTTATGATCTTTAAGCGAGTTGATGTTTGCGTCAGTAAGGTCAATGCATACCAAACTTACATCGTTAATGTTGTTCTTCTTTAGGAAGTCGGCTACCACATTACCTCTTGAGTTCAGTACAATAAATCCTTTAACATTTGTATGTCTGCCAAAGAACTCACTCATATTGTTATCGTTCTTTTGGTGGTCGTATGCTGAGAAGGACATGTTGTGAACGTTGTTGTTGTAGTTTATCTCCTTGAGATAGTCAAAAGCTCCTTCACGTCTTTGAATACTTGCGTTTGAACTTTGATCGCCGACCCTTATAGCTTGTAGAACACCAATATCACTGTTTTCTGGGACAAGCGACATAAGTAGCTTGCATGTAAGATATCCGCACAGATAATGATTTGCGGAGAAGAATGCCAATGGCTTGGTGTCGCTAATCATTGAGTCTACATACACAAAAGGGATCTCCATTTCCTGGAGCTTTGCGGTAAAGTCTTTTGTGACCTGGTTGAAAGTTGGTCCAATGATTACCGCATCCGGGCTCTTGGTAAGAATCTCATTAAATGTTTCCTGACATGAGAATACATTGTATTGGTCGTATGTTATATATGTGACCTTAATATTAATACTCTCATACTGATTGATAGCCGCCTCAATGCCAAGGTGAATCTTTTCCCAATATTCTCCGGGTGATACGTGTGGAGTGGTGATAATAATTTCATATGTTTTGCGCAAAGATAGGCCTGACAAGTGTATGTTGGGTTTATAGTCAACTTCTTTTAATACCTTCTCTATGGCTTCTCGTGCTTTCTCAGAAACATTACCTCTGTCGTGAAGAACTCTGTCAACTGTGCCAGGTGAAACTCCTGCCAATTTGGCTATATCTTTTATCCTTACTCGCTTTTTCATCGTTAAATTATATTACAAAACTTATTGTAAGTTGCTGTATCACTTACAATGTAGTGCAAATATAGTTTTTTTTACAATGCAAATTTGATTTGTGAGACTAAATTGATGTGATTCAGCTATTTTGTAATATAAAAACGCTTAGGATGCTATAAGTGTATGTGAATTATTGCAAATTCTCCAAATCATAGTTCTTTAGGATATCTGCAACTTTAACAGGTAGTCCTGTCTTCAGGCTTTTGTCCATAGCTTGCATAAGAGCTACTGT
>CAZHWC010000074.1:0-11839 GCA_964535975.1 uncultured Proteiniphilum sp. | reverse complement strand
ATAAAACGATTTGCAGGTGCTGCAGTGCTTACTGATGATACAGTAACTATTACAGCAGGCAAAAAAATTCTTCTCTGGATGGAGCCACACAATAAAGATATATCTTATGGTGGAAGCAAGACCCATGGTCATGTTGTAATGACACTGCAAGATAAGATTGAATATGGAGTGGTGAAAGGTGTGGAAGAATCTTTGGAAGTGCTGGGATGCAAAAAAATGTTCGATCAAGTTGTCAGCTTAACCGAGTCTATCGATACTATGCGAAACATACGCTCTGAAGAAGTTACAGAGATGAAAAAGGAAGTGTCGACAAAAAGAGACCTTATTAATGAGGATATAAGAATTTTGCTAAGCACTTTATTTAATTGCTCAAAAATTCCCGGAGTAAACCAGGATTTGTACATTACATTGAGTAAGAAAATCAGAGATGTAATCACAGCGTATAATGCAGAACTTCAAAGCAGACTCACCCTTAAGCGCAACCGCAAAGATGCAATTCAGGACGAGGATATGCAACAAGAATCTGATGAAACAAAAATAGCAGATATCGATGTACCTGCTATTGATGATGAGTTTTCTGTAGACGAATAGTAAAACAGATGTATGAAGGCAATTATTTTACGCAAATTCGGTAATTGACCTAGTATTTCGGAAAGTGTTGAAAACTGGTTTTATAAGCCCCGGCTTATAAGTTCTCCTAAAAACAGAAGAGGTCTATAAAGACGACCAATTCTATAGGAGCAATGGGAACCATGTTTTCAACATTTTTGTTTTTAAACAATTGCTCCTCTCCCATTTCAAAATTCAGAAGTTTCTTAATTATCTTATTTGAAAAGCTTACACTTAAAACTTAATGTATTTCTTACTTCTCAAAAGCTGATTTATCGGGTAATATTGAATGGAATGAATCCTTTAGGTTTGACAACACCTGTTCGTAATTGCGAACATGAACATTATCGTTCAAGCATACCAATTTATACGATTGGTTGCGCACTGCCTCTATTGCCTGCTTTGACCTAATCAACAAAGGAAACATTTTAGTATCCTGATATGTATTGTAGGGATTAAAGTTTGAACGGCATATCTGCCATGTTTTAAATAACTCGGGGGTTAAATCGTGGTTACTTCTAAAACGATGCGTTGACATCTCTTTAAGTTCTGCTTCACACTTTTCCCACACCTCATCGAATGTAGATTTCAAAAATGGCTGTGCATTGTGTGGTGTGCGCAGGGTAATAAATTTGTTATATGGCTTAAGCAAATGATTCAATCTTTTTCTTTTACCGAAGGATGGATCAAACCACTTGTCGTAATCTCTCTTTAATACTTCTTTTTTATCAAAGTGCTTATTGATTAGCCTTATATTATTGCTCAGCATTTTCTCAAACTGAGATAAGCCCCAATTAGTTCTAAAGGTTGCAATATCATTTGGCAAGCCATTTTTAAAAAATCGTTCTTCGGGAACATCGTCTATAATAAAGAAATCATCATTGAAATATACAAACTGCTCAGACAAATCGGGTATCTTATGCATATATATCTCTATAAGATTTGAATTAAAAACGGGCAAATACTCTTCGGGAATAAAGTCTTTATGGTCAACCAGCCTAAGTTTTGGATGGTTTTCGTCAAGCCAGTCCGGTTTCTGTCCACATGTCACAAAATGTACATACCTTACCCAGGGTGCAAACTTTTCTACTCCTCTAAACCAATATTTAAGTAGTCCGTAATCTCTGAATCGTGCCTCAGAAACTTCATTTTTTGTATTATCTATTTTACCTGAATATTTACCAAAACTCTCTTTCCACTTAGGGTCATCCATATCAACCCAGGTTACTACAAAATCTATTGCCATGTTTTTCTATTAATAAAGTATTCATAAATAGTGATTAAAGTATTCCAAAAAGATTACTTTCTCACGAGTTTCATTTTCAAAATTCTAATATCTTTTACGGGTCTGTCTCCCATATTTGTTTCAGCCTCAGATATCTTATCCACAATATCAAGTCCTTCTACCACTTCACCAAAAACGGTGTAATCACCATCAAGATGCGGAGTGCCCCCTATGGTTTTATAATCTTGTCTTGCCTGCTCGCTAAACAAAAATGACAAATTATCGGCATTGCCTTGTCTAAACGACCTATTCATAAGTATAGCATCCAGTTGCTGGTCTGTAAACTTTTTTCCGGTTACGATATAAAACTGACACGAAGAAGATTCCTTTTTGGGGTTTACATTATCGCTGGTTCTGGCAGCTGCCAAAGCACCTTTCTTGTGATACAATTCTGGTGTTCTAAACTCTGCGGGGATGGTATGCTCCAAGCCTCCACCACCCAGCCTTGCATTTGCATCAGCTGTTTTTGAGTCCGGGTCGCCACCTTGTATCATAAAATCATTAATAACCCTGTGAAAAAGCACTCCATTATAGAACTTGGATTTTACAAGCTTCTTAAAATTATCACGATGAAGTGGCGTTTCATTATATAGCTTCAATTTGATGTCTCCTTCGGTGGTTGTTACCAACACCATCTGTTCTTTCTGACCGCCAACTTTGAGTGTAGCACACGAATATGTGGAAAATAGTATTGCTACAATTAGCAAACTTCTGAAAAATGCTTTCATATTTCTAAAAAATTCTTTTATCTAAATACAAAGATAGAAATAATTAAGTGAGATTTAATATCAACGTTTCAATAACTTCTTTTGCACCGACAAATACCATATTGCCAACAATATGCCTTTGAAAAAAGAGGAAATGCTGATAGCCCACCATACACCATTAATACCCATATAAACGGCAAGAACAATGGCTAAGGGAATACGCATTGTATTAAAAACAATACTTATAACGGCGGGGGGTGTTGTTTTGCCCAAGCCGTTGAACATACCCTGAGTTGTCAACTCAAGCATCATAAATATTTGAGAGAATGCCATAATGTATAGATAGTTTCCGCCTGCAAGCCATGCTTCCCGCTCGGGGATGAATACAGAGAATATCTCATTTCCATACATCATAAAAGCTGCCGTCACAAATACTCCAAGAGTGGTCATAGCTATTAAAGTATACCTGTATGCTCTTTTGGAGCGGTCCATGCGTCCGGCACCAAAGTTTTGAGCTACAAAGCTACCCAAAGCTGTGGCAAAGCCCTGAGAAGTGTTCCAGGTTATGCCCTCTATCTGTCCCCCGGTTGTCTGACTTGTAACTCCCAAGTGTCCTCCATGTATTGATGATATGCGAGTAAGATTCATATTTATTATTGAGAAATAAACATTCATAGCGGCTACAGGCACTCCCAACTTAAGAATATTTATTGTATAGCTTTTGCGAGGTTTGATAAGAAAAGAGAAATAACCAAGTGCTCCTTTTTTTGATCTTAAGTGCCAAAAGAAAAGGCTCAACACCACCATTTGCGAAAATACAGTGGCAATTGCTGCTCCTTGGGTGCCTAAACGTGGGAAAAAACCTAGCCCGAATATCAAAACAGGGTCTAGTATAATATTTATTATAAGCCCAACTGCATTAAAATAAAAGGGAATATCACTGCGTCCTGAGCCTATATATATTCCGGAGAAATTAAGTATAAGAAAGATTACGGGGACACCGATTGAAACGAGCTTAAGATAATCAACTGCAATGTGATGAATATCATTGTCCAACTTAAAAAAGGAAATGACTGTTTGAGGGAACAACAAAAAAGCAATTGCAAAGAATACACCCATAATCAATGCTATTGTAGTGGTGTGTGATGCATAAATCTTTGCTTTATCTAACCGTCTTGCTCCAATTGATTGTCCGATAGAAACCTCTGCACTAACTTTTGAGAGCAGAGCAAATGAGTTCATCATCCACATAAGCAGCCCCACAGAACCAACTGCGGCAACCGACTTGCTACCCAGTCGACCAATCCATATAATGTCGACCATGGTATAAGTCATCTGAATAAAACTAACAGCCATAATTGGCATTGCCAACTTAATTAGCTGCTTAAAAATGCCCCCTTGTGTAAAGTCACGAATGGCATCTAACTTGTCTTGATTATCTATACTCACTACTATTATTTAATTTACAGTATATTGCCTTTTGGCAAATACACAAAGAGAGACACATTGTTCATGTGTCTCAAAACCCAAAACCTATTTAAATATAAAAGATGAATCTATTTTTTGGCTAGCAAAAAATAATCCATAATAACCATTGCTGCCATTGCCTCCACTATTGGCACGGCACGTGGCAATACGCATGGGTCATGCCTTCCTCTTGCCTTTATTATGGTGTCTTTTCCGTTAATATCCACCGTATTTTGTTCCATCAAAATTGTTGAAACAGGCTTAAAGGCTGTTCTGAAATATATATCTTCTCCGTTTGATATCCCTGCCTGAATACCACCCGAATTGTTGGTTCGTGTCTTCACTACACCATTATCATCATAAAAAGAATCGTTAAGCTCTGAACCTCTTTTGTCAACATCAAAGCCATGTCCATATTCAAATCCCTTAACTGCATTTATACTGAGCATAGCACTGCCTAGTACCGCATGAAGCTTTCCAAAAACAGGTTCTCCCAAGCCCACAGGCACTCCTTTTATCACACATGTAACCACTCCACCAATGGTGTCGCCCTTATACTGAACCTCTTTTATTAGTTTTATCATTTCCTCGGCCTTTGCAATATCGGGACATCTAACTGCGGTGTCTTCTATTTTAGACAAGTCTAGTTCTTTATATCCTTGCTCTAACTTTATGTGACCTACTTGCGAAGTGTAGGCTGTGATATCAATTCCAAACTGCTTTAAATACAACTTGGCAATGGCTCCGGCCACCACTCGAGCAATAGTTTCGCGAGCAGAGGAGCGTCCTCCTCCTCTGTGGTCACGCAGACCATACTTCTTCATATAAGTATAATCGGCATGAGATGGTCTGAAAACTTCCTTAAGATTATTATAGTCTGAAGATTGTTGATTTTGATTTCTGATTACAAATCCTATTGGCATACCTGTGGTTTTATTTTCAAAAACTCCGGACAAGAATTCAACTTTATCAGGTTCAACCCTCGGGGTAGTAATTCTTGATTGGCCTGGGCGACGTCTGTCAAGCTCTCCTTGAATAAACTCTAAGTCAAGCTCTATCCCCGCAGGACAGCCATCTATAACTCCGCCAACTCCAACGCCATGTGACTCACCATAAGAAGTTAGTCTAAAAATATTTCCAAATGTGTTCATATTAAATTTTCAATCTCAAATTCTGATTATATTTCCTTAGTCATCTTTACAACCGTTTGACCAAAACCACCAAGGTTTTTTAAACTAGCCATCACCGATGCATTAGTCATATCATTATGATAGTCATCTGATGACAAGGCCGACTGTATAGGATATACAAGCATGAAATTTGTATCTTTAAAGTATTTGTTTAAATAGTCAGGCACGCGTTTCATCGTATCATGATACGATGCTTTACGAAGCCTGCTCATAATTATAATTAGTCCCTCATCTTTCTTTATCTCTTTGGACAGTATCAGGAAGTCATTCCAGTCTTCAAAAAGATGGAAATCTGCATCAATTGGATGAATTTTTTGGATCTTTCTCAACTTCTCAAGTTGACTCTCATTCGCATAAAAACTAATTTTACTATTAGAATTGCGACCCAAATTCCAAACCTTAGATAACCAAAACGGAAATCCAATCTCCGTATCTGCATTGGGTGGTATAATAACAAGCCTTCTCTTTACTGTGGACAAGGGTTGCATGGCTTTGTAAATGAATGTGGTGGTATCTGTTTTATTCAATACACCTTCAACCATATTTCCCAAAAATGATTCGGATAGCTCCTGCTTGATGTGTAACCCCATAACGAGGTCGGTTATATTGTACTTTCTTACTACTCCCAGAATGCCATATGGGATATTTGTGTCATATCGTTTCAATGGTTTTATAATAGTCTCGGCACCTGCACCAAGTTTCACTGCTTCATCCAGAAGCTTATTTGACTCTTTCTCAATATTTGGTGTTGATTCTGTGCTTCTTATTATATTAAGAGCATAAACATCTTCTGTATTGGACTTTGATTTTATTACTAAACTCAACTCAACTAAATCCTTTAATGTGCTTTTATTTGCAATAGGAATCAATATTCTTTCGTCATGTGGTGAATCTTCGGCCTGCATGTCTCCACCTTCTATAACAACTTCCATTGCTCCCTTTTGAGCGCTAAACGAAGCAATTGTACACGTAATTAGTATCATTACAATTGTTCCGTTCAGAATAGTATCATCTAGCAAGCCCACACTATGAGCTACTGTTATTGCAGCCAGCGTGGCGGCTGCCTGTGCATTGCTTAACCCAAATATAAGCTTTCTCTCTGCTTTGGTGTATCCATATATTTTCTGAGTTAACAGTGCTGCCAGATATTTAGAAATAATTGCGACAACTGTCATTACTATTGCTACTTTAATGGTTTCAAATCCAGTCACAAAGGCTCTGTAATTAATTAGCATACCTACACTAATCAAAAAAATGGGAATGAATATTGCATTGCCCACAAAGTCTATTCTATTCATTAGAGGTGACACAGACGGGATTAGTTTATTGAGTGATAATCCTGCCAAGAATGCTCCAATAATTGCTTCAATTCCTGCCAATTCTGCTAAAAAACCACCAAGAAAAATCATAGAAATAACAAAAATAAATTGAGATGTGCTATCGTTACTCCTTTTGAAAAACCACCTTGCAAGAATTGGGAATAAAAAGACAATAATCAATACAAACAAAATAATTGAAATTGATAACTTAGTCCAAAAAGCAGTGTTAACCTCTCCATGGTGCATTGCAAGTATTACGGCCAAAACAAGAAGTGCCAATGTGTCTGTAATCATTGTTCCCCCAATAGTAATTGTGACTGCTCTGTTTTTACCGGCCCCAAGTTTGCTAATTAGTGGATATGCAATAAGTGTATGTGAAGCAAACATGCTGGCAAGTAATATTGAAGAGACTGAGCTTAGACCTAGCAAAAGATGACCTGCGAAATATCCGATAACCATTGGTATTACAAATGCGATCAATCCAAAAACAATACTTTTTGAACTATTCTTTTTGAACTCCTCTACATCTATTTCAATACCAGCTAAAAACATGATATATAATAATCCTGCATTGCCAAGCATAATCATATTGCTATCTCTAACCATTAAATTCAAGCCAAAAGTACCTATAACTGCTCCCGCAATTATAAGACCTATCAAGGATGGAATTCTTATTTTATTGAAGATTATTGGGGCAAAGAAAACAATAACAAACAGAATCAAAAACTGTACGGTTGGATTAGAAATGGGTAAAGCAAGTGAGGATAGTATAATCATAATTAAGTTATTTTATTCAGAATTGCACTTTTTTCAGCTTAGTCACAAAAAATAAATAAGCTAAAAAGACCGTTTTACAAGAAGAGAGTAAAATCTCACGACAAAATTAAATTATGTCGTGAGATTATGTGCTAAATCTTATTTATTTAACAAGAACAACCACCGCCGCAGCCATGATTGTGGTGATGATGATGGTGATCATGGTCATGGTCATGGTCATGCTCTCCACTACATCCACATCCACCACTGCTGCAATCGCAGCCATGGTCGCTTGTCAATGCTGCAATCTCTTCAGCATTTGCTTCGCGAATACCCATTACAGCACCTTCAAAATGAAGAGTTTCACCAGCTAATGGATGATTAAAGTCCATTGTTACCTCGGTATCAGTAATAGATACGATAGACCCCATTAGCCTATTGCCTTCAGTATCCATCATTGGCAATGTGTTGCCTTCAAATAACATACCTTCATCTATTTTGCCATCTACTTCGAAAATATTTATAGGCAAGTCCAAAATGCGAGAATCATCATAATCCCCGTAAGCTTCATCTTGCGACAAAGAGAATTTAAAACTTTCTCCCACAGTCAAGCCAAACAAGTTGTCCTCAAATGCTTTAATCATTGAATTTGTTCCAAAGATAAAGTCAAGAGGTCTCTCTGCTGTTGCACTTTCCATAAGCTCTCGCTCATCACCCTCACCTACATATAAATCATATGTTACTGTTACAAATTTGCTATCCGAAATTTTCATATAAATTTTTTATTGAATTGTTGTTATATACTTCGATCCTACACTAAACAATATCTTTATAAAATAGTTTTAGTAGTTTATTGCACTTTTAAGATTTTCTAAGGCTTGTTTTAATACTGAACGAGGCACACCTACATTCAATCTCATAAAACCAATACCCTCTTGTCCAAACATAACTCCACTGTTGAGTGCCAGCTTTGCTTTATTGATAAACAGGTCTTCCAGCTCTTTATGCTCCAATCCTAAGTCTCTGCAATCAAGCCACAACAAAAACATGGCCTCCGGATTAATAAGCTTAATCTGTGGAATATACTCTTTGAAGAAAGAATCTACAAATTCTATATTTCCTTTAATATATTCCATAGCTTCTCTAAGCCATGGTCCACCTTTTGAGTAAGCAGCCTCTGTGGCAGTGTAAGCAAAAATAGTTCCTTTGTCTAATTCGCGAGGAGCTAAAAACTGCAAGTATCTTTCCTGTATTTCTTTATTATGAATAATGGCAAATGAACTTACAATACCTGCTATATTGAAAGTTTTGCTAGGTGCCATTAGTGTTATGCTATTCATTCTTGCTTTCTCTGAAACTGTAGCAAATGGCAGATGTTTGTGCCCATCAAAGGCAAAATCTGAGTGTATTTCATCTGACACTACAAGAACATTATTATCATAACATATTTCAGCAAGTTCAGCAAGTTCTTCCTTACTCCATACTCTGCCAACAGGATTATGAGGACTGCAAAAGATTATAACTTTAGGTGAGTGCTCTTTAATCAATGATCTCAAGCCGTCAAAATCCATGCGATATTGTCCATCCTCAAGAATAAGTGGATTATTTATCAGCTTGCGGTTTAGTGACTCAGTTACCAAATGAAAAGGGTGGTATACTGGTGGTTGAATTAAAACAGCATCACCCTCTTGTGTAAACACGTCCATTGCAAAAGCAAAACCTTTTACAACACCCGGAATAAAAGTAATTTCTTTTTTGTTAACAATATAATCGTGATGGTTTTCCATCCAGCTAATAATAGAGTTATAATAACTATCTGAAGGTAAAGTATAACCAAACAATCCATGATCTGTTCTTTCTCTTAGAGCATCTGTTACCTCAGGAGGTGACAGAAAATCCATATCCGCTACCCATAGCGGAATTAAGTCTTCTCTGCCAAACATGTCTTTTAATCTCTCAATTTTTATCGTGTTTGTAGCACTACGATCTATAACTTCATCAAAATTATATTTCATAATCATCTCTTTTTATTACTTTGTCATTCTTGAAACATTGTATATTATTAGAATTAGTAATATACACTTTTTATTAAATTATTATTTTTTGCTCTTTTACCGGAAAAATTAAGGGTCTCTACAACTAAACCTAAAATAAATTGGTGTGATGATATTCGAGTGAATATATCATTTGCATTAGTTCTGTAATAATTACCCAAGTATCCGGTTCTTACTGTTATATTATTAAATGGAATATCTACTGTGAAATAATTTTTAAATGCGATACAATTATAAAACGACGAAAGATGCACCGTTCCACCATCATTACCAAGAGAGAAAATTTCGTAGTATGACTGACCATAACCAGGACTAAAAAACATTCCTAGAAAAGGAGTTGAAATTTGCCACCTAAAAGTAAACCTGTCTATATTATATAATGCCATTCCTGAAATATCAAGGTGTAAAAATGTCTTAAGCGATCCCGGATTATTAGAGTTTCTGACATTATATATGCCGCCTAAGGATGCCTCCCCACCACCACCGGCAAGAAATCGGAACTTATCGATCTCAAAAACTGGGTACAAAGCTCTTGCCACATAAGAAATGTTACCATAATATTCGGATGATGTGTGAGTGGGATTCTTAGTAAAAGCTACATCAATAGCGAATAATCTCTGAATTAACAGACTATTGCTCTTGAAACTTGTTTTCCCAAGTCTCTCGTTTAATAACGAAATTTCAGTACCTGTATATTCTAAAGGAGAAAGATAGGTGTCTTTTAAAATAGATTTGCCTACGCCAATAATTGTTGACCTGTTCAAGGTATTCTTAGCACCTTCCTGAGCAAACAATGTGCAGACAAAAAATACAAATAACAATATAAAACCTATCCTTATTTTTGCAACTTCTTTACACATTCATTATAATATTCAGACGAACTTACTCAGATTCATCTTGGATATACGATTTTTAAGTTTACAAAATTAAGAAAATATGTTACACAAAGTATTTAATCTACAATTAAAACATCAAGTTTTCAACCAAAAATCTATATTAACATGAAAAACATCAAGTGTATACCTAATACAAGACTAAACCTATAGATCCTGAAAGGACTATTAACAGAATTGGATCGACCTTTCTTAGGGAAGCTGTCAAAACAACACCAAAAATTAACCAGCTCTTATAATCAATAAAATTATAATCATCAATCAGCAATAAGGCAGCTGAAGCAATAAGCCCAATAACAGATAGCTTCAAAATAGAAATAGCTGCCTGAAGCCATGGATTATTATTTAGCTTTGCAAAAAAAGATACGATAATTGTAATAATAATTATTGAAGGTAGACTTACAGCAAATGTGCAAATTGCTGACCCAAGAACTCCAAACCAATGAGAGAATCCCAAATTAGTTACTGCTGTATAGCCTATATATGTGGCCGAGTTAAACGCTATTGGCCCGGGTGTGGTTTGAGATACTGCAACAATATCAGTAAAGTCGGCTACTGAAATCCAATTATGCATGTCCACTACCTCCATCTGAATTAGGGGTAGCATTGCATAGCCACCTCCAAAGCCAAACAGACCAATTTTTAAAAATGAATAAAACAGAGATATATATAATTGTACAATGGTCATAACGATTATTTCTTATTTTCGTTTACTAACTTTCAAGATATAGTAAAAATGAAGCAATCCTAGTGCAATGGATCCAAATATTATATAAATTGGAGAAACACCTAATAGCCACACTATCAATGCCACAGTAATAGGAATCCAAATATTGTTTTTATTTATTTTTGCACTCTTACCAAGCATAAACAAAGGGGCTACAATAAGTGCTACTACCGCTGGGCGTATACCTTTAAATATACGCTCTACAATTTCGTTTTCCTTAAACTGTACAAGAAAAGCAGCCACTACTAAAATTACCACAAATGAAGGAATAATAATTCCCAGTGCTGACACTAAACCTCCCTTAAAACCAAGCCTTTTGTTGCCAACAAACAATGCTGTATTAAGTGAAATTGGACCTGGTGAAGATTGTGCTAATGCAAGCATATCCATGAACTCATCTTCTCCAATCCAGTCCTTCTTTGTTACCACCTCGTTTCTAATTAGTGGAATCATAGCATATCCTCCTCCAAAGGTGAATGCACCTAATTTAAAGAAAACGAAAAACAACTCCCAAAACTGCCTACTTCTATTCGTCATAAAATAAATTTGAATATAACAACTTTATTGTATACAAAAAAAGCAGATTGCAGGTTGTTATCTGCAAATCTGCTTTTGTATAAGAAGCCGCACCGGTGGAGTAAGACGAAACTCCCTAAGATAGGATTTGAGTGTTCAAGCATCTTTGTAATCCGCTGATCCGATAAATCGAATACCCGAAGGTTGCGGCCCGCCATTGATACCGAAAACGAGTCTCGGTTACGTAATGTAATTGATGAGTTTCCCAATCGACCAATGCGGCAATAACTCATTCATTTTTCTACTGTCAAAGATA
>CAZHWC010000073.1:0-11969 GCA_964535975.1 uncultured Proteiniphilum sp. | reverse complement strand
AAAGGACTGAAAATCCTTGTGTCCCCGGTTCGATTCCTGGTGGCACCACATAAAGCCGCTTTCCTTGTAAAAGGGAAGTGGCTTTTTTTGTGTTTTTCATTAATCTGTTGTATTAGCTCATTGTGCTTGGTATTAGGAAATAGGATCTAATTTTTGTATCTTTAGAATTCGATTTATATGTGAATAGTAATAATCTATAAAACTAATTTGATTATGGAGTATAGAATTGAGAAAGATACTATGGGGGAAGTGAGAGTTCCTTCCAATCGTTTTTGGGGTGCACAAACTGAAAGATCATTAGAGAATTTTGTAATAGGTCCTAGGGCATCGATGCCTAAGGAAATTATTAAAGCATTTGCAATCCTTAAAAAGTCAGCTGCTTATGCAAATTATGACTTAGGGGTGCTGCCTATTGAAAAGCGAGATGCTATTGGAGTTGTTTGCGATGAAATATTGTCAGGACAACTAGATGACGAGTTCCCTTTGGTTGTGTGGCAGACTGGTTCAGGCACACAGTCAAATATGAACGTTAATGAAGTTATTGCAAATAAGGCCCAGTTTAATAAATATGGTAGTTTGGAAGGAGATATGTTTGTAAGGGCAAATGATGATGTAAATAAATCCCAGTCATCAAATGATACATTTCCTACAGCAATGCATATCGCAGCCTACAAAATATTAATTGAAAAGACTATCCCTGGTATTAGAGAGCTGCAATTAACTCTTCAGCGTAAATCAGAAGAATTTATCGGGATAGTCAAAATAGGAAGAACTCATTTAATGGATGCAACACCTATGACTCTTGGACAAGAGATTTCGGGGTATTCTGCACAATTAGAGTATGGTCTTAGCGCTATAGATAATACTCTTTCTCATCTTTCGGAACTGGCCTTGGGGGGGACGGCTGTTGGAACCGGATTGAATGCTCCCAAGGGATATGACAAATTAGTTGCTAAATATATTTCAGAGTTTACAGATTTGCCTTTTGTTTCTGCGCCCAATAAGTTTGAAGCTTTGGCCGCGCATGATGCTATAGTAGAGGCTCATGGGGCCTTAAAGCAGGTTGCAGTGTCTTTGCATAAGATTGCAAATGATATTCGAATGCTTGCTTCAGGACCACGTTCGGGAATAGGAGAGATATTTATTCCGGAAAATGAGCCTGGTTCATCAATAATGCCCGGCAAGGTTAATCCTACTCAAAGTGAGGCTCTGACAATGGTTGCAGCTCAGGTTATAGGAAATGACACTACTATTTCTTTTTCTGGTGCTAATGGTCACTATGAGCTAAATGTTTATAAGCCGGTTATGATTGCAAATTTTATTCAATCGGCAGAATTGATAGGTGATGCTTGTTTTTCATTTGAGAAGAATTGTGTTAGAGGTATAAGACCAAACAATGATAGAATAAAAGAGTTGGTAGATAACTCGCTAATGCTTGTAACTGCTCTTAATACAAAAATAGGATATTATAAGGCTGCAGAAATTGCTCAGACTGCGCATAAAAACGGTACAACTTTGAGAGAAGAAGCTGTGCGTTTGGGGTATGTTACAGAAGAGCAATTTGATGAATGGGTAAATCCGGAAAAAATGGTTTGATATTACCTTCGGTTCTAAAAAGTAAAAAGCCGTCATTAAATAAATGACGGCTTTTACTTTATCAACTTCATTTTAACTGAAGTGTTATTTCATTTCGAATTCTTCCTTTAGGTCAATTTCATTAGATTCTTTATCGTAAAAGATATATTGTAGAAATCCTAAATTTTGATTGGGTACCACTTTGAATGAAACACCATATCTCTTTTTCCATTTGCTACCTAATGAGAAGAATCCTTGCTTAACATAAGCTGCTACATATGGATGAATATGTAGACTAAATTTCTTCACTTTTAGCTTATTAGCTAAATAATCGATTTTGCCTTCAAGAGTATCTGTAAACAAAATCGAAGATTTAATACTTCCTTTGCCAAAGCAAGTGGGGCATGTCTCGCTCGTGGCTATTTCCATTTCGGGACGGACTCTTTGCCTTGTAATTTGCATCAATCCGAATTTGCTTAAAGGTAGTATTTTATGCTTAGCTCTATCGGTAGATAAGAATTCGTTCATTTTGTTGAACAACTTATTCCTATGTTCACCTGAGCTCATGTCAATAAAATCTACGACAATTATACCACCCATGTCGCGTAGTCGAAGTTGGCGGGCTATTTCTTCGGCGGCGGCAATATTTACTTCAAATGCACTTTCTTCCTGGCCGATTGATTTCTTATTCCTGTTCCCGCTATTTACGTCAATAACGTGTAAAGCCTCTGTGTGCTCAATTATGAGATAAGCACCATTCTTAAAGGTAACTGTTTTACCAAACAGAGATTTTACTTGTTTAGTTACTCCAAAATTATCTAAGATTGGTAAGCCTCCCTTATAATGTTTTACAACATTTTTCCTGTCGGGAGCAATTAAGTTTACGTACTCTGCAATCTGTTTTGCAATATTCTCATCATTGACGTGGATTTGTTCAAACGATGGGTCAAATAAATCTCTTAAAAGACCAACTGTACGACCAGTCTCTTCAAATATTAACTGGTTTGGTTTTGCTTTAACAAGACTTTCAGATGTCTTCTCCCAGCGTTTAACTAATGTTTTTAACTCTGCATCAAGCTCAGCTACACGTTTGTCTCGGGCGTTTGTACGAATTATTACACCAAAGTTTTTTGGTTTAATACTTTGTACCAGCTCTCTCAATCGAGCCCGTTCTTCCCGCGATTTAATCTTCTGAGATACTGAAACGCGGTTCATAAATGGAATTAGAACCATGAATCTGCCTGCAAATGATATTTCAGCTGTAAGTCGTGGTCCTTTTGTTGATATTGGTTCTTTAGCTATTTGAACCAATACTTCCTGCCCAGGTTTAAGTATGTCAGATATAGATCCTTCCTTCTCAATTCCCGGTTGAAGTTTCATTTTCTGAATTTGTGTTGCTTTTTTCTTGTCAGCTACCATCTTCTGAAAACTTGAAACAGAGTTAAACTCTACCCCTAAATCTAAATAGTGAAGAAAAGCGTCTTTTTTATGTCCTACATCCACAAACGCAGCATTCAGTGCAGGCATTAACTTCTTAACCCTGCCTAAATAGATGTTGCCCACAGAGTAAGATTCACTTAAACTCTCCTCTTGATATTCTACAAGTTTATTATCTTCAAGTAAAGCAAGAGTAATTTCTTTGGGCTGAACATCGACTACAAGTTCGCTTATCACAATTTATATTGTTTAAATTAATAAATAATTATGGTTTTTGTTCCACTGAACAAAAAACGGTGTTCTCACGAACACAATCTGTCTTTAATAAAATGATTATACACAAAGAACAAACCTATAGAAGTATTTTCTTTAAAGTTTGTTCTTGTGTTTGAAGGTCTAAAATAAATTAGCAAAAGACTATTTTTTCTTTTTATGTCTATTTTTTCTTAGTCTTTTCTTACGCTTGTGTACAGCCATTTTATGCCTTTTTCTTTTTTTTCCGCTTGGCATCTTTTTTAGTTTTTAAAAGTTTATAATTAATCTTCTTTATTGTTATCCTTAACTTGAGAAACAAACGACTTAGCTGGTTTGAATGCTGGAATCTTATGCTCAGGAATGATGATTGTAGTATTTTTAGAAATATTTCTTGCAGTCTTTTCCGCTCTTTTCTTAACGATAAAACTTCCGAAACCTCTTAAATATACATTCTCTTCTTTTGTAAGTGAGTCTTTGATGACTTCCATCATCGATTCAATCGTGGCTAATACAGATGCTTTATCTATACCTGTCTCCTTTGCTATCTCGTTTACAAGGTCTGCTTTAGTCATTTTAATTTTGTGTTAATGATTATATTGTCTTTTCTAAAAAATTGGACTGCAAATATATAGCTTTTTTCCTTACTCAAAAAATAAATGCTGCTATATTTTGTTTTTTTTTGATATGATTTCATCTGTAACTCTTTTTAATATAGCTATCTAGCAATTTTGTACTAGTCTTTTTTATGTGTTGTGATAGGATTCGGATTTTTTTATCCTTTTATACAATAAGTATTGTGTATAAGCGATAAACTATGCAATAAAAATTACTAGCAAAACAATCCATTTTGAATAAGTGATTATGGCTTTTTTGTAATTATAAATAATTTCAAACACTACAGATATAAAACAAATCATTCAAAAATGTTGGAAACTCTGAATAAAGTATTAATTTTGCTCATTATGAATATATATTAAAAAAACAATAGATTATGTCTGTTAATAAAGTTATTTTAGTGGGAAATGTGGGTAAAGACCCTGAAATCAGGTATTTTGATACTGGAAGTGTAAAGGCTACTTTCACTTTAGCTACTAATGAGCGTGGTTATACTATGGCTAATGGGACTCAAGTTCCCGATCGCACAGAATGGCACAATATTGTATGCTGGAAAGGATTAGCTCAAGTAGTAGAAAAGTATGTGACTAAAGGTTCTCAATTGTATATTGAAGGCAAAATCAGATCTAGATCATATGATGATCAAAGTGGTAATAAGAGGTTTATAACAGAGATAAATGTTGACAATCTTGAACTGTTGAGCCGTCGCTCTTCTTCTGATGAAGCAGGGTATATTTCCAATTCAATTTCAAACAATCATTCCGAGAGCTCATCACAGAATCCTATAAATGAAGCTTCATTAAATAATGACCTTCAGTCACCTGACTCTGTTGATGATTTGCCATTTTAATCAGAGATATTGAATTTTGTGAATGTCTTAGAGTCTAGTTCTTTAAGGCATTCTTTTCTAATCAATAAAATAGTTTTACTTTTGTTTTTGAATACTATATCTGATAGTTTTTTTTCTACTTATCCCAATAATTTCACTTTATTGGATTTTGTACTTGTTGTTTTCGTTATTGCCTTGTTATTTATAAGCTCAATAACGGCTGGCTTTGAAGTGGCCTTTTTTTCATTGAAACATAAAGATTTGGATAGTATTAAATCTGAGTCAGATATTAAGTCTCTTAAGATTTCCAGACTATTGCAGCGACCTGAGAGATTACTGAATTCAATAATGCTAGCATGTAATATCTCTAATATCCTGATTGTTATAAGCTCATTGTATTTAACCGTTCGATATGTTAATAATTTATGGCAGCTAATATTGCTGATGTTTATTTTAATATCATCAATTATGATTATTACCGACATGATTCCTAAGATGTATGCCTTGCAGAAACCGCATACTTTTGTGGTTCGAAATATATCTTTGGTGTATTTTGCCGATATCTTGTTCAGTCCACTTACGGCTATTATTACTAAGCTTACAAAAGCATTTAGCAAGACCACTATAGAGCGGAAGTATAATATTTCTTTGGATGACTTGTCAAAAGCACTTGAACTAACATCAGATGACAAAGATGCAGACAATGAGATGGAAATACTAGAAGGAATTATTAGATTTAGAGACAAGACTGCCGAAGATATTATGATCTCTAGATCGGATATTATCTCTGTTGACGATAAGACGAACTTTACTGATCTCATTAAGTATATTGTGGCCGCAGGGTTTTCTCGAATACCCGTTTATGAAGGCAATCAGGATATTATTAAAGGTGTATTATATGTTAAAGACCTGCTTCCGAATCTTGGTAAAACAGACTCATTTAAATGGCAGTCTTTAATAAGACCTGCATATTTTGTTCCTGGAACTATAAGAATAGATGACTTGTTGGAGGAGTTCAGGGAGAATAAAAATCATATGGCAATTCTTATTGATGAATATGGTGGTACAATGGGGTTGGTTACAATGGAGGATATTTTAGAGGAAATAGTCGGTGATATAAGTGATGAGTATGATGAGGAAGAGCAGCCTTTTTACTATATTGCTACCGATGGAAGCTACGTGTTTGAAGGTAAGACTCCTTTAGAAGACTTTATTGATGTTACGGGTGTTCTAGAAAAAGATTTTGATAAGATAAGAGAAAATGCAGATACCATAGCGGGATTAATGCTAGAGTTGAAGGGGGACTTCCCTAAGAGAAAGGAAATAATTGACTATATGGATTATTCTTTTCAAGCTGAAGATGTAGGCAAACGTAGAATTCTAAAAGTTAGATTTATACCTTCAGGTGCTAATAAATAAACTACTTAATTCGGAGTTTTATTAATGTTAATACGTAAAGAATATATTGATGATAATGTTATTTTAGGTATTCGAAGAATTGATACGAATCGAGACTTGTTGATTAATATGTTGCCTGAGTCACAACGCAAAGGTGCTATGTCTCAAGTATCAAAAATAAAGGCCATAAGTAGAGTGGTCGAATGGCTTAATACACGTGTATTATTATTTGAATTATTAGGAGAGGAAAAAATAATCTCCAAACATCCCGATGGGAGACCTTTTCTTATTGACAAGTCATATAAAATAAGTATTTCACATACCAAAGACTACGTGGTGATTCTATTGAGTGCATCTCATAATGTGGGGATTGATATTGAGATGATATCTGATAGGGTAACTCGTCTTTATGATAAATTTATTTCAGATAATGAATATATAAACTCTGACAATGAAGTCGTTCATCAATTACTACATTGGTCCGCAAAGGAGACATTGTTTAAAATAATGAAAGAGAGTGAAGTAGACTTCAAAGAACACCTTCGCATTTTACCATTTGATCCACTTGAAAAAGGAGTGTTTAAAGCCAAAGAATTTAAAACTATAAAGCAAAAGGAATACTGTATTCACTATGAAGTTTTTGAAGATGCGGTATTGACATGGACTATAGACAACTAGTTATAGTAGTCTGGTCTATAAGTAATTAAAATCCTAATACCATTAAAATGAAAAGAGTTTTTCTAATCTCTTACATGTTAATCTTGTTTTGTAACTTTAATGTCCCTTCAATATGTGCTCAGACAGATGTATGGAAGAGACTGATAGAAAGCTTATCTGAAGAAGGTGTTGATGAAGCTGAAATAGAGAATATGTATCAGGAGTTACTATTCATAGAGAGTAATCCAATCAATCTAAATACAGTTAGTTCCGCAGAGCTAGAACGATTTCCTTTAATAAGTCATAATCAGGCAGTTAGTTTGTCTCAGTTTTTAGAGAGAAACAGACCAATATATACCGTGTATGAACTTAGAAATGTTCCATTATTTGATTACAAAACTGTAGAATTAATACTTCCATTCTTCTATGTTGGAGAACTAAATAAAAAGAATCTCTCTTTACATAAGATTATTTCCAACGGACGGCATGAATTTGTGAATAGGTTTGACAAAACATTAACCCAACGTGCAGGATTTGGAGAATTCACCGATAGTATTCTTCAAAAATATCCTAATAGAAAATATCAAGGAGAAGACTTCTACACATCTATGAAGTATTCATTCTCTTACCATGATAAGATTCAAGTAGGAGTTGTTGGTGAAAAAGATCCAGGTGAGCCTTTTTGGAAAAAGAAATATTCCAAAGGCTATGACCATTATGGATTTCATTTTTTGTTGCGTGATGTTGGAAACTTAAAGACCTTAGCTATGGGTGATTTTCGTTTGTCGTTTGGACAAGGACTAGTGCTCAATAATGATTTTGTTGTTTCCAAGTCATGGGTTACAAATAATATTATTAAGCGTACTCAGCAGCCAAAAAGGCATTTTTCAACTGCCGAATATGGTTTTTTTAGAGGTGTAGCGTCTGTATACCAAATAAATAAAGTGGCTGTCACTGCATTCTTCTCAAATAAACAGTTTGATTCTAATTTATCCAATAACGGAGATATTACGTCATTTAAAACGGATGGATATCATAGAACAATTTCTGAGATAGAAAAGAAGAATAATACTAGGGAGCGAGTTGTGGGAGCTAATATAAACTGGAGAAAGAATTACTTGCAGATAGGAGGCAGTGCTATTTATCATAAATATAACAGGATACTTAATCCTTCTCTGCAGAACTATAATCTATTTTATCTTCGTGATTCTTCAAATTATAACTTGAGTTTAGACTATTCATATAGATTCTCGAAATTGTCGGTGGCGGGCGAGACAGCTATTGCTGCTAATGGAGCTGTAGCAACTCTGAATGTACTTCAATATAATCCTAGTTATTTGTATTCATTTTCTCTCCAGCACAGGTATTTGCCAGCTTCTTACAATGCATTGCATGCAAGAGTTTTTTCCGAAAATAGTCGTGTGCAAAATGAGAATGGCTTGTATTTCGGTGCAACTCTCCAGCCTTATAGGAGAATTTCTATTACATCGTATGTGGATATCTTTTATTTCCCATGGCTAAAGTATCTTGTAGATGCGCCATCAAAAGGTATGGATGCTTACTTTTTAGGTTCTTATAATATCAACTCATACTCTGATTTTGAGATAAGGTATAAATTTAAACAGAAAGAACAAAATACAGATAGTCCTTATGGAGGGAAAGAGGTGTTGCCATTTCTTTCTCAGAAGATAAGATTAAGATATAATATCGAAAAGAAAACAGGCTTTTCCTTTAGAACATCCTTTGATTTGTCTCTTTATGATGAGCCAAACAGTAGAAAAGAGAGTGGATATATGGTTTCGCAAAATGTAGGGTATAAGGGGAGCAATAAATTTCAAGGAGATGTCTTTGTGGGATACTTTAATTCAGACTCATATGCGTCCAGGCTATATTCATATGAAAGAAATATTTTGTCAACATTCTATATGCCGTCTTTCTATGGAGAAGGTGTCAGAATTGCCCTTCAGGGGCGTTTTAATATATTTAGCAGATTATCTATTTCTGCTAAACTAGGCTATAGTAGATATTTTGATAGAGCAGTTATTGGTTCGGGGACTGAAGCGATTTCAGGTAATAAAAGGATTGATTTATACACTCTGTTGAGATGGAGATTATAATATCGTTTATAATAATAAACGATACTCTTATATTAAGTTTAAAAGAAGTATTTTTGTAGCTAAATAAAAAACATACAAAATGTCTTATATATTATTACAGATTGATACACTGAGCAAGAGCTTTGGAGACTTGTCCCTTTTTAAAGATATTTCATTTGGAATTTCTGAAGGTGATAAGGTTGGACTAATTGCTAAGAATGGTGCAGGTAAAACTACTCTAATGAATATTATTGGAGGTAAAGAACCCTATGATAGTGGTCGTGTCGTCTTTCGCTCCGGCATTCGTTTTGCTTATCTGGAACAGTCTCCGAGTTTTAATCCTGAGCTTACAGTTCTGGAAGCATGCTTTAGTTCTGGAAGTGATGTGGTTAAGGTAATATCAAGATATGAGAAAATAATGGAGTCAGGTGATGCCGAGGGTCTTGATGAAATCCTTGCAGAGATGGATATGCTCAATGCATGGGATTATGAACAACGTATCAAGCAGATTCTTGGGCAATTGAAGATATACCGCTATGATCAAAAGATAAAAGAGTTATCAGGTGGGCAAGTAAAACGCGTTGCATTAGCTAATGCTCTTATATCAGAACCGGAACTTATAATATTAGATGAGCCTACCAATCATTTAGATCTTGATATGGTTGAGTGGCTCGAATGGTACCTATCGAACAATAATATAACATTGTTAATGGTGACCCATGACAGATATTTTTTAGATAGCGTTTGTAATCATATAATTGAAATTGATGATAAGCAAATTTATACTTATAAAGGCAATTATGCTTACTATCTGGAAAAGCGTGATGAGCGAATAGCTACTCAAGCTGCAGAAACTGATAAGGCTAGAA
Source organism: uncultured Proteiniphilum sp. (assembly GCA_964535975.1). Lineage (GTDB taxonomy): Bacteria > Bacteroidota > Bacteroidia > Bacteroidales > Dysgonomonadaceae > Petrimonas. The sequence goes on along the minus strand of CAZHWC010000073.1, from coordinate 2,238 downwards.
ATTTATATCGAAAAGAATTGGAGTGGATGAGGCGTCAACCTCAGGCGCGTGCTACTAAAGCCAAGGCGCGTATTGAGTCTTTTTACGATCTGGAGGATAAGGTTAGTAGACGATCTCAGTCAGGTGATGTTAAGCTTGCTGCGAAAGGTTCGTATATTGGAAAGAAGATATTTGAGGCCAAGAGAATTTCTAAAAGCTTTGGCGATACCAAGATAACAGACAATTTCGATTATATATTCACCAGATATGAAAAGATGGGTATAATCGGGAATAATGGTACAGGCAAGAGTACATTTATAAAGATGTTACTAGGGCTAGTTCAGCCTGATTCGGGAGAGTTTGAGATTGGTGAGACCGTTAATTTTGGATATTATAGCCAGGAAGGTTTAGAGTTTGATGATCAAACAAAAGTTATTGATGTCGTTCAAAGTATAGCAGAGGTTATTGATTTAGGTGATGGTAATAAATTAACAGCCTCACAGTTTTTACAACATTTTCTTTTTTCCCCAGCGCGTCAACATGACTATGTTCATAAGTTGAGTGGAGGTGAAAAAAGGCGCCTATATCTTTGTACTGTATTAATTAAGAATCCAAACTTTTTGATTTTAGATGAGCCTACAAATGATTTAGATATTATAACACTAAATGTTTTGGAAGAGTATTTAGTGAGCTTCAAAGGTTGTCTGATTGTAATATCCCATGATAGGTATTTTATGGATAAGGTTGTTGAGCATCTATTAGTGTTTAATGGAAATGCAGACCTGCAAATGTATCCCGGAAATTACACACAATATAGAGACTGGAAGTTGGAAGAGGAAAAGAAGGTGTCTGATGTAGAAAAGGTTGAGAGAGAAAAGACAGATGATAAACAAAATATATCAGAAAAGAGGAAGTTAACTTATCGAGAGCGACAAGAGTATGAGGGTTTGGAGTCCGAAATAGACAGTCTTGAGATAGAAAAAGATAAGTTGAGTAACAGTCTCTCTTCCGGAGAACTATCACCTGATGAATTAGTAATGGTTTCTAATCGCATAGCTGAGTTGATCGAAACTATTGATGCAAAAACTATAAGATGGATAGAGCTCAGTGAGTTTGAATAATGTTTAAGTTTATTTCTATATAGATATTTCGTTTTTATTTTAATGATTCCATTGTATGTGTTTTGAGAAATCAATTAAGCTATATCCTTTTGAGAAGCTAACAGTATATTATACAATTTTTACCTCGATATTAATTTTAATATTATGGGATAAACTTGAACAGCCAATAACCCAAATTTTAGGCAGAGCACTGATTCTTGTTGGGTTGGTTGGAGTGAGTCTGTTGTCCGATAAATATTTAAAGAATGACAGGCTATCCACTCTGATTAGAATCCTGCTTCAGATTGGCTTGCTACCTTTTTGGTATCCTGATATTTATGAGTTTAATAAAGTATTTCCAAACCTTGATCATTTTTTTGTAGCTTTAGAACAAAATATATTCGGGTTTCAGCCTGCCATAGAGTTTTCAAAAAAACTGCCTTTCATTTGGTTTAGTGAAGCTGTCTATTTTGGTTATTTTGCTTATTACCCAATGATTGTGGGTTCTGTATTATATAGTTTCTTTGTAAAACAAGAAGAGCTTCAAAGGTTGATGTATATTATTATGGGAGCCTTTTTTTCTTTTTACCTGGTATTTATATTTTTGCCGGTTGCAGGACCTCAGTTCTATTATTTGGCAATAGGTATGGAAAATGTCTTTGATTCTAATTTTTATGAAATAGGAGATTACTTTAAAGATCAATTCGAGATAATGAAGGGCCCGGGATATTTTGATGGACTGTTTTATCAGGGAGTAGAAATGGTCCAGTCAGGAGGTGAGTGCCCCATAGCTGCTTTTCCAAGTTCACATGTTGGTATTTCAACGGTTATTATGTTGTGGGCCAAAAGTGTAAATAATAAGCTGACAATAATCTTATTTCCTGTATATATACTTTTGTGTTGTGCTACTGTTTATATTCAAGCACACTATTTGATTGATGTTTTTGCAGGATGGATTGTAGGAGTATTGTTCTTTTATTTATTCAATAAGCTTTACATGCTTAGGTCCTAATTGGGTATATGTTTTTGAGGTAAGATATTCTAAAAGAAAAAAGCACCTACAAAAATAAACTTGTAAGTGCTTACCTATTAGCGTGATCCCGACAGTATCACACACCCCCAAACACCAACGAATGAACAAATACAAATATACACATTA
>CAZHWC010000072.1:0-12095 GCA_964535975.1 uncultured Proteiniphilum sp. | reverse complement strand
ACTCTCAGCCAAAACAAAATTAAAGACTACACAGCCTATTATGATGTGATTGACAATTTAGACAATTACAAAAGGGTGGGACAAAGGGCAGACCACATTGGCAAAACTAATATATCATATTCGCCCAATGTGGTGGGTATGGCAAGCATTAGCTACCAACCTACAAAAGACTTAAGCTTCAACCTGCTGGGCAAATACGTAGGCAAACAATACTTAGATAATACAAGCAATGACGAAAAATCTATTCCGTCATACTTCACCAGCAACTTATCTGCAGGATACACTTTTGCTAAAACAGAGATAGGAACAATATCATTGCAGCTATTTGCCAACAATATATTCAACAGCAAATACATAGCAAACGGCTGGGCATCAACCGAGATATTTAATAAAGAAGGAGCTTACAACTGGATTGGCTATTATCCACAAGCTACTCGCAACTATATGGTAAAAGTGACAGTAGCATTCTAAGCAAATAACTCATTCAAAACATAAAAAAGGTGTGCAAGTATCATTACTGATATCTACACACCTTTTTCGTTGTGGAAAGAACCGGCCCTACCCCACAAAACTCATCTTACGATGCATCCCGTCACAATAAGGCTTCTTAGACGAATGTCCACACCTGCACAAAAAGGTAATCTTTTCCTTAAGTTCTACCGTTCCGTCAGCAAGCTCCACCTCCATCACACCCTCCACCTTGAGGGGGCCATTGGGCACAACTTTCACTTTCAATAATGAATCCATAATACTAATATTTATATGTTAATCACTTTGTTTTTTGGCACTGTTGCCACAAATTCTTTCAAATAAAAAGGTTCAAAATATGCCACATCAACAAAGTCTTTTGCCAACAAAGCCTCCTCAGCCAATGCAATCATAGCCTTTGCCTCGGGTATAACATCATCTATAAATCTGGCATTGGGATGAGTAATTACCGATTTGCACTTGTGAGCACCATTGCCAAAAAACACAACCTGATGCCTGTCCAGTAAATCCTGATAGCTATCTGCATCAACAATGTCGGCCATTGTTTCGCGAACCACATTCAACTCTAAATCAAAAAAGGTGGCATATACCTCCATTCGTCTGGCATCAATCATAGGGCAGAGCAAGATACTATCGCCCTCCACATCGCCCACTATCTGCTGTGCCATCACCTTATGAGTAGGCAATGCAATGAGAGGAATACCAAGGCCATAACTAAGACCCTTTGCCTCCGACACACCAATACGCAATCCCGTATAAGAACCCGGACCGCTACTTATCGATATAGCATCTAGTTTGATACGTTGATTGCGCACATACTCCATCACCTCCCCCACAAACACACCAAGCAGTGAAGAATGAGCTTGCGCCTGAACACTTATTTTATATTGTAGTAGCTGACCATTGCTTGACAAAGCCACGGAGCACACTTCTGTTGCTGTTTCTATATGTAATATTGCTGACATAGTGCAAATATAATATTTATTATTTTCAGAGAGAGCTATAATAAGCATTTTGTGATGTGAATACACCAATCTATATATAAAAAAAAGACTGAGCAACCAGTGCTCAGTCTTTAATTTATTTCTGAATGATAGGGAAAAACTAGTATCTTCTATCACGGTTTCCGTAACCACCTCTGTCGTTATTGTGACGACGACCACCTTCTTCGCGTGGACGTGCTTCTGACACAGAAAGAGTACGACCATCATATTCAGCTCCGTTTAGCTCTTCAATAGCACGTGTACCATCAGCATCAGCCATTTCAACAAAACCGTATCCTTTTGATCTACGTGTTTCTCTATCGGTAATAACTTTAGCAGAGGACACTTCACCGTACTCCTCAAATAGCTCTTTTAAATCGGCATCGTTAATTTGATAACTTAAGCCAGCAACAAAAATGTTCATGTAAAAAAAAATAAATAAATAGAATAAATTAATTTTGCAGAAGATAATTTATAGAGATAAGGTTAAAGAATTGTTCACTTCTAATGCTGAAGAAGAAAATAACTAAATAACAGTTACCGACGTATATAATACTTATGCACGTGCAAAGATAGAAAGTTTTTTCAATAATAAAATCTTATATACTATTTATTTGAGAAAAATATCTAATAATAAGCACAAAACAGGTTTTAGTCGATAAATACACACATTAATTACTCATATAATTTTATTTGATTATTATTATTTCATAAATTTGCAATAAGAATTAATTGATACACAAAAGCTAAGGTTTTTAATTAACTGTAAATAATATAATTATAGGCCTTTGTGTGAAGAGTAATATCATATTACTTTTTAATATAAATAAAACAATATACATCATACGACTATGAATCAGAACTCTTTTTTAAATCTTATAGAACGAAGTATAAGATTAAATTGGAATTTGCCTTCAATGACTGACCTTGAAGGTAAAACTCTATTATATAAAGATTTCGCTCAGGAAATTGATAAACTTCATGAATATCTAAAGAATGCAGGCGTAAATCGTGGCGACAAAGTAGCATTGTGTGGGAAGAATTCAGCAAATTGGGCTATATCTTTTTTCTCGATTCTTTCTTATGGTGCTGTGGCGGTAAGTATATTGAATGAATTTGACCTTGATAGCATTCAATATATAGTTAATCATTCGGATTCTAAATTGTTGTTGACTGACGAAAGCATTTGGAAAAACATTAATAAAAATAAAGTCCCCAATGTTGAAACTATAATTTCTTTAGATAATTTGGCGTTGCTTAAAACATCATCTGAGAAACTGAAGAAGTTTGACTCAGATGCATCATCATACTTCAATAAAAAATATGAGAAAGGTTTTTTTGTAAATGATATTGCTTTCAGAAAAGACAAACCTGAAGAACTTGCAGTTATCAACTACACATCCGGAACAACAAGTAGCCCTAAAGGAGTAATGATTCCTTACAGAAGCTTATGGTCAAACACTAAATTTGCAAATGACAATTTGGATTTTATCAAACCTGGCGACAGTATTGTTTGCATGCTTCCAATGGCTCACACATATGGACTGGCTTTTGAGGTTCTCAACTCGGTATCTATGGGATGTCATATACATTTTCTAGGCAAAACTCCTTCTCCAAGAGTTTTGCTAGATGCATTCGCAAAAATAAATCCAAGACTAGTTCTTGCTGTACCTTTAATTATCGAGAAAATTGTAACTCGTAATGTATTTCCAAAACTGAGAGAAGGCTCTGTAAAGACACTAATAAAAATTCCTTTGCTTAACTCTATTGTTTATTCTAAGATCAAAAAATCTCTGACCGAGGTGTTTGGCAAGAATATGGTTGAAGTAGTAATTGGTGGTGCAGCATTAAATGAGGATGTAGAAAAATTTTTACGAAAAATAAAATTCCCTTATACAGTAGGTTATGGCATGACAGAATGCGGGCCTCTTATTTCGTATGCATATTGGAATGAGTTTAAAGAGCGTTCTTGTGGAAAGGTTGTAGACAGAATGGAGGTCAGGATTGATTCGGAAGATCCACAAAATATTGTCGGAGAAATACAAACCAGAGGTGCTAATGTAATGCTTGGCTACTATAAAAATGATGAGGCCACTAAATCCACATTCACAAAAGATGGATGGCTAAAGACCGGCGATTTGGGTATTCTCGACAAAGATAATCATGTCTTTATAAAAGGCAGGAATAAAAACATGATACTTGGACCATCAGGACAAAATATCTACCCGGAAGAAATTGAAGATAAACTAAATAACTCACCCTATATTCTGGAATCTTTGGTAATAGAAGATAACAATAAGATTGTTGCACTAATAGTTCCTGAAGTTGAAGAGTTAAAGAAGTATGGTATTACAAAAAAAGAGGACTACCATGGATTCTTTGAAAATGAAATTAGGGCTATAAATGCAAACCTAGCCTCATATAATAAAATAGCATCGTTTAGGATTCAAGACGAAGAATTCGAAAAGACTCCCAAACGAAGCATAAGACGTTTTAAATATCAAAACTAAAGATGTGTTGTTACAGTGAAAATCTATTTCCACTTTCTACATATTCTTTATACTTTGTTTCATTAAAGACATAATAAAAAGCTCCTCGCTTGGACGAAGATTTATCTTTTATCTCTAATTTATCGAGAATATCCATCGAGGATACTTTTTTTCTAAAATTACGCTTGTCAACAGGCATTTGGTAAATAGCTTCCCATAAGTCTTGTAAAGCTGGCAGAGTAAACATATCTCCAAAAAACTCAAATATTATTGGCTGAGATGATGTCTTATATCTTAATAATTGTAATGCATCTCTTACCATCTGATTGTGGTCAAAAATAAGCTCAGGCAAATCTCTGACATTTACCCATTGCGCGTCAAATTCATGGGCTAAGCTAGTGTCAAACTCTTCAAGTTTTACCAAAGCATAGTAGGTTACTGATACAACTCTACCACCGAGATCTCTTTCAACATCTCCATAAGCTTTAACTTGCTCCATATAAATACCCTCTTGCCTAGTATATCTATACAGCACCTTTTTTGCAGCATCATCTAAAGTCTCTCCTTCATCCATAAATCCGCCCATTAGCGACCACTCCCCCTTACTGGGTTCAACTGGTCGGCGAGTCAATAATATATGAAGTTCTTTATCTTTAAACCCAAAGATAATGCAGTCTACTGCGATCAAAAATTTTTCGTTATAAGAATAAAAATTGGTTAACATATCGAATTATAGTGTTTATTTTAATATTAAATTAAAAAAGGGGACGAGAGGCTTAAATATCTCTCCTCCCCAATTATAGATTATCAAAATGATTAGGATTAACTTCTAAAGTTTACGAGCTCCATCACTAATCACAACATCGTATATTTTAGGCTCTATACCGTATTTTGCTTTATATTGATCTTTTGCATCTTCAATGAATGAGTCATACAAGTCAATCTTAACTAGATTAATAGTACATCCACCAAATCCACCACCCATAACACGAGATCCGGCAACACCATTTTTCTTTGCAATATCATTTAAGAAATCAAGCTCTTCACAGCTTACTTCATACTTCTTACTCATTCCATGATGCGTTTCATACATCTTCTGCCCTACTGTCTCGTAGTCATCTTTTTTTAGGGCATCCGACACTTCGAGTACACGTTGTGTTTCTTCAATAACATATTCTGCACGCAAGAAATCTTCAGCTGAAATAACATCTTTAACCTCATTCAACATCTCCATAGAAGCATCTCTTAAAAACTCTACATGAGAGTGATTTTTTGCAATTGCAGCAGCTGCTGCTTCACATGACTCACGACGTTTATTATATGCTGATGAAGCTAACTCATGTTTAACCAAAGTGTCTAGCAACACCAACTTATATCCGTGAGGCTGCGGATCGAATGGAAAATATTCATACTCCATACTCTTGGTGTCAAGACGAATCAAATGACCTGCTTTGCCAAAAAGTGAGGCAAATTGATCCATTATCCCACATTTAACTCCAACGTAGTTATGTTCTGTTGATTGTCCTATTCTAGCTAATTCAAATTTGTCTATTCCAAGATTAAGCATCTCATTCAATGCAAAAGCAAAGGTACTTTCTAATGCAGCAGACGAAGACATTCCGGCTCCTAAGGGTACATCACCAGCAAAAACTGTGTCAAAACCTTTTACTTTGCCACCTCGTTTGATGATTTCTCGACAAACTCCAAAGATATATTTTGCCCATCCTTCTGTAGGAATATTTTCTTCATTCAATCCAAACTCAGACCACTCATCAAGGTCAGCTGCGTATGCTTTAACGTTGTCAGTTCCATTTAATCTTATAGCTGCAATCATCCCTTTATCAACAGCTCCGGGAAAAACAAAACTTCCATTATAGTCGGTATGTTCTCCAATCAGATTAATTCTTCCCGGAGAGGCATATACTTCTGGTGTTTCAACACCAATCTTCTCATTATAAATATTAAGAATTTGTTCTTTTGTCATTATAAAAGTATAATCATTATTAATCTTCTGATACAGGTATGTCTGTATTTACATTTTTAGAACCAACAAGTGCATAGTATAATAAGTATGCTAAAGCAGCAATAATCACCCAGTAACTCTGAAGGTAATTACCTGTAAGGTCAGCTACCCATCCTTGAATTGCAGGAAGAATACCTCCACCAAACACCATTGTCATAAAAATTCCTGAAGCTGCAGCTAAATATTTACCCAGACCTTCAACAGCTAAATTAAAAATACCTCCCCACATAATAGAAGTACATAGACCAACTAGCACAAGGAACATAGCATTAATAGGGACATTTGCCATTCCAAATGAAAGTGAACCTACTGCAGAACGTTGTAGAACAGGTAGTGACACCATTGTGGATTCAGGTAGGAACATAGCACTTAAAACAAATACCAAACCAAGTCCGGAAGTAAACGCCAACATAGCCTTGCTAGACACCTTACTTCCCAAGGAAGCTCCAAGTAGTCGTCCTACTAGCATTAACAACCAATAGGTACCTACAACAAATCCAGCTGAAGTTTTTCCAACCACAGGATGTTCAGAGAGCCAATAAAATAGTACTCCAGGAGTACCAACTTCTACACCCACATAAACAAAAATTGCTAATGCACCCAAAACTAGGTGTCTAAACTTCAGAGCACCTAACATTAATGTTTTTAGAGGCTCTTTATTTTTTGCTGAGTGTGGCTCAGGAATGTTAACAAGCAACAATACAAAGAATGCAAGAGCAAATACCCCTAAAGCAATATACATAATTGGGAAAACATCCTTGATATTAGCTTTGGCTGTCTCACCAATTAAGATACCTACGAAAGCAGGAGTAAATGTAGCCATTACCGAGTTAAAAGAACCTCCAACTTGAATAAGCTGATTTCCTTTATTACCTCCACCACCTAATGTGTTCAACATTGGATTCACTACGATATTAAGCAGACACATTGAGAAACCAGAGATAAATGCTCCCAACAAATAAACTCCGAAAGCAGATTCATGAGATGCATGACCTGACAAATACTGAATGAACACGCCAATAAAACCTACAGCAATTGCAATCAAAGCTGTTCTTTTATAACCTACTTTCTGTAGGAGAATTCCTCCAGGAATACCCATTACTGCATAAGCAATAAAGTTAGCAGCATTACCTAATAATCCCTGAAAGTTGGTAGCACCAAACTGTTCTTTTAAAACCTGACCCATTGGTGCAGCCAAGTTTGTAATAAATGAAATCATACCGAAAAGCGCAATCATCATGATGATTGGCACAATACGGTTCGATTGTTGATTTGCTTTTAAATTCATACTCTTTTTATTAATTAATTAATTTGATTGGTTTTATATACTAAACTTATATGTAGTTTTAGAATAAAAATTCTCTTCTGGTCTCAATACTATTGAAGGATAATCAGGATTATTAATACTATCGGGATAATGCTGAGTTTCAAAACAAACAGCAGAACGTGCAGGATATTTGTTACCATTTTTTGCAATAAAGTTACCAGTCATCCAATTACCGGTATACACCTGCACTCCAGGCTCAGTTGTATACATCTCCATCTTGATCCCTGTTTTTGGAGATTCACATACTCCAACATACGAATACTCATCCAAATTTTCTTTGTTTAAAACAAAAGTATGATCATACCCTTTGCCATAAATTAATTGCTGGAAGTCATCATTAATTCTTTGTCCAATAGTGTGTGGAGTAGTAAAATCCATAGGTGTACCGCTAACAAGCTCTGCACTTCCATAAGGAATGGCGGTATCATCAGTAGGCAAATAGCTATCGGCATTTAATGTAAGAATATGATCACCAATATAATCATCTCCTTCACCTGACAAGTTGAAATATGAATGATTAGTAAGATTTAAAATAGTGGGGGCGTCTGATGTAGCCTCATAAATAATATCAAGAGCATTCTCATCATTTAAAGTGTAGGTAATATATACATCTAAATTACCAGGGAACCCTTCCTCCCCGTCCTTAGAAAGATAGTTTAATCGTATACTATTATCATTGACATATACTACTCTCCACACTACAGAGTTAAATCCTTTAAGGCCGCCATGTAAAGAGTTAGGTCCATTATTTATTGCTAACTGATAATTCTTATTGTCAAGGGTAAATTGTCCTTTTGCAATTCTATTTGCTACTCTTCCACAAACAGCTCCAAAATATGGTTCTTCTGATTTAAGATAATCGTCAATATTTGAATGACCTAAAACCACATCAACTAAGTTTCCTGTTCGATCAGGAACTAAAATCGAAACTATTTTTGCACCAAAATTTGTAACTGTAACCTCACTGCCTGTTCTATTTGAGAGAACGTATAATCCAGTTTGCATACCGTTAATCACTTTTTTGAAATTTTCAGAATGCAAACCAGATTTATTATACATTTTGTTCATGTTTTTGTTAGGTGTTAAATAAAAAGGAGACCATGAAGATCGGAAAGTTTTTTATTGGTGTAAAACTAACACATTCTTTCACATCTGTACCGCTTTATGAGTATGCTTTACAACATAAATTTAGAGTTTATACAATCATACTCTAAGCAAACTCAACATACAAGCCTCATTGTCACCAATTTATAAAATAATATTTCTAATTAGTATTTTAAACATTTTATTTTTTCAAGACTATTTTATTCCTATTAGTCATTTTTTATTGTAAGTAGCACTTTATCTATCTTATGCCCATCAATATCAACAATCTCAAAATTCATATTTCTATAACTAAACTTATCTCCAACCTGAGGAGTCTTATTTATATGCGACAACACAAATCCTGCTACTGTTGAATAATCAATCTCTTCAAAGTCTATAATAAATTCATCAGAAAATTGTGTTATTACTTCTATAGGAGCCTCTCCATTTAATAGTACTGAGTTATCACTACGAATAAAAACATCCGGTTCTTCAACATCATGTTCATTAGGAATAGACCCAACAAAGTTTTCAATAATATCATGAAGGGTAATAATACCGTCTAAGCTTCCATATTCATCTACCGCTATAGCTAAAAAATTATGTTCTTGCCTGAATCTATCAAGAATTTTTTGCGCTTTCAATGTTGAAGGAACTATTAAAGGATCTCGTAATAGCGACTTCAGATTAATATCTTTATTTTTATATAGTTCAAGGAGCAACTCCTTCATAACTATAATTCCGATAAAATCATCAAGTGTTTTGTTGCATGCCAAAATTTTGCTATGCTTTGTCTGAATCAAATAATCTATTACTTGTTTCTTGTCCTTAGTGATATCAACCCATTCCACATCAGTTCTGTGAGTCATGATATGACGTGCACGTTTGTCAGCAAAATAAAAAACGTGTTCGTGCATCCTATTCTCCTCTTTCTCAATAACTCCTTCAATAGACGCTATCTTTAACATTGCTCTCAACTCCATTTCAGAAATAATCTCTTCTTCAGATTTAAGACCAATAAGTTTATTAAGCGCATTTGTTGATAGTGCCAAGAATCTAACAAATGGATAAAAGATAATACTTACAATATAAATAGGACGCGCAACCGCTATTGCAACTCTCCCTGCATTATTTAATGCAATAGTTTTTGGAACTAACTCTCCGACAACTATAGACAAATAGGTTATTAAAAAAACTACGACAATAATAGATATAGTTTCAGAAGAAGAAGACAAGAACTCAATGCTAGCAATATAGGGTGCTAAATGGGCAGATAATGTAGCACCACCAAATGCACCATTAACAATACCAATTAAAGTAATACCTACCTGGACAGACGAAAGAAAACTATCAGGATCAGACTTAAGCCCCATAGCTATTCTAGCCCCCTTGCTTCCTTCCTTCCGAGCATTATCTAAATATGCTGACTTTGCCGATACAACAGCTATTTCTGACATAGCAAAAAAGCCATTCAAAAGTATTAGCAAAAATATAATGAAAATATCTATTATCATCTATTTGAATTACCAAAGAGGTGTGGGGTATTCACCTTTTTCTACTAGCTCTTGTAGTTTTTGAACAACATAAGGTCTGTCTTCTGCATATGTTACACCAAACCACATAGATGGGGTATCTAACACCTTTACTGACGCTGTGCCACTCACAGTTAAATGATTTACCAACAAGGGAATGAAAAATTCAGCTTTAATATTATCTTCATTTTCTTTTAAGAATTCAATAAAGTAGTCATTAGAATACCTAAAGTAATCAGGCGTAAATCCCCACATATTCATTGACACGGGGGTATCATCTTTAATTGAAACCCATTCATCGTTTTCATCCTTATATTTGACTTCGCCGTCAATTCGCATCACTTGTGTACGTTCAACAACTCCGGTAAGATTGCCATCACTATCTGTTTCACAAACTCCTCGCGCCACAGTACCACTATCAGACAATGTATTTCCTACTCGATATCCAACCATGCAGTATTTATTCTCGGAGCCCTCTTCAAGCAAAGCAAGATAATCAGCAATTACCTTAAATCCCTCACGACCATAATAATCATCTGCATTAATAACCACAAACGGCTCTTTTATTACTTCACTTCCCATCATTACTGCATGGTTTGTGCCCCATGGCTTAACTCTTTCAGGATTTGGACTAAAACCTTCCGGAAGCTTTTCAATTTCCTGAAAAACCAACTCTACCGGAATAAGTTTCTCATATTTTTTTACTATTTTTTCTCTAAAGCTCTCTTCAAAAGACTCACGTATTACAAATACAATCTTTCCAAATCCGGCTTTAATGGCATCGTATATAGAATAATCCATTATAGTCTCACCACTGGGACCTACGCCATCCATCTGTTTTAATCCTCCATAGCGGCTTCCCATACCTGCTGCTAATACAAAAAGAGTTGGTTTCATTGTTTATTGATTTATTTAAAAAATTCAATGCAAAAATAAACATTAAAATATGTATTATCGAATTTAAAGGCTTTAATTCCTCAAAATCGGTTCATAATTTAAAAGATATAACAATTATAAATACATTGCCAAAAGACCATAGACATAGAAAGTTATTTAATCAACAAAACAAACTCAAATAAAAAAATTAAAAATCATACAAAAGCAAAAAAAGCGCTTAACCACTACAGGCAAGCGCTTTAAATATGCATTGTAAAAGAATATTATCCGTTTACTTGTTTCATATGTGCGATTAACTCAAGAACTTTATTTGAATAACCCCATTCGTTATCGTACCAGCTAACAACTTTAACGAAGTTAGGGCTCAACTGAATACCAGCTTTTTCATCAAAGATTGAAGTGCGAGCATCACCAATGAAATCTGAAGAAACAACATCTTCGTTAGTATATCCAAGAATACCTTTCAATTCACCTTCAGAAGCTTCTTTCATAGCTGCACAAATTTCTTCGTATGTAGCAGCTTTTTCCAAGCGTACTGTTAAGTCAACAACAGATACATTTAGAGTAGGAACGCGAAGTGACATGCCGGTTAATTTACCGTTTAGTTCAGGAATAACTTTACCTACAGCTTTAGCAGCACCAGTTGATGATGGAATAATGTTGCCAGAAGCAGCACGACCACCTCTCCAGTCTTTAGCAGAAGGGCCGTCAACAGTTTTTTGAGTAGCAGTTACTGAGTGAACAGTTGTCATCAAACCTTCGATAACACCAAACTTATCATTTAAAACTTTGGTAATTGGAGCCAAGCAGTTTGTAGTACAAGATGCATTAGATACAAATTGCTCACCCTTTACATATTTGTCTTGGTTAACACCAACAACAAACATAGGAGTATCATCTTTTGAAGGAGCAGACATAACTACATATTTTGCACCTGCATCAATATGACCTTTTGCAGAATCTTTTGACAAGAAAAGACCTGTTGATTCAACCACATATTCAGCTTCAACAGCATCCCACTTCAAGTCGGCTGGATTTCTTTCAGCAGTAACACGTACAGTTTTGCCATTTACCACTAATTGACCATCTTTTACCTCAACGGTTCCGTCGAATTTACCATGGATTGAATCATATTTCAACATATAAGCGATGTAATCAACATCAAGTAAATCGTTGATACCTACAATTTGAATGTCGCTTCTTGTTTGAGCTGCACGGAAAACTAGACGTCCGATACGTCCGAATCCATTAATACCTACTTTAATCATA
>CAZHWC010000071.1:0-12326 GCA_964535975.1 uncultured Proteiniphilum sp. | reverse complement strand
GTCAGAAAGAACAAAAAGAGCTTAGAGTCAGCAGTTAAAGAAATTGATATTAATAGTCCGGGTATTAGTAGTATACCAAAAGAGTCCGTGATTGAGCATGGTTCTAGTACACCAAATAGTATTGATTCGATTATTAAGCCCGAAAGTACAATGAGAGACAATATACTTCCGGATAAAAAGAAAGGAGTTATTTAACTTAGATAATTATATATCAGATAAATACTAAGACATTTCTCCACGCAATGACATAGACATATAGTGCCTCACCTCTTCGGGGCTTTTGCCATTGCCAATAAGAGTCATAAGCTTGGCGAGTGCCGCTTCTGAAGTCATGTCGTGACCCGACACTACGCCCAGTTTTTCAAGATGTTGCCCTGTTCCATAGCGATGCATTTCAACATTTCCGTATAAACATTGGGTAACGTTTACCACCACAATTCCTTTGGTGTATGCCTCGTCAAGCGTGTCGATAAACCACTGGTCACGCAGTGCATTTCCGGAGCCAAATGTTTCCAACACAACACCTTTAAGACCCTGTATTGAAAACACAGACTTAACAACGCTCTCCTGAATGCCGGGAAACAGCTTTAGGATTGCCACGTTATTATCCAGATGATAGTTGAACCTGACAGGCTTATCATAATCGGGTGTCAGTATAAACTTGTCATTATATCTGATATCAACACCAACTTCTGCCAACGGCGGATAGTTGGGACTATTGAATGCGCTGAAGTTGTCGGCATTAATCTTCGTGGTTCGGTTACCCCTCATCAATAGATTTTGCATATAGATGCACAGCTCGGGCACAATTGCTCTTCCGTCTTCATATCTGTCAGCCGCAATCTCAAGAGCGGTGATAAGATTTTCTTTTCCGTCAGTTCTAAGCTTTCCGATGGGAAGTTGCGACCCGGTGAAGATTACCGGCTTGGTGAGATTTTCCAACATAAAGCTAAGTACCGACACGGTGTAAGACATTGTGTCAGTTCCGTGCAACACTACAAAGCCATCATATTTGTCGTAACTGTCTTCAATAACCTTGGCAATTTCTATCCAATTTACAAGGTTTATTTCGGACGAATCAATCGGGGGTTCAAAAAGAAACGTATCAACATTAAACTTGAGGCGTTTCATCTCAGGCACGTTTGATTTAAGATGACTAAAATTGAAAGCTTCGAGAGCTCCGGTTTCACTGTTTTCTACCATTCCGATGGTACCACCAGTGTAAATTAGCAAAACGTTGGTGTCACTAGTAATCATAATCCTATATTTTCAACAAAAATAATCATTTTGTCTAATATACAATTCATTTTGACATTATAATTAAAGGCGTATTCATACCCAACGCAATCAATGATAACAAAAAGACACTAACACAATAGCGACACCATGAGCTTAGGTGGTCATAATAAATAAATTATAAACTTTAGAAGAAAATATTCAAAGCTATAAGATATATTTTAGTACTTTTGTAACAACTTAGTGAGATATGATATTATTACTAAGCATAATAGCTAAGATGACATTCTGTATTTTGAAACAACTTTAAAAACAAATATATTCAGAACTATGCAAACAATGGATTCATTTAACTTTGCCAATAAAAAGGCATTCGTTCGAGTAGACATTAATGTGCCGCTTGATGAGAACTATAACATTACTGATGACACACGTATTCGTGCAGCTATCCCAACAATTAAAAAAATTATATCCGACGGTGGCAGTGCAATTATTGGCTCACACCTTGGACGTCCAAAAGGCGCAACCGAAAAGTTTAGCCTGAAGCACGTGCTTCCACGCATTTCTGAGCTTCTTGGAGTTGAGGTTCAGTTTGCAAACGACTGCATCGGAGAAGAGGCTGTTAACAAATCAGCTGCTCTAAAACCGGGTGAGGTTTTATTGCTTGAAAATCTTCGCTTCTATGCTGAGGAGGAAGGCAAACCACGCGGATTGGCAGAAGATGCTACCGAAGAAGAAAAAGCTGAAGCTAAAAAGGCAGTAAAAGAATCTCAAAAAGAATTCACTAAAAAACTTGCTTCATATGCTGATGTATATGTGAATGATGCATTTGGTACTGCACACCGTGCTCACGCATCTACAGCTCTAATTGCTGACTATTTTGATGCTGAACACAAATTGTTTGGTTACTTGTTGGACAAAGAGGTTACTTCTGTTGAAAAGGTATTGAAAGACACAAATCGTCCGTTTACTGCAATCATGGGAGGATCAAAGGTTTCTTCAAAAATTGAAGTAATAACAAGCCTTCTTGACAAGGTGGACAACCTAATCCTTGCTGGTGGCATGACATATACTTTTGTTAAGGCAGAAGGTGGACAAATTGGAAACTCTCTTGTGGAGCTTGACAAGCTGGATCTTGCAAAGGAAATTGTGGAAATGGCTAAACAAAAGGGTGTAAACCTGGTTTTATCTACTGATGCTAAGATTGCCAATAAGTTTAGCAATGATGCTGATACTGACTACACTGCTGTTGACAATATTCCTGACGGATGGTTGGGTCTTGACATTGGCAAGGAGTCGGAAGATACTTTTGCTAAAGTAATCAAAGAATCAAAAACAATTCTTTGGAACGGTCCTGTTGGTGTATTTGAGTTTGACAACTTTGACGAAGGCTCGAGAGTGGTATCTGATGCAATTGTAGAGGCTACAAAGAATGGTGCCTTCTCTCTTGTAGGTGGTGGCGACTCAGTGGCTTGTATCAACAAGTTTGGTCAGGCTGATCAGGTTTCATATGTATCTACCGGTGGTGGAGCACTTCTTGAAATGATTGAGGGAAAAACTCTTCCCGGTGTAAAAGCAATCAGAGGATACTAATTCTAATAATATTGTGCCTAACTATTTAAGGCACAACACAAAATCGGGCTGTGCCCGATATAACTAAAAGTTTAAAAACCGTGCAAATACTAGTTATTTGTACGGTTTTGATTTTAAAGTATTTTTCATGAGGATGAAGGGCAAAAGAAATCTAATAATAATCATCATATCATTATTATGCATACCCACATTTGCAGATAATAACCCACACATTATATCAGACAGCGATTCTGCTTCATATTTTAAACCGGATAAAAAGCCTTGGCGTGCAGCCGCAATCGGAACAGGAATAAACTTGGGTATTTTTGGCTTCAACAGATTTGTTACAAAAGAGGATTTTGCATACGTAAATTTCAAAACAATTAAAAGAAACCTGAGAACGTGGCCCGTCTGGGATTCTGACAAACTCTCAACCAACCTGATTGGGCATCCTTATCATGGTTCGCTTTATTATAACGCAGCAAGAGCAAACGGATACTCTTTTTATGGTTCTCTTCCATTCACATTAGGCGGTAGTTTGATGTGGGAGTTTACGATGGAAAACGAGCCCCCATCCAGAAACGACCTTATTTCAACCACCTTTGGCGGCGTAGCACTGGGTGAAATTACCTTCAGATTGTCGGATTTAATTCTGGATAATCGCACATCGGGAAGCAACAGATTTTTCAGAGAGTTCTTTGCAGGTCTTCTGGCTCCAACAAGAGCCATCAACAGACTGGTGACTGGTGATGCATGGCAGTATAGCTCAAACAGAGGGAATCAGGTGCAGAGGTTGCCAATAAAAGGAAGTTTCCTAATAGGGGGACGAAACGTTACAGACCACGACAGGACTCAAAAATATGGCGTCAGCGTCAAAGCCGGCGTGGAGTATGGGGATATTTTTGACTATGAAATATCAAACCCTTACGAATGGTTTCAAACTAAAATACAACTTGATTATCTGGCTTCCAGATTTTCGCTTACGCAGGTAAATGTGATAGGTGCATTGTATACCAAAGAACTATACAACAAAAACAATCTGCAAGTGTTTGGAGGATTCTTTCAGCACTTCAATTACTTCAACTCTAAGGTTATAAAAAAGAATCAAAAAGAGTTTAGACCATACTATATCTCAGAGGCAGCATCACTGGGTGGCGGTGTGCTTGTTGAGAAGGAAATCAACAAATTCAGAATAGAGGGCAAATACTTCGCTAACGGCATAGCATTGGGAGCAAGTATTTCAGACCACTTCAAGATTGACAACAGAGACTATAACATGGGTAGCGGGTTTAGTTTGAAACTTCATACAGACTTGACTTATAATAATAAACTGAGATTTAAACTAAGAGGAGAAAACTATAATATATACACTTGGAAGGGATATGATGAGGATCTGGATTTCAAGGATTTGACAGACCACGAGATTAGCTTTTTGAACACACAGGGCGACAGAAGTGTAGCCAGGTTATATCTTGTGGGGATGACTGCTGAATATGATATCTCAGACAACGTATACCTGGGAGTGGAAAGATTCAGATATATCAGAAAGACGACTTACAAATCTATGCCAAGAGTTTCATATACAGCATGGGACGACTTTATACATCTTGGATTTAAGTTTTAAGGCTGTAATCAGGCACTCCCATAGTGTAGTATTTTACTATTATCCACTTATTAAGAGGGTAATAATTAAGAAGTAACATATTTATTTTGTAATTTTGGAGCTTTCAAAAAAATAAAACAATGAACATTTCATACAATTGGCTTAAAGAGTATATTCAATTTGATTTATCTCCACAGCAAACTGCTGACGCCTTAACATCAATAGGGCTTGAGGCAGGAGGAGTAGAAGAAGTAGAAAGTATCCGAGGAGGACTTAAGGGCTTGGTAATTGGAGAGGTGCTTACTTGCGACCCTCACCCCGGCTCAGATCACCTACACCTGACCACTGTAAATATAGGCAACGGCGAAGAACCACTAAGAATAGTGTGTGGTGCTCCAAACGTAGACAAGGGGCAAAAAGTGGTGGTTGCTACTTTGGGAACAAAAATATTCTTTGGTGATAATGAGGTAACAATAAAAAGATCAAAAATCAGAGGTGAGGAGTCATTCGGAATGATTTGCTCTGAGGATGAAATAGGTATAGGAAATGCCAGCGATGGTATTATTGTGTTGCCTGAGGATGCAATAGTTGGAACCCTTGCCAAGGATTACTTTAATATCAAGAGTGACTTTGTATTTGAAATAGATATCACACCCAACAGAGTTGACGGCACTTCGCACTATGGCGTTGCGCGTGATTTGGCTGCTTACCTTGAGCAGGCAGGAATGCCTTACAAACTCAACAAACCTTCTATAGATGGGTTTGCTGTTGACAAGAAAGAGGGAGGAATTGATGTAACTGTAGAAAACAAAGAGGCTTGCCCAAGATACTCGGGACTTACTATCAGAAATATAGAAGTTAAGGAGAGTCCTGACTGGCTTAAAAACAGATTGTTGCTTATTGGATTGAGACCAATAAATAATATAGTTGACATTACTAATTTCATCTTGCATGAAACCGGACATCCAATGCATGCATTCGATGCCAAATATATAAAGAACAATAAGGTTGTGGTAAAAACACTGCCTACAAAAACCAAGTTCATTACTCTTGACGAGGAGGAGCGCGAACTACACGAAAACGACCTTATGATTTGTAATGAGGACGAGGGTATGTGTATCGCCGGGGTGTTTGGCGGACTTAATTCGGGTGTTACAGAAACAACCAAAGATGTTTTCCTTGAGTCTGCATACTTCCATCCAACATGGGTTAGAAAGGCTGCAAGACGTCATGGATTAAACACCGATTCTTCATTTAGATTTGAACGCGGAGTTGACCCTAACAATACAGTTTATGTGTTGAAGCGTGCTGCTTTACTTATTAAGGAGCTGGCAGGTGGAGAGATTGAAGGTGATATCAGAGATTTCTATCCCGCACCAATTGAACGTCCTACAGTGAAATTGTCATATGATAAGACTAACAAGCTTATTGGCAAGAGTATTGATAAGGATACAATTAAGAACATTCTGAAAAGTCTTGAAATAGAGATTGAGGAGGAGAATGATGATATCTTGACTCTTCGCATACCTACATACAGGGTTGATGTACTTCGTGATGTTGACGTTATAGAAGAGGTGTTGAGAATTTACGGATACAACAATATTGATTTTAGCGACTCTGTAAAATCTAACTTGTCATATCAAACATCTACTGATGTGAAATATAAGTTGCAGACTCTTATTTCTGAACAGCTTACAGCAAGCGGCTTTTATGAGATATTGAACAATTCATTATCTAGCCGTTCATACTACGAGAATAACGAGGCATATCCGATTAAGAATAATGTTTCGGTATTGAATCAGTTGAGCAACGACTTGGGCGTGATGAGACAGACTCTTTTGTATGGCGGGCTTGAGAGCATTGCATACAACAGAAACAGAAAGCATAATGATTTGAGATTGTATGAGTTTGGAAACTGCTACAATTTTAACTCTGAGAAGAAGAATGACAATAATATATTAGCCGAATATAAAGAGGATACTCGTATAGCTCTGTGGATTTGTGGAAAAACAACCAGAAAAAACTGGGCTGCAAGTGAGATGAACAGTTCGGTATTTGAGCTGAAAGCAGCTGTAGAAAATATTCTAAAGAGGATTGGTATTGGAAGCAGACAAGTTGTTTTTGAAAAACTAACCAGTCCGATTTATTCATCGGGAATGACCATCAGGACTCATAAGCGTGAAATAGGTTCATTCGGCATAATTTCTAAAAAGGTTCTTAAGGAGTTTGATATAGATACTGACGTATATTACGCAGAAATGAGCTGGGATATTCTTATGAAAGAATCTGAATCTCATGCTACTAAGTTCTCTGAAATATCTAAGTTCCCCGCAGTGAGCAGAGACTTGGCATTGCTGATTGACAACAATATCAACTTCTCGGAGATTGAGCAGGTGGCTCAGAAATCAGAACGCAAGTTGCTGAAAAACATCACTTTGTTTGATGTGTATGAGGGCAAGAACCTGCCTGAGGGCAAGAAATCGTATGCTGTCAACTTTATGCTTCAGGATGAGAGCAAAACACTTACTGACAAACAAATTGATGCGGTGATGAAAAAGATTCAGCACAATTTGGAGAAGGAACTTGGGGCCAGCTTACGATAACAATCATTTGAAAGGACAATAATCAAAATAATTTTTATATAAAAAGCCAAAAACCAGAGTATGGGAAGAGCATTTGAATATCGCAAAGAAAGAAAGATGAAACGCTGGGGCAATATGTCTCGTGTTTTCACAAAGATTGGTAAGGAAATTACAATAGCTACAAAATCGGGAGGACCCGATCCTGAGACCAATCCACGATTGCGCGTTTTGATTCAGCAGGCAAAGAAAGAGAATATGCCTAAGGACAATATTGAACGTGCCATCAAAAAAGCGACCGACAGAGATGCATCGGATTATAAAGAAGTGGTTTACGAGGGCTATGGTCCGCATGGTGTAGCAATTGTGGTGGAAACAGCTACCGACAATACTACTAGAACTGTGGCCAATGTTCGCAGCTATTTCAACAAACATGGTGGTTCATTAGGTACTTCGGGAAGTCTGGAGTTTCTTTTTGACCATAAATGTGTGTTCAAAATATCGGAGAAAGATGGTGTGTCACTTGAGGATCTGGAATTAGAACTTATAGATTATGGCGTTGATGAGTTGGTGGCAGATGAAGACGAAATTTATCTTTATGGTGATTTCAAATCATATGCTGAGATTCAGTCTTATCTTGAGGAGAATGGTTTCGAAATTAACTCTGCTGAGTTTGAGAGAATACCTCATGACACCAAGGTGCTTGACGACGAACAAAAGGCTCAGATTGAGAAGTTGCTAGAGAAATTTGAAGAGGACGATGACGTTCAGAACGTATTCCACAATATGGAAATGTAGTTCTTTACGCATATAGTTATATAAAACCGGGGTGTATCACAAAGTGATTTCACCCCCGTTTTGTTTATAATAGGTATCCAGAGCCTCTTTAGCTGCTACAAAAGAACTTTTGTGTGCCGAGAGAACAGACTTTTCAAGAATAGGCATAAGTTTTTCTATCTCTTCATTTTGATAAAAGTCATTTCTCAATCGCTCGTTTATGGTCTCATACATCCAGTATTTGGATTGTTTATTGCGGCGGGTTTCAAAGTAGTTATTATCCTTAACAAAGTCAATGTACTTGAATATCATCTCCCATATCTCGGCAATACCTATTGAGTAGAATCCTGAATATGTTAATACTTCAGGAGACCATCCTGACTCTGCCATTGGAAACAGATGCAGTGCATTTTGCAGTTGGCGTTGCGCCATCTTTGCCTTCTTTATATTGTCGCCGTCAGCCTTGTTAATTACAATGCCATCAGCCATCTCCATAATTCCTCGTTTGATGCCTTGCAGCTCATCGCCCGTACCCGATAATTGTATTAACAGGAAGAAATCTACCATTGAGTGCACAGCAGTTTCAGATTGTCCCACGCCCACTGTTTCAACAAAAATATAATCAAATCCTGCAGCCTCACATAATATTATCGTCTCGCGTGTTTTACGAGCCACACCACCAAGTGAACCTGCTGAAGGCGAGGGTCTGATAAATGCATCCTTTTCAACAGATAGCTTTTCCATACGAGTTTTGTCTCCAAGAATACTACCTTTTGTTCTTTCGCTGGATGGGTCGATGGCTAACACGGCAAGCTTATGACCTTTGCTTATAAGATGCATTCCGAATGAGTCGATTGACGTGCTCTTTCCAGCGCCGGGGACTCCTGTTATTCCTACTCTTACGGAATTGCCTGAATAAGGAAGACACTTCTCAATGATAGCCTGGGCAATTTCCTGATGATCTGTTTTGGAGCTCTCGACCAGTGTTACTGCCTGACTTAGAATGGATATATTTCCGGCTAAAATACCTTCTACATATTCGTCAACAGAGTATGTGCGACGACGGGGTTGTCTGATTTTATTAAGATATGGATTAATGCTTGGAGGTTGCTCAACTCCTTTATTTACATTTAAACCAAGATATTTTGGATCGTTTTCAGGATGTGTCATAATATATAATTTAAAAGAAAAACCGAATAAAGCCTTTTTACAAAGGTACTCTATTCGGTTAATATTTAAAACCTAATATGCTATTTTAATAATTGGCCGATATCTATCTGGCTTTAGGTGTTACTCGGCCTGTAATGGTGAGTACGTAAACCGAATCGGGCACATTAGTGTAAACAGTTACTCTTTTGCGGAAATTTCCGGGACGTGCAATTGTTGAGTATTTAACATCAATCTTTCCGCTTTTACCAGGCAATATTGGCTCTTTTGTGTATGTGGGAGTAGTGCAACCGCATGATGCCGAAACACGTTGAATAATAAGTGGGCTTGTGCCTGTATTTGTAAATTCGAACTGGGTTGTTACTGCGCCCATTTCTTCCTTAATTGTTCCAAAGTCATGAAGATCTTTTGCAAATGATACATTTGGTGATGATTGTGAAAAAGCTAAACCTGATAGCATTACACTAAACATCAATACTAAGCTAAATTTTTTCATTGTTATATATTTATGTTTGTTATATGTTTCAATATATTTTATATGATGCAAAAATAACAATTAAGTTTATCGCATGTTCATTATTTAACATTAATTCTTACGCCGGCGGTGTGGGAAACAAACTCCGGGGCATACATTGATTGTATGGTTGTTATGCCGTTTGAATACTCCCCTTCTCTGTTAACCACTACCTGGTATTCTAAAACATAAGTTCCTCGCGGCAGTGTATCGAAGTAGTAATTTGTGGATGCATCACCGGGTGAGCTGTAATACGTTACCTTTCCATCCCATCTAATTCCTGACAACTGCTCAACAGGCTCGAAGCAGGAAGATCTCATATCTTTAAGGTGTACAAACTCCATATCGCGATCTGTTCTGATAGTAAGTCGCATAACAACTCTGTCGCCAATCTTAAGAGTGTCTTCGGCGTTAATCTTAAATAGTTTCTTTCCTTCTGAGTCAGTATGCTCAACAAACAACTGTTTATTCACATTCAAGACATCGGATGCAGATTCTATTTTATCCAACTCCTCAAAGTATTGCAGATACAGCGATCCCCAGGCAGGACTGTTACCTTTGTGAGATACGTCTATATTTCCCATTTCAGGCTTTATCTCTGTATTACTCCAACTAGTCTTTATGTAGCCCGTTCCAATCTCTTTATCCGCACTGTCGACTGTCTTACCACCCATTACAATATTTGTTTCACCATCAGTGCCAAACCAATCGCTACCCGTGCTAAGCAAAGCGTATACAGCGTCAAGAGTTGCGTGGGTTGACTCCCAAAGTTGAGTTTGCTTTTGCTTTAATAACCAGCGTTTCATTTCATCCATTTCTTTGGGTGTAGCACCTGCTTTAGTAAATGCTTTCATTATAAATGTATGAACTGCAACAGCAGACTGAGACATAAAAACAGTGCTTCTGTTATTCGCCCAATACATTCCCATTTCTTCGTTTACAGTTGAGTGTTCACGATAGGATTTAATAATATCCTGCTCAATCTTATTATTCCCTTTCTGATTCATTATTATTGATATCAGAGAGCGTTCATAAAGATCGTATTTAGTCCAGTTGGACGAAATTACACGAGTGTAAAACTCAACCATATCTTTGACTGCATCTGTCATGTCAAAGTTTGGATATAATATTCTGACATATAGATATTCTAAGTCAACAGAAGAAATGGATGTTATTTTCTTCCAGTCTTTATTGAACTTCTTCATTCTTTCAAATCGCAACAAAGCCTCGTCATCAATATACTTGATTGCTTTACTCTGCATTAAAGTTATCTCAGAGTTATCATCAATGCCCAGCGTATTTAGTTGATTAAATCCATAAAGGATATAATGGGTAATGCCTGCACTTGGTCTCATTCCTTCAAACCAGCTCCATCCTCCCTGATATGTTTGCAGTTTGTTTAGTTTCTCAATTGCTTTTCGAGAAATATTATCACTTCTGTTTAAATCAAATAGCAATGAGAGTCTCTCCTTTTGCTCAGTTTCATTCTTTGCCTCCAATACCCACGGTGTCTCTTGAAGAAGTACACTCTTCAACTCTTCATTTTTCTCAAGATTTGACAGCAGTGTCTCTGCATTGCCACCTGTTTGTTTCCAAGCATCCACCATTCGTTTCACTTTTGGGTAAGCATCTGCAATGTGAGCACCAAGCTTATTTGCATAGTAGGCCGCGAACCATGATATTGAGTTTTCATTATCGGGAGTACTTAGAACAGGCAGAGCCTGCACTGCATACCAGGCAGGGTTGGCAGTGAACTCTAACGTTAGTCTGTAATCTTTGCGAGTCTCAGAGTTTTTATCAATAAGTCTGTCAAACACAAATGACTTCTCCTGATTTCCATTCAAGTCCATGCGCAAAGTTTCTGTAACAAGCATCTTATTTGGCAAAACCACCAAAGAGTGTTGTTCGCCATCACTAAAGTTTTCGCTTTGTGCAACTATTCTAACACCAAGAAGATCAATTTCCGAAGGGACTTCAAACAGCCACGACACTTGCGCGGATGCCCCTTCATCTATAGAAAACTCCTTATTATCAACACCTGTTGTTGATATAATTATTTTCTCATCAGTCACAGGATTGAAGAACTCAATTTTGGCAACTCCACTAATTGTATCATCCGAAAGATTTGAAATCTTTGTACTGATTGATGTTTTGTCTCCCTGGCGAACAAATCGGGGAATGTTTGGAGTAATCATAAGTTCTTTTTGGGACATCGTTACAGCCTCGGCATAACCGACATTTAGGTTTTTATCATGAGCCAACAAACGGAACTTCCACTTGGTATTGGAGTCGGGCACAGTAAATGCAATTTGGGTCTCTCCCTTTTCATTAGTAACTAACTGTGGGAAAAAGAATGCTGTTTCATCGAAATTACGTCTTATATTATCACTAACAGAGTTATAATTTTCTGCTCCTCCCATTACTTTTTCCTCTTCAACTTCTATAACCTCATCATAACCCGAAGATAGTTCAACAACGTCGGCAACTTTGCTCTGCAATGTTGGTGCCGGCATTGCCATTCGGGTGCCTCGCAACATCATCATGTTGGGGAAGCCAAACCCGTACCAGTTAAATACATCAAAGATATATTGTTCAACTTTTTTATAAGTATAAGAAGAACTGACTGTTGCCTGATTGAATATATTAGAAGCGTCGTTTCTTAACCCCATCATTGACCAATAGGAATTTCTCGAATATGTATTTAGCATCCACTTAGATGATTGATAAATCTTGTCTAAGGACAGGTCGTACATAGATGCCAACACCTCGGCCGCAACAGGACTGCCCTTTATATCTTTCACAGAAATTCTCCACTCTTCTTTCGCTCCCGGTCTGATTTTATCTCTAAAAACATCAATAGAGATATTCAGATCTTTAG
>CAZHWC010000070.1:0-12521 GCA_964535975.1 uncultured Proteiniphilum sp. | reverse complement strand
AAGTTGACACCCCTGTCAAAGAGTTTCTTCCAGACGGAGGCAGCAGCACCAACAAGTCAAAAATAGAAAGAGTAAAACGCTTTCACGACACATATCACAACGAAAATGTATCAGCCAAAGCAGGATTTGTAAACAAACCCTGGACCGACAGACTACTATTCGGAATCAAATACTCACAATCACACCAAGACATCCAAACAGGAGTACGTCAGGAAGTAGTATTTGGTGCCAAATACAGAACAGGGCAATCCATAATGCCATCATTGGAATATCAAAAAAGAAACCTTTTCACAAAAGGACTAGATATCACCCTAACCACCAATTACAATAACAACAACGTCGAAAACGTTGACACAGCCACATACGAATACAACTGGCGCGGCGAAAAAAGACCACTACGCTCGGGCGCAGCAGGCGAACAATCCTACATGCACCTCAAATCAGTGAGCGACAACTGGAACGGAACATTCTCAGCCAGATACAGAATCCACAATATTCACAGATTCACGTTCAATCATATATACAACTCATTCACACGCTCCAACAAGTCACTCCTTGTGGCAGGATCAAACTACGATCCCATCCCCAAAGAGACAATCAAAAACGTGAGCGGACTATCATATCAAATCATGCCCAACGAAAAGTGGAATGCATCCCTATTTGGCAAATACTACAACCAGTACGTATCAGGCCCAATGGCACGCACCTCCACAATGGATGATTTTGTGAAAGTCACCAAAAGCACCAACAGCACCGGCTATGGCGCAGCTGGCACATACTTCATACTACCAAGCCTGCAAGCCAAGCTATCATACGAAAAGGTTTACCGACTACCCACCAACAATGAAATGTTTGGCGACGAAGACCTCGAAAGCGGAGATATAGCCATCAAGCCCGAAAGCAGCAACAACTTCAACGTCAACCTAAGCTTCGACAAATCGATGGGCCAACACGCCATCTACCTCGAAGGCGGACTAGTGTATAGAGACATCAAAGACTATATACAAAGAAACATAACAGGACTAAGCGGCGGCAAATATGGCGCAGCCTTTGTAAACCACGGCAAAGTGCTCACAAAAGGCTACACCCTCACAGCACGCTACAACCTGTCAAACATACTAAGCATTGGCGGAAACTTCACCAATATCAACATCAGAGACAACGTAGCCACCACCCTCACAGGCGCACCCAGTAACACCTACAAAGCCCGTATGCCCAACGTGCCCTACCTGTTTGCAAATGGCGACATAGCATACTACAAGCACAACCTGGGAGCAAAAGGCAACACCCTGACAGTATCATACGACAACTTCTTTGTAAAGAAATTCCCACTACGCTCCGAAGTATTAGGAAGCGCCGGAAAATCGTATGTACCCACACAGTTCTCACACAATGCCAGCATATCCTACTCAATGAAAGAAGGAAAATACAACCTCTCCGTAGAGTGCATCAACCTAACCGATGCAAAGCTATACGACAACTTCAGCCTACAAAAGGCAGGCAGAGCTGTTTATGGCAAAATAAGAATCTCATTATAATAAAATATACTATTAATAATAATTTCAATAAATCATAAATAACAAAATGAAAATATCTAAACTTTATTTAGCCGCCGCTCTATTCTTGGCGGGACTTGTTTTCACAGCATGCGAGAGCGACGACACGCCACCAATAGACAATGGAGGTGACGACATAGCACAAGCATACGTAATAGCAGCCACATCAAGCGATGCAAACTACCTGTTAACATCCGACGACCTAAGCAAAGGCTCGGCATCAACCGTGAACAACGGACTTGAAACAGAAGTAGGCTCATACTGGCTATATCACCAAGACAAATACCTGTATCGCCTAGTTTACAACCAAGGAAATGCAGGCCTTAGCTCATCATACATTTTAAGCAAAAATGGCAAAGTAACAGAGCGCGATCACACGTACGAAATCAAACGATTCACATCATACGGAACGTATAAAAACAATATCATCACGTCATCCACAAATGATTTGGCAATAAAAGAAGGCAACACATACGCACAAAAAGGATTTGCATTCAACTTTATTGACGTAGAAAAAGAAACTATCAGCTCCAACCAACAAGAAATCCTTTCAGAAAACTTCCTTGGCAACGGCGAGTTTGTTACACTTGCAGGCATCCTTGAGTCGAACAACAAAATTTACTCAGCAGTCATCCCAATGGGACTAAGCCAATATGGAGCAAGCGTAAATGATGGCGAATATGTAAAATACCCCGAACTAGTAAAAACCAAAGACGGAGGATCAGCAAGTAGCGCATACAAAAAAGGCGAACTACAATGGACGCAATATCCTAACGAAGCATGGGTAGCAATCTATGACGATGCAACAATGACCAACCCAACGCTTATCACAACAGACAAAATCAGCTACGCCTGCGGGCGATTCAGATCACAATACTACCAAACAATATGGGCAGCCGACAATGGCGACATCTACGTATTCTCGCCAAGCTATGCCAAAACAATGGTAGCAGATGTACAAAAAACAAACCTTCCTGCAGGAGTGGTAAGAATCAAAGCAGGCACCAAAACATTTGATGACAGCTACTACTTCAATATAGAAGAGAAAACAAACGGCAACTCATTCCTTCGCACATGGCACATCGGCGGCGACAACTTCCTATTGCTAATGTACGACGAACCATTCTACGAAGCATTCAACCCGGTTGACGTACCAGCCAGCAGGCTAGCCATCTTCAAAGGAGAGTCAAAACAATTTACATACGTAACAGGCCTACCCTCACCCGAAGTAATTCAAGGATATGCCAACACACCATATTTCGAAAACGGCAAAGCATACGTTGCAGTAACTACTACTGACGGACAACACCCGGCTATTTATGAAATAGATACTACTACATCTAAAGCCACAAAAGGTATTACTGTATCAACAAATCAAATAGCAGCCGTAGGGAAATTAATAGATTCAAGCAAATAATTTAAATTACTCCTACCAATTAAAGTATTCCTCTTTATTCTCACACAAGGTGGAGATAAAGAGGAATACTTATTTATACACAAGTAACACAACATCTATGTGTAAGAACATAATTACTTTAATGTTTCTCCTGGTTCATTTATGGATAAATGCGCAGCCAAGTCAAGTCATAACACCCATTAAATCCTCGACCCACAATATGTTTGAATTGTCGCAGAAAGACATAAGTCACAACCAAGTTGACTATCGTCTTTTCATTGCTGTACCCAAATGCAAAACACAAAAACCACATCCAGTCCTCTATATGCTCGATGGAAACGGTCAGTTCCCACTATTACTTAATCAGATTGATTCTGTAGATAATCAAACACCCATAATAGTTGGAATTGGATACCAATCAGAAAAAGCATATCCCAAAGAAAGAACTCGAGACTACACAATCCACGTAGGAAAAACAAACGATGGCGGCGGGGCAGAAAGCTTTTATCAGTTCATTCAAGATATAGTTAAGTCCTACATTCAATCTATCCACATGATCGATACAACTAAACAAACAATATGCGGACATTCACTTGGAGGGCTATTCACATTATATGTTTTATTTAATCATAATCACTCTTTCCAGCATTACATTTCCGGTAGTCCATCTCTGTGGTGGGACAATGGGGCAATTATACCCACTCATCGCCCCCTGTTTGACCAACAACCAAAGTCAGTCCATATCACTTTGGGTCAATATGAAGAAGATCCAAAATCAGATCCTTCAAGAAAGGAGCTATCTCCAGAATTATTAGCAAAAAAAGAAGCAAGAAAGAGCGACATCACAACCCGAGAATTGTTTAGAACTATTTCAGAAGAAGTACAAGAATGCAGCTTAACAGTCTTTGAGCGCAAAAACCATGGTAGCTCCGTCTCTCCTTTTCTTATAAAGGCACTTAATGTAGCAAGTCAATAAAACACTATAATGAAAACAATTTTAAAAATCTTCGGTTTTAACTATCTTTGCGCCTCCACAATGACAAAACAAATTATTAGATCAAAAAAATGAGTTTCAGAACAGCAATTATTACACTACTGTTATTTACAGCCACTACATTCATATCATTCTCATCTGAGAGCATAGCACCACCACCGGCAAATAAAGCAAGAATCGTAGAAGATCCTGAAATACCCGCAATATTTACGGGAGGTCCGGCAGAGATGAACAGATTTATTTCATCTTCACTAAAATATCCTGCAGAAGCATCAGAACAAAATCAACAAGGACTAGTAGTATATACATTTACAGTTGAAACAGATGGCACTTTATCCGATTTCGAAATTATTCATAAGGCACATCCGGCACTGGATCAGGAAGCACTTAGAATTATTAAATCAATGCCACCATGGCGACCGGCAAAAAGCAAATCACAAGTTGTACGCTCAAAAAGCTACGTCCCAATGTATTTTAGGCTAAATAAAAATGCAACTGCCAAAAGGTCTGCAACACAATCTACACCATTACAATCATATAGTAAACAAAACGATGATATACTAAACTCAGAAGTATTTTCTATTGTGGACGTTATGCCCAGATATCAACATGGCGAAAGAGAACTAGCAGGATTTATTGCTCACAATATCAGATATCCAAAAGAAGCACGTCAACAAGGTATAGAAGGCAGAGTATTATGTTCTTTCATTGTAGCCTCAGACGGATCTATTTATAACATCGAAATAGTTCAAGGAATTCATGCCGAACTAGACAAGGAAGCTGTAAGAGTTCTAAGCCTCATGTCAAAATGGAAACCAGGCGAGAAAAATGGCAAAGCAGTAAACGTCAAATGCCTTCTTCCAATAGACTTTACAATTCAGGAAGACCCTATTCCTACAATATAACACACATAAAATAAAGAAGGGCTGTCTCATGAAGTTATACTTCGTTTAGAGACAGCCCTTTTATTATATTAAAATCGATTCTTAAACTCGATTCTTAGTTTCTCTCATTTCTTTCCGGCATTTCGGGACGTGGAAGCAACACCTTTCTAGATAATTTAAACTTGCCACTTCTTGGATCAATATCCATCAATTTAACCTGGATTTTGTCACCTTCCTTTATACCTGCATCTTCAACAGTTTCTAGTCTTCTCCACTCAATTTCAGAAATATGCAATAAACCGTCTTTGCCGGGCAAGAATTCACAGAACACGCCGTAAGGCATTACCGAGCGAACAACAGCCTCATACACCTCTCCCACTTCGGGGATTGCAACGATACCTTTAATCTTATTCATTGCAGCATCAATTGACGCTTTATTTGAAGCAGAAATCTCAACTCTACCCTTGTTGCCAACCTCTTCGATTGTAACAACAGCACCAGACTCTTCCTGAATACCTTGAATAATCTTTCCTCCCGGTCCGATTACAGCACCAATAAAGTCTTTAGGAATTTCTAACACTTCAATGCGTGGAGCATGTGGTTTCAAGTCCTCTCTTGGCTCAGAAATGGTTTCCATCATTTTACTCATGATATGATCACGTCCCTCTTTTGCCTGAGAAAGAGCTCTCTCAAGAATTTCGTAAGACAATCCATCAACCTTAATGTCCATCTGAACAGCAGTAATACCATCTTTAGTACCACACACCTTAAAGTCCATATCACCCAAATGGTCTTCGTCACCCAAGATATCTGATAATACAGAGAAGTTTTGACCCTTGTTCTCAGATATTAATCCCATTGCAATACCGGACACAGGTTTTTTCATCTTAACTCCGGCATCAAGCATAGCCAAAGTACCGGCACATACTGTAGCCATAGATGAAGAACCATTTGACTCTAATATATCAGAAACAACTCTCACCACATAAGGATAATTTTCAGGAATCATACCTTTAAGAGCACGATGTGCAAGGTTACCGTGGCCAATCTCACGACGACCGGTGCTACGCTGCGGACGAGCCTCACCAGTAGAGAATGGAGGGAAGTTATAATGTAATAAGAAACGCTCTGTGCTATGGTTAAGAACATCATCTACAATCTTCTCATCTAACTTTGTACCTAATGTAACAGTAGTTAAAGACTGAGTTTCACCACGAGTAAATACAGCCGAACCATGAGGACCCGGAATATAGTCAACTTCACTCCAAATAGGTCTGATCTCTGTAACCTTTCTACCATCGAGTCGCTTTCCTTCATCAAGAATACAACGACGCATTGCCTCTTTTTCTACATCATGGTAGTATCTTGTAGCAAGAGGTGTTTTTTCTTCTCTCTCTTCTTCTGAAATTGATGCTATAAATTCTTCTAAAATAGAAGCAAAAGACTCAATTCTCTCATGCTTATTTGGATTTTGAGAACCTGCTACAGCAAGTGCTTTGTCATAACATGCGTCCCACACTTGTTTACGCAACTCCTCATCATTTTCTTCATGAGAATATTCACGTTTAGTTACAGTTCCGCAAGCCTCCATAAGCTCCATCTGCACTTGGCAGTGTTTCTTTATCTCCTCATGAGCCACTTTAATAGCCTCAAGCAATTCTGCTTCCGACACCTCATTCAATTCACCTTCAACCATCATAATGTTGTCAATAGTTGCACCAACTACAACATCCATATCAGCTTTTTCCAATTGCTTGAAAGAAGGGTTTATAATAAACTCCCCATCGACACGTGCAACGCGCACTTCCGATAAAGGACCATTAAATGGAATATCCGAAACAGCAAGAGCAGCAGATGCAGCCAAACCGGCCAAGGCATCAGGCATATCCTCACCATCAGAAGAATAAAGCATTACATTCACAAAAACATCGGCATGATAATCATCCGGAAAAAGTGGACGAAGAGCACGGTCAATCAAACGACTTATTAGAATTTCGGAATCTGATGGTCTCCCCTCACGCTTCATAAAACCTCCCGGAAATCTTCCAAAAGAAGCAAATTTTTCTCTGTATTCTACTTGTAGCGGCATAAAATCTACTCCGGGGGCAGCGTCTTTGGCAGCGCACACTGTTGCTAAAAGCATCGTATTTCCCATACGTACCTCAATAGCACCATCAGCTTGCTTTGCCAGTTTTCCCGTTTCGAGCGTAATCGTTCTTCCATCTGATAACTCGATTCGCTTGATAATTGGATTCGTCATAAATAATTTATTGTTTTTAAAATTCGTATAGTAAATTGCGCAAAGTTAACACAAAGTTTTAGTTTTGAAGCATATAAAGCAATAAATTATTGACTTAAAGACACTTTAATTCAATTTATCCGATAAGTTTTTTCGCATTTCATCGTACAATTAAATCCACATATACAGGCAAGTGATCACTAAAGCCACCCACATATCTGGGTCCTAAATATGTCCTGAACGGCTTCTTAACTCCGGTATTCTTATCCTCCTCCAAAAGAAATTCTGCCTTAAATACTTTAGCCTCTCCACTCTTTACATATATTGAGCTCTTTTCTGACAACATACCACCACTCACTAATATCTGGTCAAGAATACCCCATCGTCCCTGGAAATAATAAGTACCGAAATCCCGCTCTTTTTGCCTATGAAAAAATAAATTATAAAGCTCTTTATCAGAAATCTTTGATTTAATACTTCTTGCTTTTAAAACACTATGCAAACTTTTATTATGTGGATAATCATTAAAATCGCCCATAATTAAAATATTAGGTGTGCTTTTTATCTCAAAAATACTGTCCACCTTGCAACGCAATAGCCTAGCAGCATCCAATCGTTGAGGCTCAGACTCTAGTTGTCCGCCATATCTACTGGGAGGATGCACAACAAACACGTCAAGAGTATCCCCATTAATAACCCTCCCCTCAACATGCAAAATATTTCGAGAAGACCTAGCATCCTTTCTTGTAAAACTAATCCGATACTCATTCTTTTTTATAAGGCTAAAGTGGTGAGGCTGATACAAAAGTGCCACATCAATACCTCGCTCATCGGGAGAATCGGTCACCACAAACTCATAACCCTGCACCCTCAGAGGCGAACGTTTTGTCAGGTCATACAAAACAGAATCATTCTCCACCTCACACAATCCCACTAGTGAGGGCGAGCTCATCTCACCAACAGCTGTAACAACACGTGTAATATTTTTCAATTTCTCCCAGTATTTCCAATCATTCCACCTCATTGCTCCACCAGGCAAAAATTCATCATCATTTTTTAAAGGATCATCAACGGTATCAAACAAGTTCTCCACATTATAAAACATAGCCCTATATGTTGTCTGTGACAAAATAAACGTATTGCAACTCATCAAAGCAACAATCACTAAAACAAAGTTTTTCATGACAATATAAAAAATAGGCAGGCGTTTAAACACTAATTTAACACCTGCCCAATACTATTTACATGATTTATAGCTCAGCCGGAACACTTTTTAAAATGCCCTTTAAGTACTCCCAGAAATTAGCAACTGAAGGAATTCTTACTCTCTCATCAGGCGAGTGAGCATCGCGCATATCAGGGCCTATTGAAATCATATCTAGATTTGGATACTTTTCAAGAAACAGTCCACACTCCAGACCAGCATGAATAGCTTTTACCTCAGGCTCTTTTCCATAAAGCTCTTTATGCACCTCTTTAGATAGTCTCAATATCTGAGAATCAGTATTTGGTTGCCATCCTGGATATCCATCGCTATGCTTCAGCTCTGCTCCTGCAAGATCAAATACAGCAGATACCATGTTTACAATATCAAACTTACGTGATTCAACAGAGCTTCTCTGACTTGTCCCAACCTCTATAACATTATTATCCAACATCTTAACAGAAGCAAGATTAGTAGATGTTTCAACTAATCCCTCAATATCGTGACTCATGCCAATTACACCATGCGGACAAGCATATATAGCTTTAACCAATCTTTCAGCAACATCATGATTTATTACATTTTCGGGTGCTGATACCGACTCTAAACTTAATGCAAGATTAGGTTCCACCGCTTTATACTCATTTTCCAAATCTGCAATCAATATATTCAGCAATACCCGAACCTCCTCTTTATATCTCTCTTTAACACCAACAATAGCATAGGCCTCACGAGCAATAGCATTATGCAAATTACCACCTGAAATCTCAGATAACACAAAGTTGTACTTCTCATCAAGCAGAGAAAACAAATATCTGTTCAAAAACTTATTAGCATTACCCCAACCCTTTTCAATATCGCTTCCGGAGTGTCCGCCGCGCAATCCGCCAACCTGAACCTTAAACCAGAAATGACCTTTTGGAGTATCTTCTACATCATATTTGAAATATGCCTTAGTGCCCTTTCCTCCGGCACATCCTATATATACTTCTCCCTCCTCTTCGGTATCTAAGTTCAACAAAATATTCCCGGTGAGCAAATCGGATGCAAGCATATTAGCACCAGTCAGTCCAGTCTCTTCATCAACGGTAAACAATGCCTCAATCTTACCGTGCTCAATATCATCAGAAGCAAGCACAGCAAGCATTGCAGCAACTCCCATACCATTATCAGCACCTAAGGTTGTACCCTTAGCCTTCACCCAGTCACCATCAATAATTGTTTGAATAGGATCATTGTCAAAATCATGAACAATATCACTGTTCTTCTCACACACCATATCCACATGCGATTGTAAAATAACGGTCGGGACCTCCTCCTTGCCCGCTGTTGCAGGTTTTATTATCACTATGTTTCCAGCTTCATCCTGCTTCCAATCCAAGCTATTCTCTTTTGCAAAATCCACAAGATAAGCAAGTACCCTTTCCTCCTTCTTAGAAGGGCGCGGAATCTGTGTCAAATCATAAAAATACTTCCATACAATTTTGGGTTCAAGGTCTCTAATACTCATAGTTTATATATTTAAAAAGTTATAATTAATCGATATTTACTTATATATCATTTCATGATATTTTACCAATCGTAAAAGTACAAAAAAAGATATTGCAAATATAATTTTCGTATCTTTAATATCTAAAATCATTTTATATACTCATTTTTAGATTATCTTTGCAGAATTAAAAGGAAAAAGTTATGATAAAAACAATGCTTATAAGCATAGCAGTCCTGATGATAGGAGTACTATTAATGGGAATAAAAACCTTCTTCACAAAGAAAGGCAATTTCCCAAGTCTACACATAAGCGATAGCCAAGCTATGAAAGACAGAGGCATAAGCTGCGCAACATCCCAAGATAAAGAAGCATTCAGACGCGAAAGCTTAGTAGAAAAAATATTAACAGACAACTATAACTAAACAAGCAAACACAATTTAATTAGAAATGGAGAATAAGAACAATAGTGCCTATTATATTGGCGGTGTCCTAGCAGTTGCAATAATCATCTTATACATTTTGCACTTTACTTCAGGTTCTGGAAAGAATGGCTCAACCGGGAAAATTTTTGATTCGCTTAACAACGACTCATCCCTCACAATGCCTATTGCATATGTTAATATCGACTCACTGTTGATAAACTACAATTTTGCAAAAGACCTAAACGAAGCCCTTATGCGCAAAGAAGAAAGCTCAAGAGCAAGCTTAGTTCAAAAAGAACGTCAGTTTGAAAGTGCAGCAAGAGAGTTTCAACGCAAAATTCAAAACAATGCATTCCTAAGCCAGGAAAGAGCAGAACAAGAGCAACAACGCATCCTCAAGATGCAACAAGAATATCAGGAAATGGCCGAAAGGCTTGCTCACGAATTTGCAATTGAGCAAGATAAATTGAACTTTGAAATGGAAGATACCATCAAAGTACAAATCAGAGAGTTCAACAAGTCACATGGCTACCAACTTATTCTCAGCAACCGAGGAACATCTAATATTCTAATGGCTAACGAAATGTATGACATTACAAAAGATGTTACCAATTATCTTAACAAAAAGTATGGCCCTGCCACTTCTGCTGGTGACAGCAAAGCTTCCACCGGCACAGATGCAGAATAAGCAATAATCCATACTCAACATATTTTATTGAAGGATGTCACTCTCACGGCGACATCCTTTTTTTACACCCATATATCAGATTGACTAATAATTAGACTGCCTAAAAACATTTTCACAACAAATTGTGTTAAACAATTGAGGAGTGGACAAAAAAATCAACAGCATTACAACATTTAGGTTTAACATTTTAATTTTATTCAAGATGAGGAAGGTAAAATTTATCACTTTCATTGTGCTATTCTACAGCATATCCTTTGGCATGCAGGCACAGTTTCTAAAGAACCTCAAGAACAAGGTTATTGAAAAAAGCAAAGACGCCATTATTGAAAAAACAGCAACCAAAGTTTCAGACGATGTTTCGGAAAAGGTCTCTAACCAAATTGCAGGAGCAGTCAATAGTGTAATGAGTGCAAACATCGAAGATATTATGGGCTCAGTGGGCAAAACAAAAGATATGAGCAGCCTCCCTAAGGAATATAGCTTTGATTATCTTTATAGCCTAAAAATAAGCATGGCAGAAGGCGAAATGCCAATGGACTACTATCTTAGTGAGTCAAATGCATATATGGGTGCGAGGTTTAACGGAAAGGCAGACATGACAATGATTTTTGACAGCCAAAACAATGCACTAATTACAGTATTTGGAGACAACGCAATGGCAACAGAATTAGCTATTGACTCAGAGTTAGAGGATGAGACAATAGACTACAAGATTTCCAATCTACCCAATAAAACATTCTTAGGTTATGATTGTATAGGCAGATTAGTGGAAACAGACGAGATTACAATGACTATGTATATACGCCCGATGTCAAAGATGAATTTTGGACAAATGTTTAACAATAAGTTCACCAAGATGCCCAATCAAATGAAAATGATGGGCGACAAAGAAGCAGGCATAGTAATGTATGCCGAGATTACTGACAAACAAAAAAAGAATACCAAGACCACCCTCGAGTGCACAGCCTTTGAAAAATCTAAGAAGGTTATAAAAATAAGATAGGAATAAGCATATAAAGCTATATGAACGAAAAAAGGAGCGAAGAAATAACATCTTCACTCCTTTATTTATTCGAGGTACCTGGCGGATTCGAACCGCCGTACACGGTTTTGCAGACCGCTACCTAACCACTCGGTCAAGGTACCGATGCATAATTGCGGTGCAAAGATACAACATTCTTTTTAGCTACAAAATAAAAAAATGCTTTTTTGAGTTTTTACTTATCAATAATATCATTCACTAATAACGAAGACAGTTAAAAAAGCCATGCACAAACAAATGTCAACAGAGTGCAAACAAATACTAAACACAACACCCAAAACACAACACACCTAATAATCAGCCACATATCAAATCAAAACAAATATTAAAAATGCATTTTTAGGCCAAAACCTCTCGTCCAACATATTTAATCGCATAAAAGAATTTACTTTGCTAGAATTTAATTTGTTAGACAAGAGGTTTTGACCCTTTTTGCACTAAAAAAGCAATTTTAATCATAATCCAGATATTTGAGGAAGAGATAAATCTTTACTTACACCCCGCATAATTAATATATTTTACAATAAAAACACCCGAACGTTAATCAAATTAACTGCAAACCACAAAAACACAAACGTATTTCACACAAAAACATTTGCAAACC
>CAZHWC010000069.1:1963-12724 GCA_964535975.1 uncultured Proteiniphilum sp. | reverse complement strand
TTAAATCACTCCATAACATTTGCAAACTCAGGAGGAACTTTATTAGACAGCACCAAATAAACGGAAAGAGGGTGATACCACATTGTGATACACCCTCTCAAACTATTATAGATATTAATATTTTACTTTGATCTTCTGATTATAAAGGAAAGCTTATGCTCTTTTTTCTCAATTGAGTAACATTTTAGCACACCCGGGCCACAACTGCTATTTCCTAATCCCAGCATCTGGCTGTCGATGGATAGAATGGTTTCAGCACGGGGCTTAACTTCTATATTATGCTTCGCCTCATGCAAGTCTGTTGCCAAATAATGCAATGCTGATGCAGAGAATGGATTATCTAATGCATCAATCTTAATGCCATTGTTGCGAGAGTCTGTGAGTGTGAGGAAATAAACATCCTCTTTGTTTCCATTTTCCTGGGGGAATGGATAGTCAACAAACTGACTAGTAACATTTGACCTCCACAAGTTCATTGATGTTGAAGCCTTTCTGTCAGGATAATTTTCGTGTGGTCCTCTGCCATACCATGCATAATCTTCCATCCCTTCGCTTAGGATTAACACCACACCCAGTCTTGCCAACTCGGGCAACTCACCTTCGGGGTTGAAAGACGCATCAACTTTTATGCTTCCATCACCCATCACCTGATATTCCGAATTAGTTATCACACTACCATTAAGATAGTTATTTCGAGACAAAACAGAAATTATCACTGAACCATCATCTGATTGTTTCCAGCTTGCAGATTCCACAACTACCTCCGGAGAATGCATATTATGCTTATCCCAATCAGCTGCAAGCCACTTGCCAAATCCACGGTCGTTATCTACCGGGGCACGAAAAGCCTGAGTTGTAAGCGACAATGGCATTTCTGAGTTTTGAGACAGCATCTCTTTGTTTTTATACTTAATTGAAGTGGGATTTCCCCTTTTCATATTCCATTTTATTTCAAAGCCCGAGCCTTTTAGCAACAAGTTATCTCCTTCTTCACTTGCTGACACCTTTTTTGAATTGTTGGAAACACTGCCTGACGCCATTTCACTAAATCCATCTCTCAGGCAAAACTGCTCCCAGGCAACTTCAAAGTCTTTATCAGACCATAGGGTGCTTTCATTCTGAATAAATTGCACCATCAGTCTTACATCACCATTTTGAGGGAGCTGCTTTTTATTTTTTAAAGCAATCAACTTGCTCTCACCCGGCAAGACAGAAACAGATTGCTGTTCGTTTGATTCAACTACCTTTCCATCTCTCACCACAGACCATTGTATTTTATACTTGGACAAATCTATATGATGATGGCGATTTGTAACTTTAATCTGAATATTATCTGCATTGTCCAGTTCAATCATAATGGGTTGGTATACCTTCTTAACCTCCCAATACTTTGCAGTAGTTTCTCTATCTCCCGTAACTACTCCGTTAAAGCAGAAGTTCTTAAGATTTGGAACATCGCCAAAGTCGCCTCCGTAGTTTATTTTTATCTTTCCATCTTCCGTATTGGTAAATATGCCTTGGTCAGCCCAATCCCATATAAACCCACCCAGCATGCGATGATTACTGTAGATCTCATCCCAGTATTCCTTGAAGTTGCCCAAGGCATTGCCCATTGCATGAGCATATTCGCTCGTCAATACCGGTCGGTTGTCATTGGTTCTTTCGGCAATACTCAACAATCTTTCCCAACGGGCATTCTCTGCCCTCTCTTCTGACTCTCCCTCGGGGATGTTGGGGTTAAGATATTCTTGCTGAACACGAGGATAGAAGCGACTGATAACATCAACAGTCATCGGATCATTTATCTCTCCCTGTGCTCCCTCATAGTGCACGGGACGAGTTGGGTCAAAATCTTTCAGCCATGCCGAAATTGCGGCAAAGTTAAATCCATATCCCGCTTCATTTCCCATCGACCAAAACACTACTGAAGGATAATTTCTGTCGCGAACAGCCATACGCACTGCACGTTCTAAGAAAGCACCACCCCAATCGGGATTGCTTGCCAACATACCTCTAACACCATGGGTTTCAAGGTCGGCCTCATCCATTACATACAAGCCATACTCATCGCACAACTCATACCAGCGGGGCACATTAGGATAGTGAGCAGTGCGAACCGCATTGATATTTGCCTGCTTCATCAGCTTGATATCTTTAATCATCAACTCTTCAGACACAACCTTTGCATTCCAAGGGTCGTGCTCATGACGATTAACACCTCTGAATCTTACCGGATTGCCATTTACAAGAAATCTGCCATCCTTAATCTTTAAATCTCTAAAACCCACCTTCGACTCTATTTGCTCAACTACTCTTCCGGTTGAGTCATTAAGAGTAATTAGAAGAGAATATAAATATGGTGTTTCGGCAGTCCATTTATGAGGATTTTCAATCTCAGCCTCTAACCACGTGAACTTACGCGCCCCGCGCTGTGGAAAGCGATCATTCATAACAGCAGCTTTGTAGTCAAGATTAAGGATTGGGGTTATATCCTGTATCAACTCATCTTTCAAAACTGAGTTGCCATCGGCATCATAAAGCTGTGCTCTGACAGTATATCCCTCGCCTTTGGTGTCATAAACAGATATGTCGGGGCTAATCTGCAACTTGGCATTAATATACTTATCATCAAGTTCGGTTCTAACGCCATAGTCTCTGATTCTTACATCCTCTGTTGCGTATAAATGAACTGAGCGATGAATTCCTCCAAATCGCCACATATCCTGATCTTCGAGATAACTTCCGTCAGAATATTTAAACACCTGCACAGCTATACTATTTTGTCCTTTTCTCAAATAGGGAGTAATTCTAAATTCGGAGGGCACCATACTGCCCTGGCTATAGCCAACCATTTCACCATTAATCCATAAATAGAAAGCACTTTGAACTCCGCCAAAATGCACAAACACCTGTTTGCCATCCCAATCTTGGGGAAGATTGAAGGTTCTTCGATACGAACCTGTGGGGTTTCTTTCTACAAACGTAGTGTAAGTCTCTTTTGGTGTTTTCTCTACAAATGGCGGGTCAATCTTAAATGGAAATCCGGCACTCACATAAATTGGAGTACCATAACCATTCACCTCCCAGTTGGCAGGAACAGCAAGATTATCCCATGCGGAATCATCAAAACTCTCCTTATAAAAATCAACCGGTCTCTTTGCAGAAGTCTCTACCCAGTTAAACTTCCACACACCATCCAAAGACATATATCTGTCGTTGGCTGTTTTATGAAACGGAGTAAAGGAGGCTCTTGCCGGCTCTCGGTTTCTTTGTAACACATGATGGTTTTCCCAATCATTTTGAGAAATAACTGTAAATGGAAAAACCACAAATAAAAATATATAAGTAAATAACTGTTTCATTTTGTATTATTGAACTGTTAGCACATTAAATCTAAGTCCTTTGATGTTATCACCGGACAATTCCAATTTATAATCACCTGCATTGATAAAGCCTCTTGTACTTGTATTCAACACTCTCCATTTTTCTTTTGCTGAAGGGAAGGTAATATTATCATTTAAAACTATTGTCCCATCTGCACCAATCAATCTCAGATTAACTTCAATAGGGGCATCATTGTCATTCATATAGTCAAAGCGCATTGCATAAACATTGGCTACACCGGTTGATACATTCCACGAGATAGAGCCGGGCTTGCTTTCTGTAAATAAAATACCGGGTCTTTTTCTAACTTCGATATCTTTATATTTTCCAACAATAGATGCCTCGTTGGCAGGATACTGAACTGCAACTCTGGATTCTTCACCCTCGGGCAATGAATCGGGTGAGGTTTTAACCACACCTTTTATATCGCTCCATCTCCATCCTGAATCTGTATTTGAATATTTAACGGGAATAGATTTATCTTCTGTGGCAATAGCTATTGCTGAAATTAATGCTTGTCCTGCTTTTACTTCTGGGAAAGATAGCTTTAGCA
Organism: uncultured Proteiniphilum sp.; assembly: GCA_964535975.1. Classification (GTDB taxonomy): domain Bacteria; phylum Bacteroidota; class Bacteroidia; order Bacteroidales; family Dysgonomonadaceae; genus Petrimonas. The sequence continues at coordinate 8,787 of CAZHWC010000069.1, read as the reverse complement.
TACCTCCTGTTACTTTTGCATTTACTACCTGCTTGTAAGCAACATCATGACCAACTTCAGCCCAAACGTCCAAATCATCAATGTAAACAGAATCATTTATTGCAACATCAAAAACTCTATATCCTTCACAATCATTATTGCCACCGGTGCCATGCCATGGCTCTGTAAAGTATAGCTCTACTCTGTAATCACCATCTGGCACGGGGAAATGATATTCCAGTTTGTGACGACCAAAACGGAACTGACCAAACAAATCCCAGTCTTTAGTGCCTTTAATTGGATCTTTGGTAAATCTCTGACTAGCCTGATATGCATTTATATCTTCAAAATCATCGGCCCATGAAACAGAGCCCCATCCTTTGTTATGTTTTTTTGCTATATCGGCCTCCCATTTCTGTCCAAACTCGTCAGTGTACTCATCACCACCGCAGTTTACTCTATATATATAGTTTAGATTATCTTCGCCTTTCACAACAGGAGTTGCACCCTCATAGAAGCTGTCAAACAGTGGCGACTTTTCTAAATTGTCCAACACAATATAATCTTCTGCCACCGGTTTGCCATCAACATACCCAACTGCATATAGAACATTGTATTTTATGTTCACACCATTCCAGATAAAGTGTGTGCCCATTCCATCTTTTTTTCTTCGCCCCAAAGACTCAGACTTCACATCGTTAAACAGTTCTACCTCATCGCAGTTTGAGAAAACTCTAATGCCATCTTTGATGCCGGGCTCGCTCCATCTGTCCGCCCAAGTATGAGATACAATATAAACCATTGGATCTTTTTTGGCAGAAACATAATTTGAACGATACATATAATATACATCCAAAGGTTCGCCCCATGATGATAATAGTCCCTTATAATTAACCGGACCTATTTTGTCGATTGTTCTGTATCCCTCATCCGGGTGCTTCCTGCCCGGATTGTCATGAGAGTTAAAAATCCACTGATACTGTCCGCAGATACTATCTCTTACAGATTCGGCAAGATTTATCTTTTGCTCCATAAGCAGAGTCATTCTATCCTCGCTCCACACACCATCCTGCTCAAAGCCGCCTTCGGTATGAAGACCCAAAGAACGCCATGCACCATACTCACCATTCATCAGTTGAGTTTTAATTTCATTGGCATAGTTATCAGGATTGCCGCCATATGTGCCCGACCAGTTTTGAACAACATTCCAGTCGGTGCCCGAACCTCCATTACAAGTAGTAACAATACGCTGTGTGCGTGAAGTTGGGTCCATTTCGCGAATAATTTCGGTACACTCTTCGGCAAATTCTTTAGGCAGAACACTTTCATTCTGCAATCCCCACATAATTATTGAAGGTGAGTTTCTTCTCTCCTTAATCCACTGACGCAAAAGCTGCTTAAAGTTTTCTCTAAACTCAGGAGTGTCATACCAAATATGAGCCGAGAACTGTGGCCAGAAAAGGATACCGTTCTCATCCCAATACTTTTGATAAAGCAGATTGTGGGGTTGATGTGCGTCTCTGAAAGAATTGAATCCTGCATCTTTAATCATATTCACTCTAGCCTTAATCTCTTCATTGCTAAAAGCATGAGATTGACCAAAGTTATGCTCATACTCGCCCACACCATTCAAGAACACAGATTTGCCATTCAGCTTGAATGTATTGTCACCATCTGCACGGGTTACCGGCCAGCTTACTGTTCTTATACCGTATGGTGTTGTTACTTCATCTGTTGTGGCACCACCTCTTTTCACTACCGAAGCCAACTGATACAAATATGGCTTCTCGTCCGACCACAATATAGGGTCCTTAAGCTCGGGGCTAACCTGTTTAATAAGTTTAGTTTCACCGGGCTTCAACGTAATAGTTTCCGACATTCTGAAAACAGCTATTCCGTTATCATCATTAAGTCTGGTGATAAACTCTACGGTTTCGGTTGTGTTGCTATAGTTTTTTAGCTCAGTTTCAATATTTAAATTCTTGATATCATTGTTCCAGATATGAACTCCAAAAGGTTCTATTCTCACTTTATCCACAATTTCCATGGTGACGGGTCTGAATATTCCCATTGGTTGCGATCCTTCCGAGAAGCCCCATTCTGACGAACAACCACCGCACACCCAAGGCATATCGGTAATCATGGCAGGGTGCTCAGCTTTTACTTCAATAGTGTTTTCTGCTCCTCGCCTAATTGCATCTGTCACATCAAGCGTCAGTGTGGTTCGCCCACTTAGATGGCGCCCCAGGCTTTTGCCGTTAACAAAAACTGAAGCATATGTGCCAACTCCTTCAAACTTTAGGAATACTCTTTTGTCGCTGTCATATTCGGGCAAAAAGAAATTCTTCTTATACCATGCATTACCATGTTTGTTGCCATGCGTAAGTTGTCTGTATCCCCAATAGTCATCCCAGTTGTGCGGAACGTTTACATCAATCCAGTCGGAGCTGACCTTAAAGTCATCATGCTTTTTACTATACTCACCATCTGCTATAGTCTTCCAGCCTTTATTTAGAGAAACAATCTCTCTCTTTCCTTTTGGCTCCGGCTCGGGGAACTTTAGTTTTGATCTGCCCATAGGCTTAGACACTGATACAGCAATACCTCTCTGGTCTTCTTTGTTGACAGCACAATAGAAGTGATAAACCACACCATCATGCTTTATTACACAAGACTTATGTGCAAACAAGTCATCATAATCCTTTGAAGGAACAATAAGGTCATCACCATCCCAGTCAGTCCAGTTAACCAAATCATAAGAACATGCAAAAGTATTAAAAGCCTTATAGTCACGCGAATCTCTGAATGCTCCGAAATAGAACATTACATACAAGTCATCCATCTTTTGAATAACTCCATCGCCTGTTATTCCCTCTTCGTGTGTGAATATTGGATTGCCTTCATAACGAGTCCAATCTTTCATATTGTTTGACAAGGCAATGCCAATGCGCTCGGCCTTAACCTCTGTTTCGGGGTTAATTCCACCTGCATTATAAAACATAACAAAAGGCTTTCCAAACCTTTTGGTATCGTCCCTAAATACACTGCTCTTATATAAAATCACGTTATCAAACCACTGTCCGTTTTTGTCATCGGGAGACATAGCCGGCTTATCAAAGCTGCTCCACTCATGTGCAACTGTTGGGTCGCCTTTGGTATTGGCCACACCTATCTTCAGGGGTCCCGTTTCATAACCGGTTTTGTTCCCTCCTATATAAGTCATCCAATACCTGTTTTTGAATTTCTCTATTTCATAACTCCCACCCCAGTCAATATCTACCAAGGACAGATATCCGCCGCGCTGGTTCTCATCCCACTTGCCATCTCTAAACGAAAGAACGCGACCAAGGGTTGTCCATTCCAAGAGATTATCACTCTCGGCAAGCCAGGTCTCATACCCTCTTCCATCCTTTCCTGTTTTTCCGTTATAAATAAAATAGGTCATATACCATTTATCACCTCTTCTGAAAACAGTTGGACAGTCTGCTTTTTCATAGTTAGTGTCGGGAGCTATAACCAAACCATACTTATAAGGGGTCTTCACCTCCTCATAAACCTCTTTCATCTTAGATTGAGGTACTCTGTTTTGTGAATAAGCATCAACACCATTCAACAATGAAACTAACAGAACGAATAAAACCAATAAAACATTCTTATTCATGAAATATATAAAAATAATAGTTTGCTAATTAAAAACTAAATACAATGAAACCATTGCTACAATCAATAACGACCATGCAATTTTAACTGATCTGCTTACCGACACAGGCTGATAATCTAATGACACAGCAGGTTCGTCACCTCGCTTAAGCAATAAAGAATATACTATCACATAAATTGAGAGTGCCACAAATATCATAAACGAGATATATAAGAAGTGGATGTTGGGCAGCAGATAACCCATATAATATAAGAGACCAACTCCGATACTGAAAATTGTGCCAAATGACAATACATGATTTATTGCATGATGCGAAGTTCGCTTCCAAAGCACCGCAGCCAGAAAGGCAACCGTCATTGGCGGAGCTATAAAGCCTAATACGGACTGAAAGATATTAAAAAAGCTAAGTCCCTGAATATAAGAAATCCCGATAGACAGGAATACAGATAGAACAGAACCCACAAGCACCACAACTCTTCCTATCCTTTTTATCTTTCGGGGATCTGTGATGTGCTTTTTGTTTTTCATATATATATCCATTGTAAACACAGTGCTCAAAGAGTTCAACGCCGAACCTACTGTGCTGACAAGGGCAGCAATCATCACCACCACTACCAGACCAAGCAATCCGCTTGGAAAAACTGTTTTCACCAACTGCAAATATGCATCAGTAGAATCTGTGAGACCGGGAAGCAGAATAAAAGCCAAAATACCCGGCAAAATAAACAAAGGAATATCTATAAGTTTAAGCCATGCCAGAAAGTTGGTGCCGCGCTGTCCCTCTTTTAGGCTTTTGGCACCCAATACTGATTGAACCATAGACTGGTCGGTGCACCAAAACCATACACCCATTATTGGATAACCCAATATAATTGCCAGCCAGGGAAAGTCGGGATGGTCAAGGGGCTGCAACAACTTCCAGTATGAGGAAGGTGTTCTCTGAGCTAGTTCTTCAATGCCTCCTATTTTATTGATTGACAATACCACAAGCAGCACCGACACCGCTATCAAGAGCAACATTTGAAAAACATTGGTGTATGCAATTGTCTTAAGTCCTCCAATCATAACAAAAAGGGCAGACACAGAAACCAGAATAACTATACAAACCCATAGGGGGAAGTTTAGAACTTGTGCCATAAATATGCCGCCCGAAAACAGGGTTAGCGACAGCCACGAAATTACAACCGTGACAATGGTGTACCATGCAATATATATTTGTGTGTTTTCTCCAAATCGCTTACCCATATACTCGGGCAATGTTGTTACCTGAGCACCCAGATATCGGGGAGCAAACACAAAGGCGAGCAGAAATATAAACGGAAATGCATACCATGAGAAGTTGCCTGCAACAATGCCACTCTCATATCCGCTGCTGGCATTGGCTATTAACATAGAAGGGCCGACATTTGTACCCCACATAGTCAACCCTATTGCAACCCACCCCAGTGATTTATCTGCCAGGAAGAGATTGTCACTCTTATTTTTTTTACTGTAGCTTGACCAAAATGCAATTGCAGCCAATACAACTACATATGCAATTATTACTGAAATATCTAAGAATGAAAAGCCGGCCATATGTTTAATTTATTTTTTCGAGCTCAATCCAAACAACTCCCTCAGGGGCATCCTCTATTCCCTCCTGATATTTAGACATAATTTCATTCCATTCATCAACACGAGGATTGTTTTCTACAGTTTTGGGATTAAGATTATCAAGGTTGTCTCCTTTCGGAATACTGATAACAAGCATTAGCTGCCTGCCATTACGAAAAACCTGAAGTTGCTGGAAATGTGCATTACAAAATCCATCTGACACTTCAGGCCATTCTTCAAACTGAGTATAATGATACTCCATATACTCATCCTGCATCACCTTATCATCAACAAGGTTTGCAGTCATAATAATATTCGTGCGTTCTTCTACACACTTTTCATCACAATGCTCAAGACATATAAAGTTATAAAAAGGTGAGTCATAAAGTTTAACTTCCACATCCGCAAAAGCATCCCTTATATTATCAACCAATGCAGAATAATTGTCACTTACGACATAGAAAACCCAATGGTTTTCCCAGTTGTAAATATTTTCAGCACTTATATTGTTTTGTTTTGAAAACTCTGATATCCCTCCGGCATCTAAGACAGAATTTGTATCAATAATCTCAACTATCGAATAGTTTTTTACTTCTTTATGCGATTGACACGCAACCAAACACAAAGCAACAGAAAGTATAAATACTAATTTAGTCTTAGATACTACAGATATCAGAGTCTTCATAAAACAAATATTTTAGTAAAACAACCAGTCAACAGTCTCCGACGATTTCTCATCAGTCAGTCCGGCATTGCGAGATGCTATTTCAGACTTAGTGAAATTAGAAACCAGCAACAGTCCCTTGCCAAGCGCAATACTATGTTTGCCGGCGGGGAAAGAATACACGTGGAAGTTAACCGAGGGTTGTCCCGCAATATCGATTCCGTTTAATATAGCCGGGTCGGCTTGTCCATAAAGGTTAGCCGAGGCATCTGTCTCCAAAGTTGGTGCTTTGGCATACATGCTCTGATCGGAACGGAAATAACCAACCAATAGTTTTACAGGCTCAGAAGCTTCAAATTCCAGTGTAGTGCCATGCTCTCTTTGAGTGGAAGCATCCAATTTCAATACAGACATATTCTTAAGCTCAGGTGCAACTTCCTTCAACGAAGAACTAATTCCACTAATTATATTAGCACCTTTAGATAACGATACCCACTGAGCACTTGGGCTGGTTAAAGAAACATCTGCTGCAACCAACTCCGAAATATCACCGGCTTCAGCGTTAGAATCACCGGCTTTTAATATTTCAAGATTTTCTAAGAAGTTTTTAAGCTCTCGCTCATAGTGTGGCAGCAACTCCTCCCATGTCTTGTTATTACCATCATCTCCACCAATTGGAATTCTACGCTGCGCCGTCTGCATACTATTTGCATACAGATATGTATCCTTTGTCAGATCAACAAGCTTTCTGAAGTGTTCCAAGCTAGCCTCCATAAGAGGGATGGCAGCCTCAAGGTCTTCAATTTTATTACTGTACTGATAATCTAAAACATGGCCTGCAGCCTTAACCTTATCGTGGAAGAAGTGAGCAAACTCACGGTAGCAGTAAACGTCATTCTTCAATCTGTCAAACTCATCTTTGTTTTT
>CAZHWC010000069.1:0-1863 GCA_964535975.1 uncultured Proteiniphilum sp. | reverse complement strand
CTGCGCAACAGTTTAGGAGATATCTCACCGGTTTGTTCGTAAGCCTCAAGAATATTCACAGCCTGATCACCACAACCAAACACATCATTCAATTGCTCAGCCCAGTAACCAATCTCCTCACTACGTGGACGCTCAGCCTTCCAGGCATATCTGCCCCATGCCTTATACCACATCCAGTCTCTGTCAAGTTGTTCAAGTCTCTCACCATTTGGAAGCTTATCGGCAGTATATGGCCAGTCCCAGTAAGAAGCCTGTGGATATAAATGCAAAGCATTGGCACCATGAGCATTATGCATTGCTATTGTTGCTTTCTGAATAAAGTCGGGAGAAGAATATCTGAATGGCTCAAGGTTGGCCAAAATATGAACATTATCAATATGAACAGAACCCAGACTGCTCAAATCCTGATGAATATCACCCCATGGTCCTCTTGGCTCGTAGGTAGTAAGTGATTCGCCATTATACTTATGCATTGTATATAAATTGCCATAAAGTGGTAAAGCTTCGTCCATCACCATCTTACAATCAGTATCGTGAGCACGAACAATAATTGGCGGCTCGTCAGTTCTTCCCAAAGCTTGCAAACCATCTTTCACACCGGGGATAATAGTCTCGGTAAACCATACAACGTCATCTTCATAAGTTGCCATTGCTTCGCCAAGGCAAACTAAAAGCCCCACATTTGGATACTTCTCAACAAAAGCGGCCACAGATTTTCTAGTATAATCCGATAACAAAGGAGTTATAGGGCGATTGCGGTCTTGTGTTTTAATATCATAATGCTCAGCAAAAGGCTTAGACACCAGAATATTATAAAACATCTGAATCACATATATACCTCTTTTTGCAGCCTCATTAGTAAGGAATGAGAAAACCTCTTCGTTCATTTTAAAGGTTGCATCATCCACCTCAATTGCAAACGGATAGTCATCAAGTTTTACCAAAGAAGCAAACGGATGACCATTCCATAAATACAGAGAGTTCATTCTGTTGTCCACCAACATGTCAAGATACTTTATCCAAAGCTCTTTATCATAAAACCATGGGAAAGTCTCGGGAGTATACGGATATTCATAAACAGTGCGTCCGGGCAAGTAATATGGCTTTTGAAGCCCAACACAAGCACCGCGAAGAACCATTTCAGGGGCATCAATCAACTCTGTAGGAATTTCCTTGTCAGCTTTTATAAGGTCGGCAATTTCATAGCTACCATACATAGCACCCGATGGGTCCTGACCATAAATCAAAGTAACATTATTTTTGGATGCTATATAAAAACCTTCTGCATCAATGCTCTCGGGCAGCTCAAAGCCCATATCAGCAGCTATTTGTGAAGCCAAAGGATTATCTTTTTCAAGTATTACAAATCGTCTGTCGTCGGAGGCAGTCAGTCCCTCCGCATTAACAGATTGCATACTAACACTAAATTGACGATCTGTCAAAGTCTCTCTTAAATGCTCTGCACCAAACAGTAACCTCTCGGAGCTATCCGTGAGAGTAAAAATCTGAACAGACTCTTTCTTACAAGAAATAGCCAAAAGCAGCACAAATAGAATTGCAAAAGCTCTAATTTTTTTCATATTTATGTTATTATTGTTTCATTCGAGACGCCTGGAAACAATAAATGTACTCAAACAACATTTCAATATATTGATTTAGTACATTACAGTAGTGCATCCGTCATTATAGAAAATAACTACTCAACTTTATACTATATTAATATGCTAAAGATTGGAATATTAGGCTTAGGCGAAGGACGCAGCACCATGTCGGCCGCACTTAAAAGCAGCAAGATAGAACTTGTAAAAGTATGCGACATAAATGAAGAGATGTGCAAAAAGCGCGCTCACGAATTTGGGTTTA
>CAZHWC010000068.1:0-13290 GCA_964535975.1 uncultured Proteiniphilum sp. | reverse complement strand
TTGGGGCGTTTAGCTCAGCTGGTTCAGAGCATCTGCCTTACAAGCAGAGGGTCGGCGGTTCGAATCCGTCAACGCCCACAAAAGATAAAGGTTATCCTTATGGATAACCTTTTTTTGTTTCTATTTTAACTTAATATTCACCGCATTCATTCCCTTTTGCCCACGTTCAAGCTCAAATAAAACTTTATCTCCCATATCAATATCAGCAGGTGCGCTTGTTATGTGAAAGAAATAACTCTCCGAGCCATTATCTTGTTTTATAAAGCCAAATCCTTTTCTAGGATCAAAAAAGTCAACGTATCCACTCTTTATAACCTCCTCCTCTTCAACTTCCATCTTTGGAGTAGAAATCTCTATATCATCAATCTCTATCTCTTCAACATTGGTCGGTTCAGGTGGAGTGTCGGTTATAACTCCAAACTCATCCACATAAGCTATCATATCTTCAAATGAGTCAGATGGATTGTTCCTACGTTCTTCCCTTCTTTTTCGTTTTTCTTCTCTCTTCTTCTGTTTGTTTTTCTCTATTTCTCTTTTATTAAATGAGTTTGATTTTGCCATTTTATTGTTTTATTTTCTTAATATCATAGATTTAGAACTCACATTGAGTTCATATTTAAATTTACATGAAAGCAATTCTTGAAATGAAGACGATCAGCCATTCATTAAGACACGCTCGCAGCCACACACAATTCGCCACAGTATGAGGAGTATGAGCTAATATTATAAAGGTAAATTTCTAAATTATAGACTGAACCACTGCTCGTTCAGTTCTTTCAAAAACCTCTTCAAATGGTGTATCCCTTACGGAAATAGGATCATGAATAATAAACTCCAGTTTATTACCCACACCTAAAGGGAATGCACCCCATTTTGTCATCTTCCATGAGTTGTTTATAGTAACCGGAACTACATAAGCTGTTGGTGCATTCTTGCACAATATTTTCAAACCATTTACAGCAAATGGTCTGGGCTTCCCAGTTTTACTTCTTGTTCCCTCGGGGAATATTACTACTGAACGCTTATATTTCTCAATATAAAGTCCAACCTCTTTTACTGCTGACAATGATTGACGAGCATCTTTTCTATCAATCAAAACAGAGCCACCATGACGCAAATTATATGAAATACTGGGTATTCCTCTTTTCAACTCAATTTTGCTTATATATTTTGGATGTACCTTTCTCATAAACCATGAAATACTTGGTATATCGTAAAAGCTTTGGTGATTAGCAGCAATTATCAATGGCACACCCGTTGGCAATTTCTCTAAATTTAGAATTTTATATCTAGTACCCAGCACGTAGGTATTTGCAACTAAAAAGAAACAAAGCCAATCCCCACTTCTTTTATGAGCCTCATATCCAAAAAGATTAAGTGCGAGCCATTGTATTATGTGAAATACCACCAATGTGAGGCCGAATAAAGGATAATAAATAGCTGATAAGGGATAGGCAATTATTTTTAGCATCTTTAGTTATGATAGAATTCTATTGTGGGATGTAAAGATACACAAAAAAAACATGCATATCTATCATTATTTTACTTTTCTGATAAATATGCATGCTAAAATTATTTTAAAACACAGCTGTTAGTATTTAATTTTATTACAAATCAATTAAGACTGGGATCATTAAAGGTATCTCCCAAACTTATATCTCCGGTTTCATAACCCTTTCTGAACCAGTATATTCTCTGGGCTGATGTACCATGAGTAAAGGAATCGGGAACTGTATATCCCATAGATTTTTTCTGAAGTGTATCATCACCCACCGCATTTGCGGCACTGATGGCAGACTCTAAATCACCCGGTTCTAGCAATATAGTTCCTGCTTTTGCTGCTTGGTATGCCCACACACCAGCAAAAAAATCTGCTTGTAATTCAAGCTTAACATTAAGTTTATTGTATTCTTTTTCACTTATTCGCCCTCTTTTTTGATTCATTTGATCTAAGATCCCAAGTAACTTCTGTATATGATGCCCCACCTCATGAGCAGTAACATAAGCCATAGCCATCTCACCTTGGGCTCCATACTCACTAACAAGTTGGTGGAAAAAATTTAAATCTATATATATCTTTTCATCAGCCGGACAATAAAAAGGCCCTGTTTGTTCTGATGCACCACCACACGGAGAAGTTGTATAATCTGTGAAGTTAACCAGAACAGGGTTTTGATATTTTCTATTCAGTTGCTTTTTGAAAATTTCAGTCCACACATCATTAGCACTATTAAACACACCAAGTGTAAATACCTTTAGCTCCTCGTTTTCATGCATTCTAGATGCATCAACCAACTCTTCGGATGATTGTCCGGTTGAAAATTCACCTGCCAAATTCAATATTTGTGATGGGTCCTGCCCCAGCAATAAAGCTATTATTGCTATAATTACAGCACCTATTCCTCCAAAAGCTGCGCCACGTTTCACGCTTCGTCCTCTCCTATCTTCATAGTTAGTTTCACTATCGTTACGATTTATCCATTTCATCTTAAATAAAAAGTTTTGGTTTTGATTAGAATGAATATTATTAAAGTGACTAAATTCAACCACTAAAACATTTCAAAGATATTAATTATTGGAGGAATCAAAAATTATATCATCTATTTAATTTAAACTGCAATGAAAAATATTAGATGAACTAGTCTCAATAACTATTGTTTATATAGTATGAAAACATCATATTTACCAATATCGCCCGATTACTTCGAACTTCTTGAAAAGGAGATCAAAAAAGAACAGATGAGAGTATTTTATTTTGGATTTGACAACTATCCCCACCTGGAGGAAGCTTCAGGTAAAGTGATAAAGATTGACTCCGATGAGACAAATTCTTTCTATTTATATTTTGAAAGTAAAAAACAGGTTCGTTTAGATAGGATTGTCACTTTCAATGGAATTCCCGGGCCGGCATATGATGAATATGATGCATATGCACTAGCACCACTAACATGTAAGGCCGGATATGACGATGATGATGATTGCTAACCTATTCTTCTTCAACATCGATTTTCTTCAAGGCAATAGATTTAACTTCAGTAGTTCTTCCTGAAATTATACTGTCTGAAAATATTGTATCTCTATACCCTGATTCAGGATCAGCAAATACATGAATATCCCACTTTCCTGCTGTCATCCCCAGAAATTTAAACATACCATCCGTCATCTCCGGTATAGTAAAAAGAGTATCAATATCATTAGTCACCACAACTTGAGGACTAGCATCTAATGGAGAAACATAACCTTTTAATGAACCGCCGTATGTTTCAGCAAATCCCCTTATATTGGGCTTGAAATAAAAATTATCATTTTGAACATATAATGACATAGCAGCATTGATATCAATCATTATATTGGTTACATAGTTTGCATATAGATTAGCATTAACAGGTACTACAACACCATCTTTGGCAGAAGGATCTAACAAAAGAGGCTTGTTTTGACCGGCAGATCTTATTGTGGAGTTTTCTCCAAAAAATATTCTAACATTTTTCAGTACACCGGAAGAAAAATACTGATCAGACAATTGCTTTGATTTTCCATTCGACAACTGTAGTATATTATAAACACCGCCATTGTAATTTATGGCAGTCCAATTTTCATCTGTTGATGTTGAATCAATCGCTGACACCTCAATTTTTTGTATATCAATATTCATCTCTGAAATCAACATAGCCTCTGCACGAATGGAAATAGGAGCATCTGTCAGACTAATTCTAAGACGCGTAGCATCACGGCTTGGATCATTCTTAGAACATCCTGACGTTACAACCATCAACATTATAAAAGCTAATGTGAATAAATCTCTTTTCATATATGTCAGTTTATACCACAAATATAACAATCTAAGTACACCTGGCGAGATTCGAACTCGCATCGTCGGAACCGGAATCCGATATTCTATCCATTGAACTACAGGTGCATTAATACTTTACAAGGAAAATGATTTCCCATTCCATTTAAGGACAATATCTTCCGTCTTTATGTAATGACGGATAAATTTCGACTGATTGTCGGAGTATGTTTTCTCTATCTCAGATTTCACTTTTATATCTTCTGAACTCTCATCAAAGTCAAAGCTCGTAGGGAAGAATAGTGGAAGATTGATATTTGTTTGTGAACTATTATTTATCCCATCAATATCAAGAAACACATCCAATGTTAAGTTTGGAAAAAAAATGTCTTTATTTAGTTCCTCCCATCTACTTGTATAGAATCTAACATCACTGTCACATACATCTGCGCAAACAGTTCTTACAACAGCAACAATTGACTCATTTTCAGAAGTAGTGATGATCTTAATCTGTGTAGTTCCAATTTTTGAAGTCTTCAACTTGATGTATGTATCCGAATGTGCAATCTTTGCAATTTCACCCATAGTGCCGGTAATTGCAATTGTATCCTGATTAACCAACAACATCTCCTTATCCTCATCTGATAATCCGGGGATTACATCAAAGGGAACTGTCTTAAAAACATCATTAATATTTTGCGATATTAAGAAGAACGGACTAATTAGAACAACAAACAAAAACGATAATTTTTTCATCAAAATAATGATTTCAAATATTACACTAAACTAAAAACAAAAAATTGATGAACAGGAATGATATAATTTCTTTATGCACCCGTTCATCAATTACAATTTCTTTACAACAATATCATCCCCTCAATCGGTCAAGAGATCTAACCAATACTTCGTCGGCTCCAATCTTTCTAACAGCTAGGTAAGTTAATATTATTGCTATTATAGGCATTATCAATCCCACTCCAACACTTTGGAACTTTAATCCTGCATCAGGACTAATTCGATAAAACAAAAAGGCGAAATACAGATAAAAGCCTACCATTACAATTATATTAAAAATCGAAACCCTAATTTGCACAATTCTTGTTTTGAATAAGAATATTGACAAAAGAGCAATAACTGAACTTAAGGCACCTACAGCAAACAGTCCCCATGTTGAATTTACAATATCACCCCCCTGATTAATTCCCAGCGCTTCAAAAACAACAGTTTCGGCGCCTGAGCTAAATTTCATAAGAGGAGCAAGAACTGCTGTTAACATACATCCTGAAGCAAGCAATAAAAACAGAGTTTGAATTCTTTGTATCATATAATATTGCCGGTATGTTGTTTAGAATTCTTCTTTTTCTTTTGAAGGATTACGATAATAAATATTATTTTCGTTCCACTCCTGTATAGCTATAAGAGATGGTTTTGGAAGTTTCTCATAGAAACGAGAAATCTCAATTTGTTCGTGATTTTCAAAAACCTCCTCAAGATTATCGCTATAAGAAGCAAATTCTTCAAGCTTATTATCAAGATCAGTTTTCATTTCCACCGATAGTTGATTAGCTCTCTTACTAATGATACGAACCATTTCATAAACGTTACCCACTGGTTCAGACATTTTCATAACATCACGAGTTTCTGATGTTGATGAAGCATTTGTTTTTCTATAATCCATTTTTAAAATATAATTTCTTTTTCGTTAATCATTAAAAACTTATGACGGAAGTTTCTCAATCTTACTTTGTGATTTATTGTAATACTTCTCTGCCTCTTTGGCGTGTTTACCTTCCGGAAAACTATTTTTGTAGTTAAAGTACTCATCCAAAACCATTCTGTAACGCTCTGGTTGCATTTCAAGCGTACTATTTTCAGCATATTCAAAACGAGATCTCAAAATAACCATTTGATACTCTTCAGCATATTTCGAGAAAGGATAATTTTTCAGAGCCTCACGTGCAATTATTACTGCCGACTCATAATTGTTACCTCTATAGTTTCCCATATTCAAATACAGCTGAGCCGAGCGCAACTCCTTTAGTGCCAGCTTCTCTTGCAATTCAAACATATAATTCTTGGCCTGCTCCGCTCTTTCAGTTTGAGGATACTCCTCTATATAACGCTGAAATTCGGAGATAGCCTTATACGTTTTAGACTGATCAAGCCTTGGATCGGGAGAATCAAGATACATACCAAATGCTGCATAAAATAAAGCAGACTCTGCATACTCACCTCGAGGATAAGTATTGTAGTATGTTGAAAACATCTCAGTTGCAGAAATATAATCCTTTGAGTTATAATAACTTTGACCCAATAAATAAAGAGATTCTTCAGCTTTGTCTGTTCCCTTAAAATAGTGTATTAACTCTTCTAACAATGAAATAGAACGACTATATTTTTTCTCCTCAAAATATTTCTTAGCGTAAGTATACTTTACTTCCCTATCGTTACTTTTCATAATCTTGTTATATTCTCCACAAGAAGACAACAAAATTATTGCCAAAATTAGGCTTAAAGGTCTTATATTCATATTCTGCAAATCAATTTTAGCCTGCAAACTTACTGAAAAATTCTCAGTATTTCTCAAGCGCTGCGTGTTTTTATTCAATTTTAGGACTTACCATTCAAAAACGATGATATATCATCAATATAATTTCTGTTATTTGACAATTTTGGAACTTTGTTTTGTCCTCCCAGCTTTTCTTTGTTCTCCATCCATCTATAGAAATCACCAGAATTAAGCACCCTTATTATCGGACGACCAAGAGAAAGATTATACGAACGCTTTGCCTCATAATCTGAGTTTAATTTTTTAAGATTATCATCCAGCAAAGTTGTAAATAACTCTATATTAACCGGTTTTTTCTCAAACTCTATATACCATTCATGAGCACCTGCACAACCATTATCAATATACTTTGGTGCAGCAGTATATTCCGAAATAATAGCGTTTGTGCCTAAACACGCCTGTTCCAATGCTTTGTCAGCATTATCCACTATCAGCTCTTCGCCAAACGCATTAATATATTGTTTTGTTCGTCCAGTTATTCTAAAAAGATAAGGATCTTTTGATGTAAACTCAATTGTATCCCCGATCTTATATCTCCATAATCCACCACTTGTGGTAATTACAATTGCATATTGTTTCCCAACTTCAACTTCAGACAGCAAAACAGTTTTAGGATTCTCCTCTTTCCATTCACTTGACGGAATGAACTCATAAAAAATTTCATTATTCAACATCAAAAGCATATCCTTAGATTTGTCAGAATATTGAACCCCGAAGAAACCTTCCGATGCGTTATAAGTCTCCCAATAATTTACATTAAGTGATGATGTCAATTTATCATACTGTTCCTTATACGGCGTAAAGCTCACCCCACCATGAAAAAAAACCTCCAGGTTTGGCCATAAATCAGAAATGCCTCTACCGGTATCTGCAGCTATTTTTTTAAGTAAAACCAACATCCACGAAGGAACGCCCAGCAGAGCACGGATATCCTCATTGCGAGCATATGCAGACATCTTGTCAAGCTTCTCCTCCCAGTCTGGAATCAAAGCCAACTCTTCAGGAGTTCGTGCCAGCTTTACTAAAAAAGGAAGGTTCTTCATTAATACTGCCGAGATATCTCCCGTGAACACCCCTTCACCAATACTGTTTACCTGTTGGCTACCTCCAATCACCAAGGTTTTACCAAAAACAAAAGATGTATCAGGAAAGCTGTTTCCATATAAACCAAGCATATTATGTCCGCATCTAAAATGGCAATTCTCCAGAGATTCTTTTGTAACAGGTATATATTTGCTTTTATCGTTTGTTGTTCCGCTAGACATTGCAAACCACCTAACAGGAGTATCCCACAACACATTCGATTGTTTATCAATTATTATTCTGTCAAGATATGGTCTTAAATCATTATATCTAAATATTGGAACTTGTTTTTGAAATTCACTTATTCCCTTTATATCATTAAAATTAAACTCATTGCCAATAAAGGTCTTCTTGCCGTGCTCCAACAAGTATTTAAAATTATCTTCTTGAATGGATACCGGATTCTCTATAGATTTCTCTACAGCGTTATAGTATTTTCTGAAAACTGCTTTAGTAAGTTTCTTTATCACTATCATCAATTTCTTTATTTTATGGTTTGTGGCATTAGTATTTTTTTGTGTCAAAGTTAGTATCCAATGTTGGAAAGATTTGGGAAAACTAAAAATACGATATCACCCCATCTTGCTTATTTTTCTAAGAACCTCTTCATCAATAATCTTTATCTTTCTGCCGTCCAGATATATAACACCCTCATTAACAAAAGCAGTCAGGGTACGAATTGCATTTGCAGTGGTCATATTTGACAAATTGGCCAAATCTTCTCTTGTCAGATAAATATCTATGGTGGCACCATCCTCTTCCAATCCATAGCTTTCTTTCAAGAAAATAAGAGACTCTGCAAGTCTTCCTCTCACATGTTTCTGTGTCAGATTCACCACTCTCTCATCAGCAACTCCCAGGTCAAACGAGAGCATTTGTATAAAGAAAAAAGCCAGCTGAGTATTTTTATAAAGAATCTTTTCAATCAGTTCCATCGAGATAAAGCATATTGTAGATGTTTCAAAAGCCGCCGATGCCGTTACGTATGGCTCTTTAACAAAGTAGGCTCTATATCCAAAGTATTGAATTGGTCTAATCATTCTTATAATCTGGCTTCGTCCTCCCACTCCATCCTTATATATCTTGACCTTTCCTTTTAATAGACACATCAAATCCTTGGGCTGATCCCCTTCTACATGGATTGTTTCATTCTTTCTAAAATTTACAATCCTTGCATCACTTTTAATTAATTCTCGCTCCTCTTCAGTAAGAAGGCGCCAGATATCAGTTAATGTGAATGACAAATCTATCTTTTCTTTTACTACTTTACCCATAAAATGCTTTACAACTATGTTATAAAACACAAAATTAAAATTTAATTTGAGATTTTGTACTATAAAAGTTCATAATATGAGAAAGAGTATTTTAAAAAACACTTTTTTATCCTCACTTACCCGATATTTTGTTCAGTAATTCCCCATAATATGATAATTATAGCAAGATAAATCTAATTTTTTATCAAATAATAATTAGATTTGTATCCATAAATGAAGATACGCCATGCCATATTAATTATAGTGCTTCTCACATCAGCAAGTCTTTTTGGACAAGCTTCTTTACCATTAGACACAATACTGAAGAGGTCGATGAATGCTGCAGAAAAGTATAACGGTCTTGTAGACAACTACAAGGCTGAAGTTTATATGCGCACTTATGTTGAAACTATTAAAAAGAATTTTCTGTATAAATACACTCATTTAGTGCCAAGATTAGTACTTCATGATCCAAAGTCTGACGAGGCAGTGATTGAAACCATAAGTACTTTGAAGTATAGCTATCCCAATAATTACACTCAGAATGTAAAAAATGTAACGGGAACATTGATAAGCAAAAGGGATATCGAAATGATACCATTCAATTTGCTAAACATCAATGTGTATGGCGAGGCCACAAATACTGAAACCTTCTTCATGCCAATCAGGTTATCAACAAAAAAATATTACAACTACAAACTTCTAAAGACCACTGTGGAGGATAACAAAACCTATTACACAATAGAGTTTAAACCCATATACGACAACCAAAAGCTTTTAAAGGGAAACTTCGTAATAGAATATGGCACCTGGCGAGTAGTACATTTTAGTGCCGAAGGGGTGGAATCATTTGCTGATTTTTCTTTTGAAATAAGTATGGGCGAAACATGGATATCTAGATTCTTGCCTGTTAAGTTTGTAATATATAATAATGTGAGCTATCTGGGAAACATAGTTGGCAGCAGACACCTGGCCTCTATCAAGTATGAAGATGTAGTACTCAGAACTTCTCAGGAAAAAAAGAAATCTCTTAACATCAGCGAGTATTTTAAGATTAAACTAGACTCAGTTCCCACAAATAATAACACGGCATTTTGGGATACACACAGAGCCATACCCCTTCAAGCAAAAGAACTGGATGTAATAAACAACTATAAGAAAGCGCAACAAGAAAAGCTTGCTGAAAAACTACAAAAAGATTCTCTTCAGAATGGCAGGAAGACACAGTTTTTTGCTCAAAAGTTTGTATTAAATTCAAGATACAAAATAAAGTCAACAATGATTGGATATAGCGGCTTGCTTAATCCATTGATGTTAGGATACTCTACCGTTGACGGAATTACATATCGTCAGAAATTATCTCTTAATTATTTTATGACCAGAAGTCGCAGCTTTAATGTAAAAGCCTTTGCAGGTTTTTACTCCAAAAAGCGAGAAGTGGTGGCAGATGTAACCTCCACATGGAACTATGAACCTTACCACCAGGGCAATATTTCGCTTTCCGTGGGAATAGGGCTACCATCTTACAGCTCTTTATTTACAAAACAAGTGCAAGAAGAACTAGAAAATAGCGGCGTTGTATTTGACGAACTACCTCTCAAGAACTATAGAGACTATTATTCCAAATTATATAATGACTACGAGATTTTCAACGGGTTTGTTACCACCATCGGAACGGAATTTCATTTAAGAAAACCGGGAAGGGACAAAGAAGAACTTGAGGAAGACCTATATTTCAAATCCTTAAACTCACCAAATTTGCCAGATCCTCCAGATGATCTACTAGACAAGCTTTTGATTACCAAACGCTCCTTCTCTCCATTTATTAGATTTAGCTGGACACCCGAACAATATTATAGATACGAAGGAAGACAGAAGATCTATGTAAGATCAAAATATCCCACATTTAAGATTGAATTTGCAAAAAGTATTCCCGATATTTTTGGTAGTAGCTCCAAATACTATAGAGCCGAATTGGACATTAGTCAAAACATTCAATTAGGGTTGATGAACTCCATTCAATACCATATAGGTGCGGGAAAATTCTTCAACAGAGGGAGTGAATATTTTGCAGACTTTTCGTTCTTTGCAAAAAACTATTCTCCAAGCAACTGGAACGATGGCATAGGAGGTTCATTCAACTTGCTTAACCGACAATTGTATAATGCATCAGACATGTACATTCAAGGGCATATCATGATAGAGACTCCTTTTCTTATTCTCCGAAACATTCCAATCATCTCAGAGTATATAAACAGAGAGCGTATTTATATCAGCCAGCTTCACACACCACACATCAAGTCTTATACAGAACTCGGGTATGGCATTGGCAACAGATACTTTACAAGAGCTAACGCTGCTCTATTCACTTCTTTTCAAAAGTTAGAGTTTAAGTATATAGGCGTAAAGTTAGCATTTGAGTTATAGTTATTTTACTTACCTTTGCGCAAAATAAGATCCTCATTATTATGAAGAAAACCGTTCTAATCGATTTGTCGGAATTAAAGAACATTTATTGTGGTTTGGGACAAGTTGCATTAGCCTATGCCAACTATTTCAAGGAAAACTATAAAAGATCGGAATCCGATTTATCCCTGACACTCCTTTTACCTAAAAAGTATTTTGGAACGTTTGGAAATGAAGTAAACTATCTTGATTCAAGACATCCACTGCGTAGATTCCACAGGTGGTTTTTCCCTTCTTTTGATGTTTGGCACTCCACTCATCAGTTGAGTCGATTTAAGCCCTCATATTTTGTTTCATCAAAGACAAAAGTAATTCTCACCATACATGATTTGAATTATCTATATGAAACAAAAGGTGCAAGACGTTTGAGAAAGCACAGACGCCTGCAACGAAAAGTAAACCGCGCCAATGAAATTATTTGTATTTCTGAGTTTGCAAAACTAGAAGTTGAAAAGCATCTTAAACTAAATGGAAAACAGTGCGAGGTGATTTACAATGGAGTTGTAAATATATCATCATCACCATCTATAAAGCCAAATGTAGATATAAAGGAACCGTTCTTGTTTTCAATTGGAGTACTAAATAAGAAGAAGAACTTCCATGTGTTGCTTGACATGATGAAGTTACTACCTGACAAACATCTCTATATTGCAGGAATTAACAATACAGAATACGGCATATTCATGAATAAGCGAATTGAAGATGAAAAAATCAGCAACGTAACACTTTTGGGGCCCATATCGGCCGAAGAAAAAGTGTGGATGTATGCCAATTGCGAAGCCTTTGTGTTCCCTTCTCTTTTTGAAGGCTTTGGTCTACCCGTGATAGAAGCAATGCAG
The DNA here is from genome assembly GCA_964535975.1 of uncultured Proteiniphilum sp. GTDB lineage: Bacteria > Bacteroidota > Bacteroidia > Bacteroidales > Dysgonomonadaceae > Petrimonas. The sequence goes on along the minus strand of CAZHWC010000068.1, from coordinate 1,290 downwards.
TTTGGAAAGCCGGTGTTTTCTTCAAAAGAAACCAGTCTTGAAGAGATTGGTGAAAATTTTGCTTATTTTTGGGACAGCTATAAACCGGAGGATATGAGAGATTTAATCACAAACAATCTGGATGCTTTTTACAACAACAAAAAGCTTATACAAGATGAGATAGATTATGCAAACTCATATTCATACAAAAAACACTTCATGCTATATGAGCAATTATACAAACAACTCTGAAATAGACCTGGTATACCTTTGGGTTGACGGGAATGACATTGATTGGTTGAACAAAAAAAATGCATTTCTGAACAAAGAAAAAGGCCTTAACATTGATGCTGTTTCAAAAGCACGAACAGCCGATAATCATGAGCTGCTTCACTCCCTAAGGTCGGCAGAAACCTGCGCACCATGGATTAGAAATATTATTATTGTTACCGACGAGCAAAAGCCTCATTGGCTCAATACAGATAATCCTAAAGTAAAAATAATAGATATAAGAGATATTTTGCCGCCGCAGGCAATTCCGTGCTATAACTCGGTTGTGATTGAATATTTTCTATATCGCATACCGGGTTTGTCCGAACGCTTTTTGTATGCCAACGATGATATGTTCTTTCATAAACCAATTACACCCGACTTCTTTTTTGATGAAAAATCAGGCTTCCCAATCGTAAGACTTCAGAGATCTTTATTTGGAAAACTAATAAACAACTTTAAAGCACGGTTTAATATCCACAGAAATCTTTATCGCATAACAATAGATAATGCTGCAAAACTAATTGATAGAGATTATGGCAAGTATTATTCGGGAACACCACATCATAATATCGACGCATATCTAAAAAGTGATTTGAAGAGTATTACTGAAGTTGCGTTTAAAGAAGAAATATCTCAAATTGTAACCAATCATTTCAGACACGAAAGTGATATACAAAGAATACTGATGCTTTATTATGCATTAGCTACCAAAAGAGGAGTGCTTAAGTATATGAACAGATATGAGTCGTGCCGAATAAGAGTTTACAAACCCGACTTTATGTGGTTTATAAAGAAATATAATCCCGCTTTGTTTTGTCTAAATGATACACCACGGGCTACCGACGAAGATCGTGCACGCATAAAACCGTTCCTGGAAACTTTGTTCCCCAATAAATCTTCTTTCGAGAAGTAATCAATAAGCAATCACAAGCAAACTTAGTATTCTCAGATCATTTAGTACAATATATCACTTTTGTTGGTGCTGTCACAGTCTTACCAGCACCAACAAAAGCTATTATTCTATTCTCTACAAATGAA
>CAZHWC010000067.1:9815-13357 GCA_964535975.1 uncultured Proteiniphilum sp. | reverse complement strand
CAGGTTTCTAACTTCGACTATGGTAAGACTGTGAAAGAAAGGATATTGCCACGCGCAAGTTCATTTTTCTTGCAAAATATTAAATCAACTCGCGATCAGGAAGTGGCAATTGAGATTGAGGCAGGAAATGCTGTTTATGTTTTGCTAAACGGAGAGTATGTCACAGCTCATTTTTCACCAAACAGAATAAAGTCACAGAAAGAGATTGTGCTTCTTCCTCTTAAGAAAGGAGACAATCAGCTTCTTATAAAATTCTACAATGGCTTTGAAAAGGAGTTCTCTTATGGTTTCAGGTTATTAAACGAGTGGACTATATATTCGCAAAAAGTGGCTACAATGCCTTTCAGCGGTGATATAAGGGTTAGAGCCTTGGGGACTGACTCGCCTGTCACTCCAATGCGATTAAATAATATATCAATAAAATTATAATATAATATGGGTCTTTTATTTGTACAATATCCCAAGTGTGGCACTTGTCGCAAGGCCGCAAAATGGCTTGGCGACAATGGCATTGAGGTTACATCACGACATATAGTTGAGGATAACCCCACTGCCGAAGAGCTGTCGCAATGGATAGACCGCAGCGGACTGCCCATTCAAAAGTTTTTCAACACATCGGGCAAGGTGTATAAAGATAACAACTTAAAAGAGGTTGTGAAAACTGCTTCTCGTGATGAACTGGTGAAGTTGTTGGCTACAAATGGAATGCTGGTTAAGAGGCCGGTTCTTGTATCTGATGATTTTGTTTTGGTGGGCTTTAGAGAAGAAGAGTGGAAAGAGAAATTGAACAATCAATAATGAAAATAGCTAATATAGAGTTTCCAAAATATCCTGTATTCCTCGCACCAATGGAGGATGTGACTGATATTGGTTTCAGACTTTTGTGTAAAGAGTTTGGAGCAGATATGGTTTATACCGAGTTTGTGTCGAGTGATGCACTGATTCGTCATGTCAAAAAAACCAAAGAGAAGCTTACCATATCTGAGGATGAGCGCCCTGTGGCAATTCAGATATATGGCAATGATCCCGACTCGATGGCAGAGGCTGCACAAATTTGCGAAGAGGCAAATCCAGATCTGATAGATATCAACTTTGGTTGTCCTGCAAAAAAGGTGGCAGGTAGAGGAGCAGGCTCTGGAATGCTAAAGACTCCCGAACTGATGGTTGAGATAACCGAGAGGGTGGTCAAAGCAGTTAAAAAGCCTGTGAGCTTAAAGACAAGACTAGGTTGGGATGATGACAGCAAGATTATTGTTGAACTAGCCGAACAGTTGCAGGATACGGGTATTGTAGCACTCACCATTCATGGTCGCACACGCAGCCAGCAATACAAAGGAGAGGCAGACTGGACTCTTATTGGCGACGTAAAGAATAATCAGCGTATGCATATCCCCATAATTGGAAATGGGGATATCACTACGCCACAAATAGCGAAGCAGCGCTTTGACCAAACGGGAGTAGATGCAGTGATGATTGGTCGCGCAAGCTTTGGTGCTCCCTGGATATTTAGTGAAGTGAAACACTTTCTGGAAACTGGCGAGGAGCTAACTCCAAATTCCTTTTCATTTTATCTTAATGTGCTAAAACGTCAGGTGCAGGAGAGCGTTAACAGGATTGATGAACTCAGAGGCATTCTGCATATGCGTCGTCATTTGGCTTCATCACCTATCTTCAAGGGTATCCCCGATTTTAAACCAACACGTATTGCTATGCTCCGTGCAAATACATTAGCAGAGTTGTTTGAAATATTAGATAGTATCGAGGAGAAGTATGGGTTGAATTTGTAAATAAAATCTTTTAGCGATTAGATATTAATGAGGCTGTATCACAATGTAATACAGCCTCTTTTTTTGTTCGTAATTTTATAATAATATTTCTCAATTGTTAACAAAGGTTGGTCAATTGAGTACTCCAGCAACCTGGACTAATGAAATGAAGAGCAATTGTACTTGTTTCAAACCGGGAATAGTCAAATGACGTGCAATTTAACATTCCTGATACTTTGAGTAATCAAAAAACGTTCAATTATAGTCTCTAACAATCTAGAGTGCTAAAATGAAGAGCAAGAGTAGTCTCATGAAGCGGAGACTGTTAAAATGATGGTCAATTGTAGTCTCTAATAATCTAGACTGTTAAAATGATGGTCATTTTATTAGTCTACGCAAAATGTATATTCAATTGACGGTCATTATACTACTCCCAAAAGTTTTTGAATACAAATGACCATCATCTGATTACTCCCAGAAGTTTTTGAATACAAATGACCATCATCTGATTACTCCCAGAAGTTTTTGAATACAAATGACCATCATTTAACTACTCCAAAAAGTTTTTGAATACAAATGACGCTCGTTTATTACTTCTATTTGCTAAGTATATTAAAATGACAATTATTTAACTATAACTTGTGGTTAAGGGTATAAAAAACTTCCTTGTTTTTAATTTTTTCAAAATGATTTTAATTAAAAAGAAAAGCAATTATAGATAGTACCTCACTTTCAGGATAATTTGTAAGTTTGTTGTAAATAACACAATTATGCATGACAAGCATTGCTTAGTATTTTCATTTTTATTTATCTCTTGTTCATTTGTTGTTAATGCTCAGGATATGAAAGAGGCTTTCAGGGAGCGAATACGTGAAATGAATGTATCTACGAATATGTTGCAGTCTCAACAACAACCGTCTCAGATGGAGCAAAATACTAAAAATGATGAGGTGCTTAAAGTATCTCCTACGACCAAGCTTCCCACCAAGGGCGACCGCCTGAAGATGCTAAACCCTCCGAGTAAGTATAAAGTAAATATGAGTGCCACCGTTACTAATGCTCCTCCTGTTAATCAGTATCCTGTGGGTACGGTGAAGTATGTGTTTGATGGCAGAAGAATGAGGATGGAGTCTGTGGCAGGCACAACACCCCGTGGTGTAACATTTGATGCCGGACCCATCAGGAAGAGACATAAGAAGAACGAGAATGTGCTAAAATTGTTAGAGAAGTAATTACTTAAAAGTCTGTATTAACCTCGATGCTTACTTCGTAGCCTGCATACTTTCTGATATTGATAACTCTTTCATTATCCATAATCAAATACTGACCTTTGATGCCCATCAGCTTGCCGCTAAAGGATAGGTCTTTGTCGAGATTGATGCTTTTAATCTTTTTGGGATATTCCAAAACAGGATAGCTGATATGTGTCACTTCATCTTCATCGCAGATATATTGTGCAATATCGCCGGGAAGTATCTTTTCTAGTTCGTGTTTTGTTTGAAGCAAATCGATGCTCTCATCAATATTGTTTTTTAGCATTGATTGCCAGTTGGTTTTGTCATCAAAGGTATCCTTAAGAGCTACCTCTATTACACCTGCCAGATATCTGTTGGGAGTTTTTGCAAGTTTAATTGCTTCGCTTGCTCCCTGGTCAATCCAGCGTGTGGGTATTTGTGTGTCGCGGGTGATGCCCACCTTCACCTTATCAGTTGCGGCAAGATATACGTAGTGAGGTTTGTTGTGATGCTCTTCCTCCCATTCGGGGTCGCGTCCCTC
>CAZHWC010000067.1:4720-9715 GCA_964535975.1 uncultured Proteiniphilum sp. | reverse complement strand
TAAATGACTGTGCCGCCATCACGTAGAACTTCAACAATGTTTTGTAATTCACGTGGATTAGTATTCTCAGTATATAATTTTATTAACATAGCGCTGGCAAATGTATAAAAAAATAGTTCTCAGACAATGCCTGAGAACTATTTTAACCTTACGACAGATACCTTTGGACCTATCCGTATATTATATTACCATCTGCATCTTTGTGATCGTCAAGATTGTTGCTATACTGCTTCATTGCACGCAGACTCATTCCCATGCTTGAGAAACCGCCGTCGTGATAAAGATTTTGCATAGTAACCTTTCTTGTAAGATCTGAGAAGAGAGTTATGCAGTAGTCTGCACAATCGTCAGCATCGGCATTGCCAATTGGCGACATGCGCTCTGAGAAGTCAAGCAAATCATCTATTCCTTTTACTCCGCTTCCTGCAGTAGTAATTGTTGGTGATTGCGAAACAGTATTAATTCTTACTCCTCTGTCTCTTCCATATATATATCCAAAGCTGCGTGTGATTGACTCTAACAATGCTTTGGCATCTGCCATGTCGTTGTATCCATAAAACACTCGCTGCGCTGCTATGTATGTAAGTGCAATCACAGAGCCGCCACGCTCAATGGCGTCAAGCTTTCTGGCAACTTGCAACATTTTGTGAAACGACATAGCCGATACATCAAGTGTTTTGCTATACATATTATAGTCAAGGTCGTCATACGTACGTTTCTTGCGAACGTTTGGCGACATACCTATAGAGTGCAGTACAAAATCAATCTTACCACCTAATATTTCCATCGATTTGGTAAATACCATTTCCAGGTCTTCCACATTTGTGGCATCGGCAGGTAGTATTTCGGCATTTATCTTTTTGCCTAAGGCTTCAGTTTCACCCATTCTCACTGCAACGGGTGTGTTTGATAATGTTAGTATTGCACCTTCTTCGGCTGCTCTTTCAGCCACTTTCCAGGCTATAGACTGGTCGTTAAGTGCACCAAAAACAATCCCTCTTTTACCTTTTAATAAGTTGTAATTCATTTTTGACTTTTTATTTATTGAATATTACTGCACAAAAATACTAAATATGTGCAGTAATAAAACATAAATCATAAAGAATTGTTCGAAAAGGGTTGCGAAATAGTGATTTTATTTGTTTTCCACTGTTATTCCCTTCCATACTCCGGCTGCAATTGCTGCTCCTAAGAATGGTGCTACAATAAATAACCATAGTTGAGAAAGTGCTGCTCCGCCTTGAAATAGTGCCGGGCCAATGCTTCTTGCAGGGTTCACAGATGTGCCGGTAATAGGTATAGCAACAATGTGAATAAGAACCAGTGCAAGGCCGATTGCCAAGCCTGCAAAATTGCTTAGTCCGTTTTTGGCAGTAACGCCAAGAACCACAAGTACAAAGATAAATGTGAATACAGTTTCTGCTACAAATGCTTGTGCCAAATGACCATCGGTAAATCCATTGGCGCCGGTGAGTGTGGTGGTTGAGCCTGATTCTTTAGCCAGGAACCAAAGAATTGAAGAGCCAATAATTGCACCAATTACCTGAAATATCATATACATTCCTGCATCTTTGCCGCTCATGCGTCCCGAAAGAAATACTCCAAGTGTGATTGCGGGATTGATATGACTGCCCGATATGCTGCCAATTGCATAAACCATTGCTACTACCGAAAGACCAAATGCAAAAGCTACACCAAGTGTGCCTACTGAATCAAAGGGTTGTCCTGCGCCTGCAAATACTGCTGCTCCACATCCCATTAGCACTAATACCATTGTGCCAATCATTTCTGCAAAATACTTTTTCATAATCAAATGAGTTTTAGTTGTTAAGTATGTTATTATCGAACACAAGTTACGAATTGTCTGATACTTTGGTATATATATAAACGATTTTTTTTGTAATATGTTGACTTTTTCCACATAAAACTAAATCTGGAAGAAAATATTTATTAACCTCTTTGTTTTGAACAATTCTACTCTCAATTGTTTATTATATAATTAAGAATTAAGATTATGAGAGTTACATATATATATCACAGTTGTTATTTGTTGGAATTTGATGACTTTTCTGTTTTGTTTGATTATTATAAGGATGTTGAACGGGAGGACGGCACCTTATGGATAGAAGATTACTTGCTTAACAAAAAAGAGGATTTATATGTTATGGTGACTCACTCTCATGCCGATCATTTCAATTCTGAAATATTTGAGTGGAAGAGCAGAAAAGATAATATTAAATATATATTATCGAAGGAGGTTGCAGATGTGCACACCTTGCCCGATGTGGCCGATATGGTTTTACTTAAGATATTAGGAACTTATGTGGATGATAATATTGCAGTCAGGGCATACGGGTCAACCGATGTTGGGGGATCATTTTGTGTGAGTGTTGGTAATAGAAAGATATTTCATGCAGGTGATTTAAACAATTGGCACTGGAATGAGGAAGTTTCGAAAATGGAGGCTGCCGGTTATGAAAATAGTTATCTTTGTGAACTGGAACTTGTTGCGGAGCACACCGACAGGGTGTTTCTGGCAATGTTTCCAATAGACCCTCGTTTGGGTAAAGATTATATGAAGGGAGCTGAACAGTTTGTGAGTCGTGTGGAGGTTAATTATCTTTTGCCTATGCACTTTGGTGACAACTATGATAAAGCAAATGCCTTTGAGGAAATTGCGCGATTGCAAAACTGTAATTACTTATCAATAAATAATAAAGGACAATCATTTAACTTATAAAATATGGAAATTAAAAGTAGATTTGATCATTACAATATAAATGTACTTGATCTGCAAAAGAGTATAGTTTTTTATGACAAGGCGTTGGGACTTAAGGAGGTTAGAAGAAAAGAGGCTTCCGACGGGTCTTTTATTTTAGTGTATCTTGGAGATAATACTACCGGCTTTACGCTTGAGCTGACATGGCTTCGCGATTGGGACAGACCCTATAACATGGGCGATAATGAGCAACATTTGTGTATGCGAGTGGAGGGTGACTATGATGAAACTCGCAAATATCACAAAGAGTTGGGCTGCGTTTGTTACGAGAATGAGAAAATGGGGCTGTATTTTATTATTGATCCCGATGGTTACTGGATTGAGATATTGCCTTTGGTGCGCTAAATATATAAATAAGTCGTTGACCTTATGACTTTTGAAGAAATAATTAATCATCGCCGTTCTGTAAGATATTATGACCCTGAAAGGGAGCTTGATACTGAGAAAGTGCGAAGATGTATTGAAATGGCCACTCTTGCTCCCGTTAGCAGCAATATGCAGCTATGGGAGTTTCATCATATCACATCGCCCGATTTGCTGAAGAAGATGGAGAAGGCTTGTATCTATCAGAATACTGCCCGAACAGCTAAGCAGATGGTGGTGTTTGTGACACGTCAGGATTTGCATCGCAAAAGAGCACGCCAGGTACTGGATTTTGAGAGGGGGAATATTCGCAATTATGCACCTCCGGAAAAACAAGAAAAATATATAAAAAGCCAAGAGTTATATTATAATGTGGCTATGCCATTTATATATGGTAGATTTTTGGGTTTGTATGGGTTGTTTCGTAAACTTTTTGCCACTGTAGTTGGTTTATTCAGACCCATCGTTCGTGAAGTGTCTGAAGCAGATATGCGTGTGGTGGTTCACAAAACTTGTGGATTGGCTGCGCAAACTTTTATGCTGGCAATGGCTAATGAGGGGTATGATACTTGCCCGCTTGAGGGCTTTGACAGCCGCCTGATTAAAAAAGCACTTTCGCTGCCTAGAGGGTCGGAGGTGAATATGGTTATTACCTGTGGTGTGAGATTGCCAAAAGGTTTGAGAGGTGAGCGTTTTAGGGTGCCGTTCGAGCAGGTGTATCGGGAAAGATAGTTTGGCATAAAATATTATATAAAAGATAAAATAGTGATAGACTTTTTTAATTATAAAAGACGCTCCACTGTTGATGTTCCCGTAGGGAATATTCATATGGGGAGTGGTTACCCAATTGTTATACAAACAATGACAAGCACCGACACTCTGGACACAGAGGGCAGTGTGGCGCAATGTGAAAGAATTATTGATGCCGGAGCAGATCTTATTCGTCTGACTACCCAGGGAAGGCGTGAGGCTGAGAATCTTGGTGTTATTCGTCAGCAGCTGAGGGATAAAGGTTTTGAAATTCCTCTCTCTGCTGATATCCACTTCAATCCAAGAGCTGCACAGGTGGCTGCTACTGTATGTGAGAAGGTGAGAATAAATCCCGGTAACTATGCTGACAAGCAAAAGCGCTTTGAGGAGATTGATTATACTGATGAGGGTTATGCTGCTGAGCTTGAGTCTATAAAAAGGAAGGTTGCACCGTTCTACAGGTTGTGTAAAGAGAATAAGGTTGCTGTTAGAATTGGAGTCAATCATGGTTCGCTGTCGGACAGGATAATGAGTCGCTTTGGAGATACACCAGAGGGAATGGTGGAGTCTTGTATGGAATATCTGTACATTGCTCTTGAAGAAGATTTTCATGATATTGTGATATCAATGAAGGCTTCAAATACATTGCTTATGACCAAGGCTGTGCGTCTTCTTGTTGACAGAATGGACAGAGAGGGAATGAGTTTTCCTCTGCATCTTGGTGTTACTGAGGCTGGTGATGGTGAAGATGGTCGTATGAAGTCGGCAGTGGGTATCGGTGCATTGTTGTCTGACGGAATGGGTGATACTATTAGAGTATCGCTTAGTGAAGAGCCGGAGGTGGAGGTTCCTGTTGCTCGAAAACTTGTCGACTATGTTGCTAAGCGTGACGGGCATGAACCAATTAAGGGCGCAGTATATAGTGATTTCTCTCCATTCTCTACGGATAGAGTTGAGACAAATGCTGTGCGTAATATTGGTGGTGAGTTTCTTCCTGTGGTTATTTCAGATAGGAGCAATACAGATGATATGAGTATAAGCACTCATTTTATTCCCGATTTTATTTATGTTGGCTCTTCAGTTCCTGCTAACTTTCAGAGAGG
>CAZHWC010000067.1:0-4620 GCA_964535975.1 uncultured Proteiniphilum sp. | reverse complement strand
GAGTTTATATCTTGTCCAAGTTGTGGTCGCACATTGTTTGATTTGCAATCTACAGTAGCAGTTATCAAGGAGCACTTCTCGCACTTGAGACACCTTAAGATTGGTGTTATGGGATGTATTGTGAATGGTCCCGGCGAAATGGCAGATGCCGACTATGGATATGTAGGTGCTGAGCATGGTAAGATTTCGCTATATAAAAAGAAGGAATTAGTTGAGAAGAATATCCCTCAGGCTGAGGCTGTTGAAAGACTTAAAGAACTTATTAAGCAGTACGGCGACTGGGTTGAACCTGAAGATTGAGATATAAATCATAGATTAAACAAAAATAGAAAATGAAAAGGTTATTTACCAGTTTTGCTCTGATGAGTATAGTATTTCTTGCAGTTGCAAACAATCCAAAAGTAAAAGAGACGTCTAAACCAATAGATCTTGATCATAAATCATTTATCGAAAAGGTGTTTGATTTTGAAAATAATGATGAGTGGAAGTATATTGGGGATAAACCAGCAATTATTGATTTCTGGGCTTCATGGTGCGGACCTTGTCGCCAGATATCTCCTGTTCTTGCTGATTTGGCTGCCGAATACGGTGGTGAAATATATGTATATAAGGTAAATGTGGATGAGCAGAAAGAAATTGCTCGTGCATTTGGTATTCAAAGTTTGCCTACTATTTTGTTTGTGCCAATGGATGAGCAGCCACAGGCTGTTTTGGGTGCGGCACCAAAAGCTAAGCTAAGGGAGACAGTGGATACTGTATTGCTCAAGAAAGAAAAGAAGAATTAATTAAAATATTGGTGCATGGCAATTACTAGTCTTCAAAACAATGCTATAAAGAATATTGTAAAACTATCTAAGAACAGAGAGAGACAACAGCAAGGTCTTTTTATAATAGAGGGTGCGCGTGAGTTGTCTCTTGCCTTGCGAGCCGATTATAAAATAGAGTCGGTGTATGTGTGTCGTGAGATGTTTGGGAAAACCAAATATCCTGATGTACTGAGATCTATTTATGATAGTTCTATATTTGATATTAGCCCAGAGGTATTTGCCAAGATAGCTTATAGAGAGAACTCCGATGGGGTGGTGGCTGTAGCTCGTCCGAAGTCGCATTCGCTGGCTGACTTGAAGTTGTCGGATAATCCTTTTATAATATTGCTTGAGTCTGTTGAGAAGCCTGGCAACCTTGGTGCAATACTTAGAACGGCTGATGCTGCTGCTGTGGATGCTGTAGTGATTTGTGACCCTCAAACAGATTTATATAATCCAAATGTGGTGAGGTCAAGTGTGGGCGGATTGTTTACGGTGCAAACTGCAACGTGTACATCTGACGAGGCTTTGGAGTGGCTTAATAATAACCATATCGCATCATATGCCGCAGAACTGGAAGCGGCAGAGTTTTATCAGGATGTTGATTTCCGTAATTCTTCTGCAATAGTGATGGGGACTGAGGCTGACGGATTAACGCCATTTTGGTTAAAAAATGCAAGTAAAAGGATTAAGATACCCATGAGAGGTGAGTTAGATTCGCTAAATGTATCGGTTTCAACAGCAGTTATTGTATTTGAAGCTATGCGACAAAGAGGTTTCTAAATATTTTTTTCGCTGTTTATTAGACTGCATAAGGCTTTGATAGGTGTGTACTCAAAAAATATGTTATAAAGCATAAAGAAAATGTTTGGCAGTTCATAAAAGTGCCATATCTTTGCAACGAAAACCTAAAACAATCATATCAAAGTTAAGTCTAATATTGAAAACATATATACAAAAGAGGTCATCCCGTCCGTGGTGACCTTTTTTTTATATTATTCAGTTTGTTTTTGAGATGTGTTATATAACATAAAAGATTAGTTTGCAGTTTTCAGAAAGTGCTCTATCTTTGCAAGCGATAACCTAAAACAATCTTTTAACAGTAAATCTTGAAATCATAAAAACCGATAGCAAAAGAGGTCATCTCATGAGAGGTGACCTTTTTTTTAGTTTACTTAAAATATGATTTATGTTTTTATTCAATCCGGACAATGACTTAGCTTTGGCTAACTTTTCATACAACTATACGCCACCGGCATCAATACTAAAGTTGGGTGGTGATCTCTCAATGCTTCCTTTGTGGTATTCTCCTGATTGCTCTATAATTGCTGTGCAGTCAAATACTGATTTGGAGTATGTTGAATATATAAAGAGTATCTTTGAAATTGGTTCAGTTGTGATGAATATTGCTGAGATAAATAAGTATGAACTAAAGAATATTGTTCCGTGGGGTTGGAATCCTATGCTTTGTAAGAAGCTGGAAGAGCTGGGTGTGGAGAAACAATTATTGCCATCTTTAAGCGAGTTAGAGAGACTAAGAAATTATTCAAGCAGGAAGAATTCTGTGAGTCTGCTTTGCGACTTAAAGCGTGAAATTAGCACCTTCTGTGGCGAGTCGTTTTACTTTACTGATATAGAAAAGTTATTGCACTATCTTTCCTCCACCGAGGGAGATAAGGCTTTGAAAATGCCGCTGTCCGGAAGCGGAAGGGGTTTGATATGGATTTTGGATGGTATTACCGATAAGCAAACTGATTGGGCTAAGAGGGTAATTCGTAACCAGGGTGGTATTGTGGCTGAACCTAAGCTAAAGAGGGTACAGGATTTTGCAATGGAGTTTTCTTTAAGCGGTGGTAAAATATCATTTGAGGGCTATTCTCTTTTTAATACTGCCGATTCGGGAGCCTATGTGGGGAATGTTCTGATGAGTGACCGTGATATAGAAGCTTTTCTGTCTGAGTATATATCTGTTGATATTTTATGGGGACTTAGAGATCTGCTGACAGAGAAGCTTGTAGATTACTTTCCATTATATAATGGAATTCTGGGTGTGGATATGATGGTTTGTGATACTGATGATGGTTATAAGCTTCAACCATGTGTTGAAGTGAATATGAGAATGAATATGGGTATGCTGTCGCATATTTTTTATAATCGATTTGTGAAGAGTGGAGTAAAGGGTTCTTATACTGTTGAATATTTTAAAAAGGCGGGTGATGCTTTGGCTTTTCATCAGGAGAACTTGAAGAGATACCCGCTTGTAGTTGAAAAGAATAAGATTGTATCGGGATACCTTTCGCTTAGCTCTGTGGTTGAAGACACTCACTATATAGCTTATGCTAATATAGATAAATAGAAAGAGGGTGATTGCAATGTGAAACACCCTCTAGCTTCTATTATAAATTTCTTATCTTACTTTTTCATCTCTTCTGCAAAATATTTGTAGAATAATGGGATTGTCTTGATTCCGTTATAGAATTGCTCAAGTGGATAATTCTCATTAGGTGAGTGAATAGCATCTGTGCTTAGTCCAAAGCCCATAAGAACGGATTTTGTTCCAAGAATTTCTTCGAATGTTGCAATAATTGGAATGCTCCCTCCTGAACGAACAGGAATTGGTTGTTTTCCATAAACTTCCTCATATGCTTTTTCAGCAGCTTTATAACCTGAAAAATCAATTGGGCATACATAGGATGGTCCACCATGCAGATATTCTACCTTGACCTTAACTGTGTTTGGTGCGATGCTCTCGAAGTATTTTGCAAACATCTTGCCCACTTTGTCATGATTTTGTCCGGGAACTAAGCGTGTGCTTATCTTAGCATATGCTTTTGATGGAAGAACTGTTTTTGCGCCTTCGCCTGTATATCCTCCCCAAATACCGCATACATCAAATGTTGGACGAATGCCTGTGCGTTCGTTTGTGCTATATCCTGCTTCCCCAAACTCTTGTTCTATGCCAATTTCCTTTTTGAATTTTTCTAGTGAGAATGGTGCTTGTGCCATAAGTTTACGTTCTTCTTCCGAAACTTCAATAACGTCGTCATAGAAACCGGGAATCAAAATTCTGCCGTTCTCATCCATAGTTTGTGCAATCATTTTTGACAGCACATTAATTGGGTTGGCAACAGCACCTCCAAACAAACCTGAGTGCAAGTCGGCATTTGGACCTGTTACTTCTACTTGCCAGTATGCCAAACCACGAAGTCCTGTGGTAATGGATGGTGTGTCCGAAGAAATCATAGATGTGTCTGACACTAAGATAACATCTGATTGTAGCATCTCTTTGTGCTTCTCGCAGAAAGCAGGCAGATTTGGAGAACCAACTTCTTCTTCTCCTTCAATAAGGAATTTCACATTGCACTTAAGTTCGCCCGACTGAGCAAGATATTCAAATGCTTTGGCATGCATAAAGCCTTGGCCTTTGTCATCGTCTGCACCTCGTGCCCAAATCTTGCCATCTTTCACCACTGGTTCAAATGGATTTGTATTCCACAATTCGATTGGGTCAACAGGCATCACGTCCATATGTGCATACACTAATACTGTGGGTGCATTGGGATCGATGATTTTCTCACCGTAAGTAACAGGGTTGCCTTCAGTTTCAAATATTTCAGCTTTGTCAGCACCGGCTTTAAGCAATATATCTTTCCACATTTCAGCTGCGCGATACATATCAGGCTTGTGCTCTGGTTGTGATGAAATGGATGGAATACGAATAAGCTCAAATAGTTCGTCAAGAAAACGCTGTTTGTGCGTTTCTACATAATTGTTGATTTCGTTCATTACGATTATTAGTTTAAAGAATTAATTT
>CAZHWC010000066.1:0-13994 GCA_964535975.1 uncultured Proteiniphilum sp. | reverse complement strand
TGTATAGGAAAGTAGAAGCGTTATTCTCAAACGTATTTAAATAGAAATAAACCTGACAAGTTTAATTGCTTTGTCAGGTTTATTATATAATATACTAAAAGTCTATCCACACTTTGATGCTCCACAATTTCGACAGGTCAAACAACCCTCTTCATAAACAAGAGCCTCAACACCACATACTGGACATTTTTGACCTTTTGCTTCAGTCTCATTTGGCAAATATTTCTTTAGTGCACGTTCTACCCCATTCTTCCAGGTATTAATAGTCTCACTATCAAGCTCTAAACCCGACACAAGTTTAATTACCTGATCTATCGGCATTCCATATCGCAATACACCAGAAATCAACTTTGCATAATTCCAAAATTCAGGATCAAATTTACTATCCAGACCTTCAATAGTAATTTTATATCCTCTTCTATTTTGAAACTGGAAGTCATATCTCTTTTGACCATTTTCGTCTTTTGCCTTTATAATTTTACCTGTATTTACAGTTTTAGGAATCATTATACCATCATCCTCATCATTAATACCCGTAAATATTTCGTAAGGGCGTCCATTCAACAAACCGATAAATGCAATCCATTTCTCTTTATTGTTTTGAAACTTAATAACATCTGCATCTAATACTATTGGACGTGAAGTTATAACTTGTGGAACTTCATAACAATCTTCATCTGCTTTCTTTTCTTCCTTTTTATCATTTGAAATAAGAACACCAGCACGAGAACCATCTCTATAAACTGTACAACCTTTACAGCCACTCTTCCACGCCTCAAGATATAATTTACCTACCAACTCCTCTTCAACATCAGCAGGGAGATTAATTGTTACACTAATACTATGATCAACCCATTTTTGAACTCTACCTTGCATTCGCACCTTCATCAGCCAGTCAACATCATTAGATGTAGCCTTATGATAAGGAGATTTCTCTACCAAAGTATCTATTTCCTCATTACTATATTTTTTTGATGTAGAATAACCATTTGCAACCATCCACTCTACAAACTTATGGTGAAACACAACATACTCTTCCCAAGAGTCACCGTTTTCATCAATAAAGTCTATTTGAACATCTTTGTCTCTTGGATTAACTTTACGACGACGTTTGTACACAGGCATAAATACAGGTTCAATTCCTGAAGTAGTTTGCGACATCAAGCTAGTTGTTCCTGTTGGTGCTATTGTAAGACATGCAATATTCCTGCGTCCATACTTAAGCATATTATTATATAACTCTTCATCAGCCTCCTTCAATCTATTTATAAATGGATTGTCTTTCTCAAGATTAGCATCAAATATCTCAAATGCGCCTCTCTCCTTAGCCATTTCCACAGATGAAGTGTATGCACTGATAGCTACAGTCTTGTGTACTTTTTCCGAAAAATCATTTCCTTCCTCTGAACCATATCTGATACCAAGAGCGGCAAGCATATCACCTTCTGCAGTTATACCAAGTCCTGTTCGTCTTCCCTGCAATGTTTTCTTACGAATCTTTTCCCATAGATGGCGCTCCGTTTGCTTAACTTCTTCAGATTCAGGATCAGTTTCAATTTTAGCTAAAATCTGATCTATTTTCTCCATTTCTAGGTCTATGATATCGTCCATTATTCTTTGAGCATATTTTACATGCTTAGAAAAAAGCTCAAAATCAAAATAAGCATCAGCTTTAAATGGGTTCACAACATATGAATATAAATTAACCGCCAACAAACGACAACTATCATACGGGCATAGAGGAATTTCACCACAAGGATTAGTTGAAACAGTTTTAAATCCAAAGTCAGCATAACAATCAGCAACAGATTCTCTAGTTATAGTATCCCAGAATAAAATACCCGGTTCAGCAGATCTCCATGCATTGTGAACAATTTTATTCCAAAGTTCGCCTGCATCAATCTCTTTTTTCACTTTGGGGTCTGTTGATTCTATTGGATATTGTTGCACGTATGGTGTTCCACTTTCTACGGCTCTCATGAAATCATCATCAATTTTCACTGATATATTTGCTCCGGTCACTTTTCCTTGCTCAAGTTTTGCATCAATAAAATCAGATGCATCAGGATGCTTAATAGAAACACTAAGCATCAAAGCACCGCGTCTACCATCCTGAGCAACTTCTCTGGTTGAGTTTGAGTATCTCTCCATAAATGGCACTAATCCGGTAGACGTCAAAGCAGAATTCTTTACTGCCGATCCCTTTGGTCTGATATGAGACAAATCATGTCCCACTCCACCACGACGTTTCATTAGCTGTACTTGCTCCTCATCAATACGAATAATTCCTCCATATGAATCAGCCGTTCCATCCATACCAATCACAAAACAATTTGATAACGATGCAACCTGAAATTCATTGCCAATACCAGTCATAGGACTTCCTTGCGGAATTACATATTTAAACCTATCAAAAAGGTCAAACAATTCTTGTTCAGATAATGGGTTATTATATTTACTTTCAATTCTGGCTAGCTCCTTTGCCAAACGCCAATGCATATCGGAAGGAGTCTTCTCGTAAATATTACCATCACTATCTTTTAAAGCATATTTGCTAACCCAAACTTTTGCAGCCAGCTCATCGCCCTTAAAATATTCCAATGAAGCTTTATTAGCCTCATCAAAACTGTAAATCTTCTTTTTCATATGATCTGATTGTTATAAATATTATTACACTTGACTATGTTTTTAACAGTTTTAGCAAAGTGATTTGATTTTGATTATTTCCTGAGTGCAAGTTTAGCAATAATTTTTTGATTACCCAATTAATACAAGAAGTAAAATAAATAATTCCACAAAGTTTTCCATATTTTCTCATACAACGCTAACAATCAAATAATTACATTTATACAAAACATCAAAAGTTATCTATTTAATCTAACTACATCATTTACAACCATTTCATATTAATACACTTATTATTATGTTCAAGTATGTAAAATATTCAAACTAACAAAATATTTCCCCATGCAATTTAACGTATATAACAAAAAAATGCTCGATTGGAATCGAGCATTTTTTAATATTTAATAGTAATTAATTACTTCTTCTTTCTCTTAGGAATATGCACTGCCTCTCCAAGAACATCAGCGCAAGCTTCAAACAATGCCTCTGAATATGTTGGGTGACCATAAATGGTTTTCACAACTTCGTCAACTGTAATCTCCATTTCCATAATCAAAGAAGCCTGGTTGATAATTTCTGCGGCAGCAGGTCCAACAATATGAACCCCAAGAATTTCACCATATGTATTATCTGCAATTACTTTTACAAATCCCACATTATCTCCTGAAGCCATTGCGCGACCATTAGCTGCGAAATCAAACCTTCCTACACGAATATCATATTTTTCGCGAGCTTCTTGTTCAGTCAAACCTACCATAGCCACCTCAGGATGAGTATATACCACAGATGGAGAAGAATGAAGCTTCAATTCACGATGATTACCTTTCACAGCATTATCAGCTGCAACCTCACCCATACGGAATGCAACGTGAGCCAACATTTTGATAGCATTAACATCGCCGGGAGCATAGATACCTTTCACGCTTGTTTCCATGTATCTGTCAACCTTAAGCTTTCCATTCTCCATTTCAAAGTCTAAGTCTCCCAATGCCTCAATATCAGGGCGACGACCAATAGATACCAACACTTTATCAGCCACAACAGAAGTTCCGCCTTCAAGTCTCACTTCAACCTTATTACCTTTACTAGCTAATTCAGTAATCTTTGTTGAAGTCATTATCTTCACACCCTTCTTTTTAAGAAGTTTTGTTATCAAATCAGAAGCCTCAGTATCAATTGAAGGAATAATTCTATCCATCATCTCGATAACTGTTACCTTTGAACCAAGTGATTCAAAAGCCTGAGCCATCTCAATACCTATAACACCTCCACCAATAACAGCTAATGTTTCGGGTAGCTCTTCAAGAGCCAATAAATCATCACTTGAAAGAACATTTGGATTATCAATTCCCGGAATATTAATACTTGATACTTTTGATCCACCTGCAACGATGATCTTATCACCTTTTATAACAGTTGATCCATCAACAACCACATCTTTATTCTTATTTATCTTACCGATACCCTTAAAAATATCAATCTGATTGCTTCTTAAAAGAGCTTCAACACCACTGGTAAGTTTTTTCACTACAGAGTTTTTGTACTGAACTACCTTTGGCATATCAACCTTATAATTAGTGCTATCAAAAGAGATACCACGAGAAGCTGCGTTTTCAACACCCTCAATAATCTCTCCTGTACTTAGGTAAGCTTTTGTTGGAATACATCCAACATTAAGACAAGTACCTCCAAACTCACCTTTTTCTACTATTGCAACTTTCGCACCATGTTGTGATGCACGAATAGCAGCTACATAACCAGCAGGACCTCCACCAATTACAATTACATTATAAGAGTCTTCCAAACGAGTAAGTGACTTGTGCGACTCATCTTCTACAACCTCTTCTTCAGGCGCAGTATATTTATCTTTTTCAGCAACTACTTCTTCACCCTCTTCACCAATATAACCAATTACAGTTGTCACAGGGACAGTTTCGCCTTCGTGACCAATAATTTTCAATAAGATACCTGATGCTTCAGCTTCAAGCTCCATACTTGTTTTATCAGTCATGATTTCCAGAATAATTTCACCCTCTGTTACAGGATCACCTTCCTTCTTCAACCATTTTACAATTTCCCCTTCGGTCATATCAATACCGGCTTTGGGCATTATTATTTCGTGAGCCATATATTTATTTGTTTTTATTTTCTATGTTATAAATCAAATATCAAAATGCTAAGCTTCGCCAAGCATAAATATTTAAATTGTTAGATGAGCAATGATAATGGATCTTCAAGTAGCTTTTTCAAGTCAGTCATAAACTTAGCAGCACCTAAACCATCAATAATACGGTGGTCGCTAGTCAAACTCATCTTCATGATAGGACGAATAACTGCCTCTCCATTTCTAACTACCATTGTCTCTTTTGTTGATGCAACGCTCAAAATTGCAGCATTAGGCTGATTTATGATAGCCGTGAAGTGCTCCACTCCATACATCCCAAGGTTACTTATGGTGAATGTGCTACCCATCTGCTCATCAGGCATCAATTTCTTTGACAGTGTTCTTGCAGTCACATCTTTAAGTGCTACAACAAGATCACTCAACGACATTTTGTCTGCATTTTTCACCACTGGCACCAATAATCCGTCATCCATACCCACTGCCATACCAAGATTTACATAGTTATGTAAAGTAATCTCTGTACCTTCAGGATTAAGACTTGCATTAATATATTTGTGCTTCATCAAAGTCTTTATTACCGCAAAAGAAATCAAGTCAGTAACTGTAATTTTCTTCTCAGTCTTCTCCATTATCGGCTCCATCAATTTCTTACGCAGAGCTAATAATTCAAACATATCTATTTCCCAAGTCTGAATAAATGAAGGTATTGAGAAATAACTTTCAGACATACGTTTGGAAATTATCTTTCTCATCATGCTCATTGGCACCTTCTCTACATCAGCCACCTCTTGCTTTTGATCAGCCACAGGTGTTGCTACTCTTGGTTTTATTTCCTTCACTACTTTTGGCGAAGTACCTCTTGATGCTTCAAGAGCCTCAGCAAAGTCGTCACGAGTGAGCTTCGCTTTTAATTCAGGGTCTGAAATCAAAAACAAAACATCATCTTTCATTATTTTATGATTGTGTCCCGAACCTCTTATACCATCAAGGCTAATATTATGAGCTTCAGCAATCTTCCTTGCTAAAGGCGAAACATGGACTTTATCCACAAAGTTCCAGTTTGCAACATCCTCCTTGTGGATACGTCCTTTGTATCCGGTTCCGGTCACATTAAGTAGAGTTACACCCATTCGTTTTGCCAATGCCTTGGCAGCGGGTGTTGCTCTTATTAGTAATCTATCTTCCATCTAGTTCAATTGTAATTCGATAGTTATTATTAAAATCAGTTCTCAATAATAAGTAGCTCAGCACATCTCTGAAAATCAAAGATGTGCTTTGCATACCCACCTATCTTTTATTAACCAATTTAAGAATATATTTTTTTATCCTCTCAACGTTTGGCAACATAGCAGCCTCCAATCTTGCGTTGTAAGGAACAGGAATATCGTCTGCCGCCAAGCGCAAAATACGACCATCAAGATAATCGAAGGCATCACTTTCTGCAATCATTGCGGCAATTTCTCCGATAAAGCCACCAGTTTTGTGAGCATCATTAACAAGAAGCACGCGACCAGTTTTCTTTACCGAATTTAGAATAGCATCTTTATCGAGAGGCATAAGAGTTCTCAAGTCAACAACTTCCACACTCACTCCCTCAGCCTCACGCACCTCATCAGCAGCCTGAAGCACTCGCTCGAGCATTCTACCGTATGTAACAACAGTTACATCTTTTCCCTCTCTTTTAATCTCAGCTTCTCCCAAAGGAATAGTGAAATCAGGATCAAGAGGTACTTCACCTTTCATGTTGAACTGCGCTTTATATTCAAGGAAAATAACAGGATTATTATCCCTGATAGCGGATTTAAGTATACCTTTTACATCGGCAGGTGTTCCGGGGGCTACCACCTTCAATCCCGGAATATGTGTAAACCAAGCCTCAAGCGACTGCGAGTGTTGCGCAGCAGCTCCCACTCCCGACCCTGCCGCAGCACGGAAAACAACAGGTACCTGTCCTTTACCGCCAAACATATAACGGGTTTTAGCTGCTTGATTCACTATATTATCCATCATAAACACGATGAAGTCCATAAATGTCACATCCACAATAGGTCTCATTCCAGTCATTGCCGCACCAATGGCACAACCCGAAATTGCATTCTCAGAAATTGGCGTATCACGAATACGCTCCTCTCCAAACTCTTCCAACATTCCTACTGATGTACCGAAGTCACCTCCGAATATTCCGACATCCTCGCCCATTAGAAATACGTTTTCATCTCTACGCATTTCCTCAGACATTGCCATAATGATGGCATCTCTTACAGACATTACTTTAGTTTCGTTTTTCATTTATGCTGTTTCTTGTTTGTTGTTCGTAAATTGTTTTTTAATTATAACCTCTTTAATCTGCAAATATATCTTCAAAAGCCGATTCCAACGAAGGCTCAGGGCTTTCCATTGCAAACTTCACAGATCCTTCCACAGTTTCCATAGATTTGGCATTAATTGCATCAAGTTCTTCTGCTGTAGCTATACCTTGAGAGATCAAGTCATTTTTAAATTTAAGTATAGGACATTTTTTCTTCCACTCATCCACCTCAGCTTTAGTACGATATTTACCAGGGTCAGAAGTAGAGTGTCCATACCATCTGTATGTTATTGATTCCACCAAAACAGGACCATTTCCTGCTCTCACATAATCAACAAGCTCTTGAAACTTTTCGTATACTGCAACAAGATCATTGCCATCTTCAATGAAATGTCCCGGAATGCCGTAAGCAGCAGCACGCTGATAATTATAATCAATATTAATTACTTTTGAAATAGGAGTACTGATTCCGTATAGGTTATTAATTGAATAGAAAATCACCGGCAACTTCCAAATTGAAGCCATGTTTAGTGTTTCGTGAAATGCACCTTCATTAACTGCACCATCACCAAAGAAACAAATAACAACCTTACCGGTATTTTTCATTTTTTGAGTTAGAGCAGCACCAATTGCGATACCCATACCACCACCTACGATACCATTAGCACCAAGGTTACCTTTATCAAGGTCAGCAATATGCATCGAACCACCTTTACCTTTACAAGTACCGGTAGCTTTACCCATAATTTCAGCCATCATCTCATCCAAATCTATTTCCATAGCTATGGTTTGTCCATGACCACGGTGATTTGAAGTGATAAGGTCTCCTTCCGACAAAGCAGCAACAGCGCCCACGTTAGCCGCTTCTTCTCCTACAGAAAAGTGCGTCATACCAGGAACCTGTCCTCTTTTAACCATATAGTTAACCTTGTCATCAAAATTACGGATATCACACATTAACTTGTGCATATGAAGCAATTTCTCTTTGGATATCGCCTGATTCTGTTCTTTTTTCGATTTTGCCATAATGTATAATTAGTTGAAATATTTTCGATCGTATTATTAGTTTTAAAATGGTTTACTACAATAACATATTCCAATGATAATTGTTTAACACTATCGTGTCAATTTACTTAAATATGAGTATTGTTTCCTCCATATATTTTCAAATTGAATACATATTGTACTCTAATTTTGATGCTACAAATATATTAACAATAATTACAAACAACAAGTTATTAAGCATAATTAACCTAGGCATCTAACTGATACTGAAATGGTTATATACAACAACTATCTCACATAAGATATATCTATCCTTATTCATATATTTAATCATAAACCCCATAATAAAAAGAGGATAGCCTTAAAAAAATAAGACCATCCTCACAATATATAATCAATTTATACCTTCTAAAACAACATACTATTTGTAGCTATCTTTCACAAAGTCGGCATCATTCAAAAAATGATAACTCTCCTCCACTCCTTCAAATGGAGTACCGGTATATCTCTCAACTTCAACAATATTGTATTTAGCGCCCGACTTATCAATATTATTGAAAATAGACTCAAAGTCCATATTACCGCTTTTGCCTAACTCCTTCTCATCTTTAATGTGCAACAGCTCAAATCTTCCCTCATAGTTATTGAAATAGTCTACAGGATTTCTTCCACCTTCCACTACCCAATACACATCCATTTGGAAGAACACCTTTTCAGGATCAGTATTTTGCAACATAAAATCATACATCAATTCACCCTCAATCTCGTTAAATTCAAAGTTATGATTATGATATCCAAACTTCAAGCCAGCCGCATTACATCTCTCACCAATCTCATTATAATAGTCACAATAAGCCTTCAGAGTTCCAAGATCAGCAGGTGTTATCATCCAAGGAACTACCACATACTTCATCCCGGCATCAACATGAGCCTGAATTGCAGTATCCCACCATCCCCACACAGCTTCCCAATCTGTATTAGCTGTGTTTTCAGCCAAAGGATAAGAAGCATGAGAAGATAAAACATACATACCCACATCTTCAATTGATTTTTTAAATTCTGCCGGCTCAAGACCATAAAACTTACCATCCTGATATCCTGCGGCCTCCACGCCAGTATAACCAATTTCAGCAAGTTTAGCAATCGTACCCTCATAATCAGCTCTAATATCATCACGCACAGAATAAAGCTGTATACCAATATCTTTTTTCACCTCTGTCGGCTCATTCTTTTTTGCCCCATTACATGATGGCAAAACAAATAAGATGCTCAACAAAGCTATTAAGTAGAAAGAATTATTTTTCATTTTATCTTATGGTTTTAAACAAGAAAATATTCCCAAAGTATATTGGGAATATTTTCAACAATTCTACAAATTTATTTAGTCTAAAATTTTAACTCTAATATTACGGAACCAAACATCATCTCCATGATCCTGGAAACCAATATATCCCTCTCTGTTCTCTCCTCCGCAATTGTTTAACAATTCAAAAGCCAAAGGCCATTTTTCTTCACTAAACTTGCTTGCTTGAAGCATATCCGTCCACTGCTGTGTCCAAAGATGATACTCCACCACATTCTCATCATTTTGATTATGAACTACTGTTCCCTGATACACCAAAACCTTACCCTTATTCCATTCACCAAAAGGCTTCTGATTTTGTGGCTCAGCAGGTATCATATCATATAATGAAGCAGATTGGCGATTATTATTCTTACCAAGCTTAGCATCAGGATGATTAGCATTATCCAAAACCTGATACTCAGGTGATGAAATATAAATTGGTTCCATTCTCACGCTGCCATTCTCATCAGTAGTAGCAACTTCCTGAGCTAAGTAAAAGATTCCTGAGTTACCCCCTTTTGAAACTTTCCACTCCAACTCCAATTCAAAGTTTTTAAACTTATGAGCAAAGATAATATCTCCACCATCTCCATCCTGAGCTTCACCACCTCCGGTACCATTAAATTTAATAGCGCCATCCTCAATTGTCCATTTTGACGGAACATTATCTTTTCCGTAACCTCTCCATCCTTTAAAGTCTTCTCCATTAAAGATTACTATATATCCGTCTTCATCTGTCACAAACTCAGACAAATCTACCTGCGGATTATCCAGTACAATATGTTCAGTCACACTGCTCTCCATCACTTCGCTATTATCAGATTCATTTGTTTTTTTAGCATTACCGCCACATGATATCAAAGCAACCGAAGCTGCAAGGCATGCAAATGTATAAAATACTTTTCTCATACTTTTTATTAATTTTCTTTTAGTTCCACACAAATCACATATATCTATTTCAACTAAGGCATTTCAGGAAGTTTCCATCCATTCTTATATGAATGCTTAATTAACTCTTTCGCAAATTCATTAGCATCCACAGGATCAGTATAAGTTTTATCAAATGTTGGGTGACCGTCAGTAATTTTAAACCCATCCTCAATAATAGATCTTATTTTTGCACCAGAAGGAATATTTGTAAATTCCATTTTGTCACCATCCCAATGCAATTCCTGGTTCAAGCTCTGCAGCCTCACACCCAATACACCCATCACCACCATTTCATTAAACGGACCAGCTTCAGAGAAAGGAGAAGCAGTTTCCACTCTATTTTCAGGGCTCTCTTTACATGAGCGCACCCAATCCATCTCATGTGACAAAGTAACTTCACGCTGAGTTTTTGGAGAAGCAGGTTTTCTGCCAGACACCAACCATGGATTAACACCATAGCAACCACACACAAGAATATCCTTAGTACCATAGAAGATAGCACCACCACCATTATCATTCAGATTCTTGCCTGCAGGAATACCTTCAGGGCGGAAAGGAATCAACCCACCGTCATACCAGTTCACCTCTACTTCAGGCATCGCCACCTTTGGCAAATTGTCTCTCTTAGGGAAAGTATATTTCACCATCTGAGCAGAAGGAGCACTATCGTGAAATAACATAGTAGATGTACCCTGCACCTTAGTTGGATATCCAAGATTCAAGCCTTTAAATACAGGATGTAAAATATGACATGCCATATCTCCCAAAGCACCAGTACCAAAATCCCACCAACCGCGCCAGTTCCATGGATGATAAATATTATTGAAAGGACGATTTGCTGCAGGACCAACAAACAAATCCCAATTTAAGGTTTTGGGAATTCTGTCAGCTTTAGTTGGAGTCATCAAACCCTGTGGCCAAATTGGTCTGTCGGTAAAAGTATCCACTTTAGTCACCTCACCTATAACACCGTCACGAATCCAATCAATCACCTGTCTCACACCCGGACCAGACGAACCTTGATTACCCATACTGGTTGCAACCTTATGCTTGGCAGCCAATTTGGTTAACAGTCTCGATTCGTAAACACTGTGAGTAAGTGGCTTCTCCACATACACGTGTTTGCCCATAGTCATAGCATCAGCAGTAATTATTGCGTGAGTATGATCGGCAGATGCAACCATAACAGCATCAATGCTTTTGCCCAACTCATCATACATTTTGCGATAGTCATAATACTTCTTTGCATTTGGGAAATGATTGAACACATTCTGGCTGTATTTCCAGTCCACATCAGCAAGACCAATAATGTTTTGACTCTCCATATTTTTCAACACTGAAAAACCTCTACCACCTACACCCACACCAACGATATTTAACTTATCACTCGGTGCCGTATAGCCCATACTCTTACCAAGTACCGTTGATGGTACCACAGTTAGTCCAACAGCGGCAGTTGCGCCCGCCTGGAGAAACTTTCTTCTTGACATTTTTGATGACATACTTTATGTTTTAGATTTATTCAAACCGTAAAAATAAGAATTAATAATGAGCAATAAAAGAAATACTGATTACACTTTATATAAAGAACCATTATTTACATAAAAAATATAACCTTTCACATTCTCATATCCCATTTCAGCTACAAGCCCCACATAGCGCTCAACCTGTTTAATATATCTCTTGTCCTCCACCTCACCAAATTTGTAGTCAACCACTATCACCTCACCGTCTCCAATCATCACCCTGTCGGGGCGACTAAAGCCATATTTTGGATGCAAAACCTGCGTTTCATTTATAACATGATACTTACCCGAATACCAATCAGCCACCTCTTCAGCAGATAAAACAGAGTTTAAATACGATTTAATCTCCTCTTTCTTATCCAATTCTATTTCACCAGACAAATAACGCCTCTCTACAGCCTCCTCCAAATCATCAATCAGCTTTATTTCACTAATGATATCATGCATCAAAGTACCATAAGCACGACTACCATCATCCGAAAAAAAACCGCTGAAATTCATCCTTAGGCTCAACCTGTTATCAAAAGGAATCGACTGCCACATCGAAGAGTTAAAAGCAGCAAACTCTTCCCTCTTCTTATCCTTTTCTATTTCATCAGCCACACCCAGCTCAAAAGAACCATCCTCCTCATTAAGGTATTTGCGAAGATTAATCATATCAGCAGCATCACCTCCCAATTCAAAAATGTGCCACAACAATGATGACACATCTTTAATATTTTCCTTAATAGGTTTAGGTTTTGGCGAAAAAGCCACAATCCTGTTTTTGGCTCTCGTAAAGGCCACATACAACAAGTTCACATTATCTATATATGTATACAGTTTCTCCTCAAGATACTCCTTACTGAAAATAGTATCATTTAATGACTTAGAGTATGCCAGAGGCACAGCATCAAGCATATCAAAAGGAGCTACCCCAGGCTTGCACCACAATATTGGTCCCCTTGTCGGTCTGTGATCAATCTCCCACGACAAAAATGGCAATATCACAGCATTAAAGCCCAAACCCTTGGATTTGTGAATAGACATCAAACGAATAGCATCCTGATTATCCGGCGAGAACAAAGTCTTCCTGCATCCCTTTTCCTCCCACCACTCTATAAAATCACTAATATTGGATGAAGACTCAGTGCTAAACTTCAAGACAATATCCAGAAAAGCCTGCACATACACATTCTCTTTCTCGTCAAGCACATCACTATGCATCGAGAAAAAAGCCTCAACCATCTCATAAAAAGGAAGTGATGCAATTAGATTTAGTTTTTCCCCAACATCTTTGGGAAAATCCCCTTGAGAATTTTCAAAGAAATCCAACACAGCCCTGTCCGAACTCATATTCCTATGAAAGCGATTATATTCATAAACAGCCAGCAAGCGCCTCACATCATCCTTCCGGTTATTAAAATATTTCACCATTGCCAATGCCGCCTTCACACTTTGTGCATTGCCAATCACAAGCGCCTCGTTAGAAATCACATCATACCTATATTTCGAATCAGGATGCTCCTCCTTATATTTAAGCAAATACTCGGCTATCTTCACTGCCTCGTTGTTGTATCTAACCAAAATAGCAATATCCTTCAGCGCAAAACCCTGGTCCTGCAGTGATTCCAACTCTCCGGGCAATCGTTCCAGCACCTGGTCCTGCCACTTCTCCTCTTTGTCCTCGGCATCTAAAAACTCAACCTTCACATGCCCTCTATCATCATCCTTCTTCTCCGGCACCAGTTGAAACACATGCTGATAAGCATCAACAATCTTATTATCAACCTCCACACCCTCTCTAAGCGAACTATTATAGTCAGCCTGAAGCATACGAGAACCAAAATGAAAAACAGAGTTGTTGAACCTTATAATATTGGCATCACTTCGCCAATTGGTATCCAGTACTTCATCTATGATATAATCTCTGCCAAAATCCCTGGGAATCTCATTCTCAAGCAAACCCCAGTCAGAATTTCGCCACCTGTATATACTTTGCTTCACGTCACCCACTATCAAGTTGAAATTGCCGCGAGCAAGACTCTCCGAAATCAAAGGCCTAAAGTTCTCCCATTGCATTGACGATGTATCCTGAAACTCATCAATCATAAAATTCTCAATATGAGTTCCCGTCTTCTCATATATAAA
>CAZHWC010000065.1:0-14373 GCA_964535975.1 uncultured Proteiniphilum sp. | reverse complement strand
AAACACTTTACATAACGACTGAACGAGTAGTGTTTAATGAAATTTCCAACTTTAAATATCTTTGTTAGACTATTGCTTATAATCTTATAAATATGGCTTATACTCAAGACTATAGGTATTAACACCTGTAAGAGTATTAATGTGGAAAGTAAATTTTATTGGAGCGCCATCATCAGAAGCTAATGAAGTTAGTAGAAAAGAGGCATAAGTTTTTCGGAAGTATCCTGGTTTATCATCATTCTTAGAATGAAAAAAATATAAATTCAAATCTGTTTCATTTGCAGTTTCATCTCTAATTAGACCTATGGTATGGTCACTCTCATAATACTCAAACTCAAAAATCAAATTAAGATAGTTTCCCCCTACCCATACACTTTGAATCTTGACAGGATCGACAACTAAAGAATCATTAATATTATTCGACTTTTTTATTTCACCTGTAAAAATACCCGCGACAGAATTTACCTTAACGCTGTCTCCTTTTATTGGGGTAAAGTTTATAACCACTCGTTGCCCGCTCTCAGCACTAAAGCCGGGCAACGAGATTGGTGTAAGTCTTCTCTGGTTGTCCAACACAAAAAAGAGATCATCTGAGTTTCTATCCACTGTTGCAAACTCAAGAAAGAAATCATCCATACGCGCCATTTCTTTTTCACAAGACTGAGCAAAAAAGAAAAGAATAAGCAGAAGTGGCATAAATTTCCATCTCATATTTTGAAAGCGGTTTTATATTGTGATTACTGAACGGACAAATAGTTTTTTACTGTATTAGCATACATTTCTATAATCTTCTTTCTTAGGAAATCGTCATCTTTATTAGGCAATGACACTTTGGAGACTTGTTGGTCAAGGTATTTTTTGAAACCTTCCAAATCTTCAGCAGTATATTTATCCGAATACTGAGGCGAATTTGTCATCATATCATAAGCCACCCAATTAATTGGAAAGAACTGATAGTTTTTAAAAATCTCATTATCTATCACTTCAGCAGTTTTAGTCAAAACGTCAGCCTTCGCCGGCTTATTTTCTATATTGGCAAAGAGACCGTTTATCGGTCTGCCGATGTTAAATACCACTCGACCCTTATAGCCCATAATGCCGGTTCTCATATTCTCAATATCGTCAGCATTGCTTTTTAAGTGATTGGGATTATCTCTTTTTTGTTGAAACTCTTTTGCTTTAAGGTAATCACAAGGGTCATATTCATATGATAATGAGAGCGGAACAATGTTAAGAGATTGCAATGCTTCAAATGGCTCAGCTCTATTATAAAAAGTGAGCATCTTAAGCAGACTAGTTTGTGTTCTGTCATTAGAGTCTTTGGCTCTACCCTCGCGTTGTGCCAGCCAGATTGACTGATTTCGTCTATTTATTGTATCATAAATATATTCTGACAATTGCTTGGAGGTTGCCAACATTTCTCTGACGGAAACCTTTCTCTTAACAATAAAGCTTTTATTTAGCCTAACTAAATCTTTAATCCACGGATAAATAAGAAGATTGTCGCCAATTGCAATCTCAGAAGTATCCATATCATTATCGAAAAACAATATATTAAGCAAAGCAGCATCTAATACTATGTCACGATGATTTGAAATATACAGGCATGCGCCCTTATTTTTCACATTCTCTACACCTCTAATGGATAACTCTTTTGACGTTTTAGTAATAAGCTGAGTTACAAATGGATATATTATGTTCTTTTGAAAATCAAAAACAGTTTTACATGACTGCATTGCTCCCAAAAACATTTCCCAGGTAAGAGGTTTAATAATAGGCTCAACTACCTTTCTGAAAGTTGTGTCAGCAAGCAGCTTCTCAATATATAACTTTACTTCACTGTCATAAACGGGACGAATTTCGTCGAAGTTTTGCTCTTTAAATCTGTCCATAGTATTTAGTTTTTCTTTGAATATTCAAACTCAATAATATCAGTCATTACCTCTTTTATATTTAATCCAGCAGCTGCAATTTGTTGCGGAATAAAGCTAGTACCTGTCATGCCGGGAGTAGTATTTACCTCAAGAAGCACAGGCACATTATCCGATATAATAAAATCGGCTCTTATAATACCCTTTGCACCAACTAGTTTATAAATTTTATGAGTCAGTTTCTGAATATCTTTCGCAATATCTTCTGGAATTCGTGCTGGTGTTATTTCTTCTACTTCTCCTTTATATTTTGCATTATAATCAAAAAACTCATTTTCAGTTACTACCTCTGTCAAAGGAAGGTATTGAAATCCATTTCGTCCTTCATAGAACCCACATGTAACCTCTATGCCTGAAATAAAGCTTTCAATAATTACTTCGGGTGCTTCATTATAAGCCTCCTCTATGGCAGAAGATAACTGAGATGCATCCTTAACTTTTGTAGTAGCAAAGCTAGAGCCTCCTGCATTTGGTTTAACAAAAAGCGGCAATCCAAGATTGGCTACTATTGATGAAACGTCACACTCATCATTTGGTTTTAGAACTATTGACTCAGCAACTTGAAAACCAAAGTTCTTTAAAAAATTATTACATATATATTTATTGAATGTGAGAGCCGAGGCCAAAACTCCACAATTGGAGTATGGGATTTTAATCATATCAAAATATCCTTGTAAAAGCCCATCTTCACCAGGAGTGCCATGAATTGTAATATATGCAAAATCAAAGACAATATTAGCTTCATTATAAACAAAACTAAAATCATTTTTATTGATCTCAAGAAGTGCGCCATCAACATCAGCATACCACCCATCAATGTCTATCCTAACCTTATAAGTGTTGTATAGCTCTTTGTCTATAAACGAATAAATTCCCGCTGCACTCTTTTCCGAAACTTCTTTTTCGGAAGAATAGCCTCCCCAAACAATAGCAATATTTTTTCTCATATGTTTAATGTTTAATTAAAGTCGTCTCTTGAAGAGACATAAACACGCCATCTTTCAACAACATCCTCGATATCTTCCGGCAATTCAGATTCAAATATCATCTCTTCTTTTGTGGCCGGATGAATAAAGCCTAAAGTTTTAGCATGTAAGCACTGACGTGGGCAAATTGAAAAACAATTATAAACAAATTGCTTATATTTTGCAAAATGAGTCCCTCTCAAAACCTCATTACCACCATAACGCTCATCATTAAAGAGAGTGTGTCCAATATGTTTCATGTGAACCCTGATTTGATGGGTACGCCCCGTTTCGAGCCTGCACTCAACAAGAGTTACATAGCCAAATCTCTCTAACACCTTATAGTGTGTGATGGCTGGTTTGCCAAAACTTCCATCTTCAAAAACATTCATTAAGAGTCTATTTTTGAAATCTCGACCAATGTTTCCTTCAATTGTGCCTTCATTCTCTTCAACATTGCCCCACACCAAAGCAACATATTTTCGCTTGGTTGTTTTACTGAAAAATTGCATAGACAAATGAGTCTTGGCATCTTCTGTTTTGGCAATAAGCAAAAGACCTGACGTATCTTTGTCGATACGATGAACAAGACCCAATCTGGGATCTGTCATATCCATACCATGTTCATACTTTAGGTGATATGCTATAGCATTGACAAGAGTGCCTGTATAGTTACCATGTCCGGGATGAACAACCATCCCTGGTGGCTTATTGATAACCATTAAATGATCATCTTCATAAACGATATTAAGTGGAATATTTTCGGGAATTATTTCAAGTTGTCTGCGTGGTCTGTCCATAACAAGACTAACCACATCAAGGGGCTTGATTTTGTAGCTCGATTTTACGGCAACATCATTTACTAATATGCAGCCTGCATCAGCAGCTTGCTGAATGCGACTTCTTGATATTCCTTCAATTCGAACAGATAAAAACTTATCTACTCTCATCAATCCTTGCCCTTTATCGGCAACAAATCGATGATGTTCATACATCTTCTCTTCAGATGATTCGTCTGAAAAGATTACTTCCTCATCTTCTAGCTCATCTAAATTATCAAAAAAAAATTCTTTATCCACGTTATTATTTAGAAAAAGGAATCATCCATATTTGAGGCTTTAGAACCTGAGTTTGTCTTTGAATTCGGTTCGAGTCCCTCCCCTGAAGGATTAGTTATAAACTGTTCATCAATTTCTAAGGAATCAATCCCTATATTTGATGTACCTACTATCAGTCTTAAAGGATGCCCCAAAGGTACCATATCATCAGACTGCAATCTTCTGCCTTTATATTCAACAGATAACACGATACCACTATACTCGGCGGGCCTTTCAACAACCTCTATATCTGTAAATCCAATTGAGTTAAGCAATGAAATTGCCTGACGAGATGAATAATCCACTAAATCAGGAATTGATATTTGTTGCGGATTATATGAATAAATGGTTATATAAATGCTCCTTCCCTCTTTCACTCTATTAGAAGGTTTTGGAGTTTGATCAATAATTGAACCGGGAACAGCATCAGCCTTAAAAATTGAATCTATTACCTGAACACTAAGCCCTTTTGATGTAAGTAGAGCTTTCGCCTCATCAGATTGAAGTCCTTTAAGATCGGGCACAATTACATTATGTCCGTGACGAGTGTAGATATTCATAAAAAGCAATGTAAGTATTATCAACAAAACACCAACAACGCCAATAGCTACGGCATTCAATACAATACTATCTGAAAGCAGCCTCTTCTTATTTATTTTATTACTCATAAATAGTTTTATTGGATTTAAATACAAAAGTACAAAAAAAAAGATTGCTAGGAGTTATTCTATTTAAAGACTTGAGAAACATCCCCAAAACAAGAATAATGACAATAAATAGAAACAAAAAGGCAGAAATATGATTTCATACTTCTGCCTTTTTATATAACTCTGTCATAAAAAACAAATGACAGCTAATAAGTCTTACACACTTAATTTTGCTCTACCTTTAGCGCGACGAGCAGCTAAAACTCTTCTACCATTTTTAGTTGCAGATCTCTTAAGGAAGCCATGCTTGTTTTTCTTCTTTCTGTTAGAAGGCTGAAATGTTCTTTTCATTTTATCTTATTGTTTTATTTATTGTCTTCAATTTGGGGTGCAAAATTAAAAAATAATTTCAACATACACAATTATTGCCACTTAAAAATACAATTATATCATTTT
Source organism: uncultured Proteiniphilum sp. (assembly GCA_964535975.1). Taxonomy (GTDB): domain Bacteria; phylum Bacteroidota; class Bacteroidia; order Bacteroidales; family Dysgonomonadaceae; genus Petrimonas. The sequence goes on along the minus strand of CAZHWC010000065.1, from coordinate 9,277 downwards.
TATTTTTTATCACACAACAAATTTAATAGAGACAATTAACCAACATATGAAACAAAAATGACATCGTTTAAATATTAGGAAACAGCAAAAGACACCACATCATTAATTTACACATTATATATATAGAGCAAAAAAAATAAAAAACATCTTTTTATGAAAAAAAACATCGAAATGTTTTGCAGATAATAAAAAAGCTCCTATCTTTGCACTCGCAATTTGAAAGTAACACCATATTACATCTCAGGTTCGCAGCACATTTTGGCCCATTAGTCTATCGGTTAGGACGCAAGATTTTCATTCTTGAAGGAGGGGTTCGATTCCCCTATGGGCTACTTAATTACAGAAAAGAAAATACAGTCAAAAGAAAATGGCAAATCATAAATCAGCAATAAAAAGAATCAGACAATCAAACGCTCGTCGTTTAGAAAACAGATACGTTGCGCGCACAACAAGAAATTCAGTTCGCAAACTAAGAGCAACTACATCTAGAGATGAAGCTCAAAAATTGTATCCTGAAGTTTGCTCGATGCTAGATAAGCTTGCTAAGAAAAAAGTTATCCACAGAAATAAGGCTAACAATTTAAAATCAAAATTAGCAGCTCACGTTAATAGCTTAGACTAATTTTAATACGTATAAAAAAATATATAAAGGTTGTACATCTAATAGTGTACAACCTTTTTTATGCTTTATTGTAAAAAAAATGAAGTATCTTTGTTATCATATTAAACAGTAAAATTTGAAGAAAATAATGATAAAACATATTGTGCTTTTTAAGCTGGCAGATAATGCTGAAGGAAAAAACAAACAGGAAAATGCTACCATTATCAAAAAACAATTGGAAGATTTGAAAAACGTGATTCCTGAAATAAAAAACATAAAAGTTGACATAAACCACGAGAATGCGGACCAGGACAACTACGACATTATTTTAGACACCGAGTTTGATTCTTTTGATGACCTTGCAATATATGCAAACCACCCCGATCATCTAAAAGTGGGAGAGTACGTAAAAAAAGTAAGAATTTCGAGAGCTGCAATAGACTATGAACTCTAAACTGTAAAACAACAAAAATAGAGTTTCTTAAACCCAAAAAACATTGCACAAATGCATATTTTTTGGTATATTTGTTCGGTTTTTTAGGACTCAAACATATACAGATAAAACCACTCTCAATCAAACAGAAAATAAAATATAAAAAATGATAGACGAAGAAAAGAAAGCGCAAAGCGATAATTATTCGGCACAGAATATACAGGTTCTCGAAGGATTAGAAGCAGTGCGTAAACGCCCAGCCATGTATATAGGAGATGTTGGCGAAAAAGGGTTACACCATTTGGTTTATGAAGTGCTTGACAACTCTATTGATGAGGCACTAGCCGGATTCTGCTCTGAAATAAATGTTACTATAAACGAAGACAACTCTATAACTGTGTCTGATGATGGACGTGGAATCCCTGTTGATTATCACGAAAAAGAGAAGAAATCAGCTTTAGAGGTGGTATTAACAGTATTACATGCCGGAGGTAAATTTGACAAAGGAACATATAAAGTATCAGGTGGTCTCCACGGAGTAGGCGTATCTTGTGTTAATGCTCTTTCAGAATATCTAAAAGCAGAAGTTTTCCGTGGCGGCAAAAAATACATGCAAGAATACTCTATGGGTAAGCCTTACTACGATATTAAAACTACAGGTGAAACTGAAAAAACAGGTACAACCATAACATTCCGCCCCGACAAGAGTATATTTACAACTTATGATTACCGTTATGATATTCTTTCTACACGACTTAGAGAACTTGCTTTTCTAAATGCAAACATTAAGCTTACACTTACTGACAGAAGGACTACGCAAGAAAACGGAAAACCAAAGTCGGATGTATTTTTCTCTGAAGATGGACTTAAAGAGTTTGTTCGATATATTGATAAAACAAAAGAACCATTAATCACTGAACCTATTCATATCATAACTGAAAAGAATGGTGTTCCTGTGGAAATGGCGCTTACATACAATACCGGATATAACGAAAACGTATTTACTTTTGTCAATAACATTAATACAATTGAAGGGGGTACTCACCTTACAGGCTTTAGACGTGGACTTTCTCGTACTCTAAAAAAGTATGCAGAGGACTCTAAAATGCTGGAGAAGGTAAAAATTGAAATTAGTGGAGATGACTTTAGGGAAGGACTAACTGCTGTACTTTCAGTGAAGGTTGCTGAACCACAATTTGAGGGACAGACCAAAACAAAATTGGGTAATGGCGAAGTTATGGGTGCTGTTGACCAGGCTACTGGTGAGGCTCTAACCAACTATTTGGAGGAAAACCCGAAAGAAGCAAAGATAATTATTGAAAAAGTTATCCTTGCTGCAACAGCAAGAAATGCAGCACGCAAGGCACGTGAAATGGTGCAACGAAAATCTCCGTTATCTGGCGGTGGACTCCCTGGCAAGTTAGCTGACTGCTCAAGCAAAATTGCTGATGAGTGCGAAATATTTATAGTCGAAGGGGACTCTGCTGGTGGAACTGCCAAACAAGGTAGAGATCGTCAGTTCCAGGCAATACTTCCGTTAAGAGGTAAAATTCTTAACGTTGAAAAAGTAATGCCGCACAGGGTTTTTGAGAACGAAGAGATTAGAAATATATTCACAGCTTTAGGTGTAACAATTGGTACCGAAGAAGATTCAAAAGAATTAAATATAGAAAAGCTTAGATACCACAAGGTTGTTATTATGACTGATGCTGACGTGGACGGTAGCCATATCGCTACACTTATTCTAACATTCTTCTTTAGATATATGAGACCACTAATCGAAAATGGCTACGTATATATTGCAACTCCGCCACTATACTTATGTAAAAGAGGCAAACATCAGGAGTATTGCTGGGATGACAATCAGCGTCAGATATTTATAAACAAATATGCTGATGGTAATGAGAATTTGGTTAATACTCAACGTTACAAAGGTCTTGGAGAAATGAATGCCGAGCAACTTTGGGAAACTACAATGAACCCCTCAATGAGAACACTAAGACAAGTGACTATCGAAAATGCTGCTGATGCAGATATGGTATTCTCAATGCTAATGGGAGAAGAAGTTCCACCACGTAGAGAGTTTATAGAAGAGAATGCAACTTATGCGCATATAGATGCATAAATCATAATGATTCAGCCACCAATTTTAATAAAAAACGATAAGGCAGTTATTATTTCTCCTGCTGGTAATATTGAAGCGGAACTTATAAAAGGTGCCGCTTCTGTTTTATCAAAATGGGGATTACTAGCTAATGTATCTCCGCACGCTCAATCTAGAGCTGGCAGGTTTAGTGGCACTGTTGAAGAGCGATTATCTGATTTACAAAATGCTCTGGATGACAACAGTATAAAACTGATACTGTGTTCGCGTGGAGGATACGGATTGATGCACTTAATAGACAAGCTGGATTTCTCAAAAATTAAACTTGCTCCTAAATGGATTATTGGATTCAGTGATATAACTGCTCTTCACTCAGTACTACAAACTAATGGTATTATGTCGATTCATGGTCCTATGGCCAAACATTTAACTGAAGAAGGAGAATCAGATTCTGCAGTTAAATATATGAAATCCATCTTAGATGGAAATAATATTATTTACAAAATAGAATCTAATAGGTTTACTGATATTAACAAGCATGGAAAGGCTGAAGGCATCCTCTTTGGTGGGAATCTATCAGTGTTCTGTGGATTGTTAGGATCTGACTTGATTTATATCCCGCGAAAGGGCATATTGGTGTTAGAGGACATTAGTGAACTACCATACAAAGTAGACAGATATATCCATCAACTTAAATTGTCCGGGATATTTAACAGAATATCAGGGCTTATAATTGGCCAGTTTAGTGATTATGAGGAAGATGAAGGCATGTATTCACCTCTTTATGAATCAATTTCAAAATCTCTAAATGAATATACCTTCCCAATTTGTTTTGATTTCCCAACTGGACATGTCAAAGAAAACTACCCAGTTATTATGGGAAAAAAAGCAACATTAGAAGTAACAGAAGATTATACAACATTTACACAAACACTTTAATATACACTGATGGAAATTTCTACAGAACTAATTTTACTTATAGGATCTTTCCTATTTTTTGTGAGTATGCTGGTTGGTAAAGCCGGTCATAAATTTGGAGTTCCAGTTCTATTGCTATTCCTATTTGTGGGAATGGCTTTTGGAGGCGATGGCTTCGGTCTGAAATTTGAGAATATACAAGTAGCACAGGCTATTGGAACTGTAGCCCTTACTATAATTCTATTTTCTGGTGGGCTAGACACTAAGTTTAGTGAAATTGCTCCCATAATTAAAGAAGGAGTTGTATTAGCAACACTAGGCGTGCTACTTACTGCCCTAATAACAGGCATATTTACATGGTGGCTTTCAGAAAAGGTATTCTTAGGACTAGGTATGGGACTTCTTTCTGCTATGCTTTTAGCTTCAACAGTTTCCTCTACCGATTCTGCATCCGTGTTTGGTATTCTAAGGTCCAAGGGGCTCGTATTAAAAAACAATCTACGCCCTATGCTTGAACTTGAAAGTGGTAGTAACGACCCAATGGCATATATGCTTACAATAACTTTCATAAGCATTATAAACTCAGGCAGTAACCCCAACTATTTAATGGTAGGTGGCACAATTCTTATTCAACTTGTAGTTGGATCTTTACTGGGTTATTTCTTAGGCAAAGTATCAGTGTTCATTATAAATAGAATTAGAATGGATAATGTTTCTCTTTATCCGGTTCTACTTCTTATTGTTGGTATTTTTATTTTTGCTGCTACATATTATCTAAAAGGTAATGGATACTTAGCAGTGTATATTGCCGGATTAGTTATTGGAAACTCTAAGTTTGCCCATAAAAGAACCTCAATGAATTTTATGGACGGTTTTGCATGGATGAGTCAGATACTGCTCTTCCTCACATTAGGCTTGTTAGTAAATCCTAGCGAACTGCTTCCTGTTCTTGCACCAGGTATTTTGATAGCACTTTTCATGATTTTCATAGCTCGTCCACTTGTTGTGTTTCTATGCTTAATTCCCTTCAACAAGGTTTCCTTAAGAAGTAAAACATACGTTTCGTGGGTAGGATTAAGAGGTGCTGTTCCTATTATTTTTGCAATACTCCCATTAGCTGCCAATGTTCCTGGGGCAAGCACAATATTCAATATAGTATTTATTATAACAATAGTTTCACTTCTATTTCAAGGAACAACATTACCAGTAATAGCAAAATGGCTTGGTCTAGCTGAAAAGCCTAGCAATTACAGAAGTTTTCAGGACTTTGATGTTGAATTTGCTGAAGAAATTAAATCTGTGATGACAGAAATTATTATCTCAGAAGAGACCCTTCAATATGGAAAGAACTTAATGGAAATGCCTCTTCCTGACAAGACTCTAGCTGTTATGGTAAAGAGAGAGGATAAATTTTTTGTACCAACCGGTCAGACCGAGTTATTTATTGGAGACAAACTTCTTGTAATTTCTGACGATGAACAGGCATTAAAGGATACTTATCAAAATATGGGAATATCGGATTTCACTTATCAAAAACATAATTAATGAAAACTCTTAGGTGGTTTTATATATATACGATTATTGCGATAGGTCTAATCCTTTCTGCTTCTTGCAACTCCTGTCATTCTTCAAAAGTAGCTATAAAAGAATACAACTATGAAGTATATAGTAGAGTTTCACCAGATTTTGATGCTGATAGCGCTTATAACTATATAGAAGAACAGCTAAGTTTTGGACCACGCGTTCCTTCCACACCCCAGCACCTAAAATGTGGCAATTGGCTAACACAGAAGTTAAAAGAGTTTGGAGCAACAGTGACAGAACAGAAAGCAAATGTTATTCACTTTGAGGGACAAGAAATAGAATTGCGTAATATTATAGCTAGCTATCAACCAGAGAAAGAAAAAAGAGTATTATTATTTGCACATTGGGATTCACGACCGTATGCTGACAGGGAATTAGATCGAGAGAAGCAAAAAAAACCTATTATGGGGGCTGATGACGGTGCAAGTGGTGTTGGAGTACTATTAGAGGTTGCAAGACAATTAAGTAATAATCCTACTCAAATAGGAATAGATATTATTTTCTTTGACATGGAGGACTGGGGGCAAGCAGATTTCGATAGAAACTATATTCACGGCGAATGGTGGTGTGTAGGATCTCGTTATTGGTCAGAATCAACACATATTCCCAATTATAAAGCTGATTATGGTATACTTCTAGATATGGTTGGAGCTGCCAATGCAACCTTTATGAAAGAGGGGCACTCAGCGCAATTTGCTCCGGAAGTAATGGCGAAGGTGTGGGGAACTGCCGCAAAACTAGGATATAACAAGTTCTTCTTAAACAAGCAGGGAGGATATATCACTGACGATCATGTTCCGATTATTGAGAACTTGAAAATCCCTTGTATAGATATTATAAATCTGAAAGATAGCGACACAGGATTTGCACCTCATTGGCATACTCACAATGACGACATTAGAAATATAAGTAAAGAAACCCTGAACGCAGTTGGTCAAACTGTTTTAGAAGTGATTTACAACGAGAAATAGTATATTTTTTAAATTAGCACATATATATCATTTTAATATTATGACTATAGATCAAATTGAACAAGAAATTATTGATGAATTTGGCATATACACCGATTGGATGGATAAATATGCATACATAATTGAACAAGGGAACCTACTGGAGCCACTAAATGAAAAGTATAAAACGCCTGAGAACATCATCAAAGGATGCCAAAGCAGGGTATGGTTGCAGACAGACTATAGCGACGGCAGGTTACACTTTCAAGCTGAAAGTGATGCGCTAATAGTAAAGGGTTTGTTGGCCCTGGTATTAAGGGTTTTCAACGGTAGAACTTATGATGAAATTCTTTCATCAGACCTAAGATTTATGAAAGAGATAGGACTGACTGAGCATTTGTCACCAACCAGATCAAATGGATTGCTATCAGTAATTAAGCAGATTAGATTTTACGCTATGGCATATAAAGCCAAAGAAGAGAAAAAACAAAATCCTTGATTATACTAATATTACAAAAAGACCAAAGAATGAAAAAACTATTTTACTTATTATTAATTATGACTGTATTATCTTGTACTGAAATGGCAGACAGCAACCCATTTCTTATGTCTTTTGACAATCAACATGGAACACCACCATTTGATAAGATAAAGATAGAGCATTACGAACCAGCCTTTGATGAAGCTATTAAGCAACACAATGATGAGATTGAGGTAATTATCAACAATGAAAATGCGCCTACATTCGAGAATACAATACTTGCGATGGAGCATTCAGGAGAGCTTATGAATAAAGTAAGTGGAGTGTTCTTCAATTTACTGAGTGCTGAGAGCAATGACGAAATGATGGATATATCACAACGAATAAGTCCTAAACTATCGGAGCACGGAAATAATATTAATCTAAATGAGGATCTGTTCAAAAGAGTGAAGCATGTGTATGACAGCAGATACGACTCAAATCTAACCAATGAACAAATAAGATTGGTAGAGAAATACTACGAAGGATTCGAAAACAGTGGTGCAACCCTCTCCAAGGAAGACAAAGAAAAATACCGTGAACTATCATTAGAACTTAGCAAGGCTACCCTTGAGTTTGGTCAAAATAGTCTAAAAGAAACCAACAAATTCGAGATGTTATTAACTGACTCTTTAGATATAGCAGGCTTACCTGAGAGCATTTTAGAAGCTGCAGCAGCAAAAGCAAAGTCTAAAGAAAAAGAGGGTTGGATGTTCGATCTTTCGGCTCCCAGCTATATTGGTTTTATGAAATACTCTACAAGACGTGACTTGCGAGAGAAGTTATATATGGCATTTAGCACCAAATCAGTAATGGGTGGTGAGTTTGACAATCAAGACAACGTAAGAAAAATAACTAACGTAAGACTTCAAATAGCCAACTTATTAGGATACGATTCATATGCCGATTATGTTCTAAAGAATAGAATGGCTAAAAACAAAGAATCTGTATTCGATCTTCTAAACAATTTATCTTCTGCATATAAGAATGTAGCAGAACAAGAAGTAAAAGATGTGACCAACTTTGCATCAAAGATGGAAGGCAAAACCATTGAGATTCAACCATGGGACTGGAGCTTCTATTCTGATAAACTTAAAGATGAGCGTTTTGAATTAAATGATGAGATGACTAGACCTTACTTTGAATTGGAAAATGTAAAGAAAGGTGTGTTTGGTCTTGCAACAGACTTGTATGGATTATCATTTAAAAAAAACAATGCTATTCCGGTATATCATTCCGAAGTAGAAGCATTTGACGTACTAGACGCTAATGGGGACTTTCTGGCAGTTTTATTTACAGACTTCCACCCAAGGGACGGAAAACAATCAGGCGCGTGGATGACATCATTCAAAGATCAGTTTGTTAAAGATGGGGTGGACAGCAGACCACATGTATCAATTGTAATGAACTTCACTCGTCCTACTGACTCTAAGCCTGCTCTTCTCACGTTTGATGAGGTGGAAACATTCTTACATGAATTTGGGCACGCTCTTCACGGAATGCTTTCCAAATCAAATTATGAGTCTCTTTCAGGAACAAGCGTATATCGTGACTTCGTGGAGCTTCCATCACAATTAATGGAAAACTGGTTAACAGAAAAAGAGTACTTAGACAAGTTCGCATTCCATTATCAAACCGGTGAAAAGATGCCGGAAGTACTAATTCAAAAAATTATTGATGCAGCAAATTATAATACTGGATACCTGTGTCTTCGTCAGTTATCATTCGGCTATTTAGACATGGCATGGCATTCACTGACTGAAGAGTTCACAGGCGATATACGCACATTTGAGCGTAATGCAATGGAAAGAGTTAAACTTCTTCCTACTGTAAAAGACGCATGTATGTCAACAGCTTTTTCACACATATTTTCTGGTGGTTATGCAGCTGGATATTATGGATACAAATGGGCAGAAGTATTAGATGCTGATGCTTTCTCGGAATTCAAACAAAATGGATTGTTCGACAAGCAAACGGCACAATCATTCAGAACAAATATCCTAGAAAGAGGGAATACGGAAGATCCAATGGAATTATACAAAAAGTTCCGTGGTCAAGAGCCTTCAATAGATGCGTTACTTGAACGAAGTGGCGTGAAATAATAAAACTAACTGTATCGTCCTAAATAGCCGTTACAGGTTTTATCACAAAATTAATAGATTTATCC
>CAZHWC010000064.1:10866-14500 GCA_964535975.1 uncultured Proteiniphilum sp. | reverse complement strand
CGAGAATGGATCTCCAAGGTAGTCCATAATTTGTTTTACAAAACGAGCTGTTTCACCACCATCCACAATGCGGTGGTCTACGGTGAGTGACAACCCAAGCACATTGCCCGGCACCACCTGGTCGTCTTTAACTACTGGTTGGCGCACTATTCTTCCAACTCCCAGAATTCCTGCCTGAGGATAATTTATAACAGGTGTTCCAAATATTCCTGCTATCGAGCCGAAGTTGGTTATTGTGAATGTGCCATGTTTCATATCGGCCATGGTGAGCTTTCGTTCTTGAGCCTTGATGCTGAATTCTGTAATCTTCTGAGTGATTTCAAAAATGCTTAGTTTGTCTGCATCCTTAATTACGGGTACCACCAATCCTTCGGGTGTGTCCATTGCTATACCAATATTGAAACGGTCGAAATATACCATCCTGTTTTGCTCCATCTCTATACGAGAGTTTAGGAGTCGGTGCTTCTTTAGTGCAAGCACGGTAGCCTTCACAATGAAGGGCAAGTATGTTAGCTTGGCACCTCGCTCGGCATAGTTTTGCTTCATCTGTTCGCGTATGGCAATAAGTTCTGAAACCTCCACCTCTTCAAACACAGATACGTGTGCCGCATTGTGTTTTGATTGAATCATATTGCGGGCAATGGATTTGCGAATCTGGGTAAGTGGCTCAAATGTTACATCCTCCACAAGATAATCCTGAGCAAAGTCACGCTGCACAAACTCTTCTTTCTTTGATGTAAACTGAGATAGGTCTCGCTCGGTTACTCTGCCGTCTTTGCCTGTGCCTGCAACTTTGTTGATGTCAATGTTCATGCTCTTGGCAAGTCCTCTTACTTTTGGCACTGCCAAAGATTTGGAGAGACTTATTGAGCCTGATGAGGTGTGACTTTCGTCGCTTGACGGAAGTATAGAGTCGGAGCCTGCTATTTCTAATGTTCCCACAACTCCTGCAGCTTCTTCGTCATCATCTGCTTTGTTGTCTTTTGAGCTATCTGCTATGCTGGGTTCGCTACCCTCAATCTCTATTTCTACTAATGGAGAGCCAACATTTATTGTGTCTCCAACGTCGCCAAATATTTTTAATATTGTTCCCGACCTGGGTGAGGGGATGTCGGTTGTTACCTTGTCGGTCTCCATATTCACCAATATATCTCCCGATTTGATGGTCTGGCCTACTTTTACGTACACCTCAAGGATTGTACCCTCGTCCAGTCCTTCACCGATATCCGGAAAATTAAAAATATATTTCATACTCTTGTTTGTGGTATTAATAGTTTATGATTTTTTCTATCTCATATAGTATGCGCTCGGGAGAAACGATGTAAAACTTTTCTCCTCGTGCAAGTGGTACGATGGTGTCAAAGCCCATCACTCTTGTGGGTGGTGCTTCTAAGTATAGGAATGCCTCTTCATTGGCAACAGCCATTAGCTCAGATCCTACACTGAAAGACCTTGGAGCTTCTGCTACAATTATTACGCGACCTGTTTTCTTTATTGATTCCACGATTGTTTCTTTGTCGATAGGGTAGATGGTTCTAAGGTCTATCAGTTCTACTGATACTCCCGATTTTTCTGCCATATCTATAGCTTTTTGGCATTCGCGGATAAGTGCTCCAAAGGATATGATGGTGAGGTCTGTGCCTTCTTTTAATACTTTTGCTTTTCCAATGGGAATAGAGTATTTCTCTTCGGGCACCTCTTGCTTAATAGCTCTGTAGATGCGCTTAGGTTCCATAAAGATAACCGGATCGTCTGATTCTATTGCTGATATCAGAAGTCCCTTTGCATCGTAGGGTGTGGAAGGTGCCACTACCTTCATGCCTGGGATGTGTGCAAACAGTGCCTCAGGGCTTTCGGAGTGGTGTTCAATAGCATTGATGCCGCCACCGTAAGGAAATCTTATTACCATTGGTACTTTAAACTTTCCTCTTGTCCTGTTGTGCATTCTGGATACATTGGAAATTATCTGATTGAATGCGGGATATGTAAAACCATCGAACTGAAGTTCCACTACAGGACGTAGCCCCGAAATGGCCATTCCCAATCCTGTGCCTACGATTGCTGATTCGGCCAAGGGTGAGTCAAACACACGCTCTTCGCCATATTTTTTTTGAAGCCCTTCGGTAACGCGGAACACGCCACCTTCAACTCCCACATCTTCGCCATACATCACAATCGACTCGTCGTCGGCAAGCTTTATGTCCATTGCATTGTTTAGAGCTTGCACCATATTCATTACACTCATTATCTATTGTTCCTCCAGTTCAAAAATTGTTCGTATTCTTCTTTTTGTCTCTTTAGGTCGTCGGGCATATCTACGTACATATGTTTAAATACGTCTTCTAATTGATATTCCTTAAAGTTTTCGGCTCTTAAAAACTCTTCTTCCACCTCTTTTTTATATTGTTCTACAAGCTCATCTTCGCTTTCGATGGTTATGCCCTGTGACTGCATATATTTGCGAAGTCGGCGCATTGGATCGGTCTTTAGCCATTCTTGTTCTTCTTCTTTTGTGCGATATTTGCTTGGATCGTCGGAGGTGGTGTGTGCTCCTTGTCTGTATGTGAATGCTTCAATCAGCACTGGTCCTTTGCCTTCGGTTGTATGTTTGTGAGCCTCTTTGTATGCTACATACATTGCAAAGAAGTCGTTTCCGTCTACTTTTATGCCCGGCATGCCAAAGGCAACTGATTTTACTGCTAAGTTGATTGATTTTGTTTGTTTTTCGATTGGGACTGAAATTGCATATTGGTTGTTCTGAATGGTAAATATAACAGGTGCCTGCCATACTGCCGCAAAGTTTAGTCCTTCGCTGAAGTCGCCTTCTGAGGTGCCTCCATCTCCAATATATGTGAACACTACTTCATCTTTTTTCTGGTGTTTAAGAGAGTATCCAAGACCTGCTGCATGTAATATTTGTGAACCTATGGGCACACAAATGGGCAGGACTCTATCTGTGTTTTTGAAGTTGCTTCCTTCTTCATTTCCCATATAGTAAAGGAATATTTCTTCAAGTTTGACTCCTTTGGCCATCATTAGGGCTACTTCTCTGAAAGCGGGTACCAGCCAGTCTTTTTCTCTAATTACACTTGCAGCTGCTACTTGGATAGCTTCATGACCAATAATGGGTGGGTAAGTAAACATTCTGCCTTGTCGCTGAAACGATACTGCCATCTGATCGGCGGTGCGGGCATAGAGCATAGCTTTGTAGGCATCCCTGATTGTGTCATGATCCAACTGTGGCATATACTCTTTATTGATAACCTTACCATCATTGTCGATAATCCTGAACATCTTGTCCTCAATGGGATTGTAATCTTTAAAAATCATAGATTCGCTTTGTGTTGAAGCATGTTCTTTCTTCACCATACCAGTGGTTGAAGAATCAACAGTATTTGCTTTAAACATTGTTGTTTTTGTTTTATATATGTTACGTGAATTAATTCTTATATAATAGAATCAGTTTTATAAGTGAGAAATGCGCTGTGATGCAAATGTCAAAAAATCTGTCTACATCATATAACAAAAAAATATGAATATGGTTCTGTAATGGGATATCTGATTATAGTATTTTTCGTTTAATTGATAAAAGTGATGTTTTATTATATTTGACTATTTAGTGTGGTTTGGTGTG
>CAZHWC010000064.1:1438-10766 GCA_964535975.1 uncultured Proteiniphilum sp. | reverse complement strand
TGTGCTGATTTTTACTTTGCTTACTTGGTAATCGTGATATTTTCATCTATTTTTGTGAATAAATAGTTTGAGATGCTTATAAAAATTATAAAAAGATTGCTGGCATTGCTGTTTAGTACGGATAAGAGTTGGCAAAAGATTAGTAAGGAGAAAGAGAACCATGAGGAGTTTATAAATAACTTTTTGTTTCCAATTTTTGGGTTTATTTCCATCACTACATTTATTGGTGGGATGTGGATTGCTAATAATGGTGGCATTCACTATGCCTTAAAAATCACGATAGCTGTTGTGACGGCTCTTTTTGGCGGTTTTTATGTTGCTTCGATTTTAATTAACGAGTTGTTTCCAAAGTATGGAATGGTGAAGGACAAACTGATTGCTCAGCAGTTTGTGGGGTATTCATCTATTGTAATATATTTGATATATCTGTTTTTGCCATTTTTGCAGGGACTCAATATTATATGGGCTTTGGCTTTATATTCTTTGTTGTTGATTTACTCGGGTGTAAATCATTTCTTGGAAATAGATAAGGATAAAAGAGTTTTATTTTCAATTATTGCATTCATTGTTATATTTTTGTCACCCATCTTATTAAACTATTTGTTGCAATTGGCTATTATCTAGCAATTGGTATTATCTTTAATGTCAACACTTGGGACAGGGTAAGTTTGAAAAAAAACTTTGTGCTGTGCCTACAAGAGAAAAAATATGAAACAAGCTCCTATAAATATAAGAAACCGACGAGCCACATTCGATTATGAATTGCTGGAAACATATACTGCCGGCATAGTGCTTACCGGTACCGAAATTAAATCTATAAGACAAGGCAAGGCCAGTCTTGTGGATACTTACTGTTTGTTTGAAAATGGTGAGCTTTGGGTAAGAAATATGCACATTGCCGAATATTTTTACGGTACATATAATAATCATGAGGCAAGACGCGACAGAAAGCTTTTGCTGAATAGAAATGAGATGAGAAAAATAGTGAGACTTACTAAAGAAACGGGGTTCACTATAGTTCCCACACGACTGTTTATAAATGACAGAGGCCTGGCAAAGCTGGTGATTGCTGTGGCAAAGGGTAAGAAGACTCACGATAAACGTCAGTCGCTTAGAGAGAAGGAAGATAAACGTTCGATGGACAGGATGTTTAAGAAATGATAATCATATTCTCTAAACATTCTATATATAATATTGTTAAGATATAATCTTGTCGCTAGAATCCTATTATCATAGCGACTATATGGTTATTAAGATTATTTCAGAACAAATTCAATTTAAACCCAAAATAAATGAACATTGAAGATATTCTTAAGTCCCGCATCCTCATTCTTGATGGTGCGATGGGGACTATGATACAAAAATATAAGCTTACGGAAGAACAGTTCAGAGGTGAACAGTTTAAAGATGCTGAGAAGCCGCAAAAAGGTAATAATGATTTACTTTCTATAACGCAACCAAAGATTATTGGAGAGATTCACCGTGCATATCTTGAGGCCGGTTCGGATATCATTGAAACTAATACGTTCAATTCCACCAGTATTTCAATGGCTGACTATAATATGCAGAACCAGGTGCGTGAGATGAACCTGTCGGCTGCTCGTATTGCACGTGAGGCGGCTGATGAATATACGGCTAAGACTCCTGACAAACCTCGATTTGTGGCTGGTGCAGTGGGTCCTACAAATAAGACAACATCAATGAGTCCCGATGTGGAGAATCCTATGTATCGTGCGGTGACTTTTGATGAAATGAAAGACTCATACAAGGAGCAGATAAGGGCTCTTGTGGATGGGGGAGTGGACTTGCTTCTTATTGAAACAATTTTTGATACTCTAAACTCAAAGGCGGCTATATTTGCTGCTGAGGAGGTGAAGAGGGAGACTAACAAGGATGTTCCTTTGATATTGTCGGTGACTATCACTGATAAGGCAGGACGAACTCTGTCGGGACAGACCTTGGAGGCTTTTTTGACTTCGGTGCGTCATGCTAATCCTTTGGTGATAGGGCTTAACTGCTCATTTGGTGCTTCGGATATGAAGCCATATATGAAAGAGCTGAAAAAGATGTCTCCATTCTATACAAGTGCTTATCCTAATGCCGGATTACCAAATCAATTGGGCGAATATGATGAGACCCCGCGCAAGATGGCGTCTCAAACTCAAGAGTATGTTGATGAGGGGTTAGTGAATATTATTGGTGGATGTTGTGGAACTACTCCTGAACATATTGCTCTTTATACTGATATGGTGAAGGGCGTGGTGCCAACATTGCCTTCGGAACAGGCTGACCTGATGCGTTTGTCGGGATTGGAGGAGTTTGTGCTGACTCCCGAAATGAACTTTGTGAATATTGGAGAGCGCTGTAATGTGGCTGGTTCAAGAAGATTTTTGCGTCTTATAAAAGAGAAAAAATATGATGAAGCTCTTCAGATAGCTCATCAGCAGGTGGAAGATGGTGCGCAGATAATCGATATAAATATGGATGATGGGTTGCTGGATGGGGTGGAGGAGATGACTAATTTCCTTAACTTACTTGCTTCTGATCCTGATATTTCTCGAGTTCCGGTGATGATTGACTCCTCTAAATGGGATGTTATTGAGGCTGGATTGAAGTGTGTGCAGGGTAAGTGCATCGTGAACTCTATTTCGCTAAAGAATGGAGAGGAAGAGTTTATTGAGCAGGCAAAAAAGGTGATGAACTATGGTGCGGCTGTTGTGGTGATGGCTTTTGACGAAACTGGGCAGGCTGACACATATGAGAGACGCATCGAGATTTGTGAGCGTGCTTATAATATTCTTGTGGGGATTGGTTTTAATCCTCAGGATATAATTTTCGACCCTAATATTTTGGCTATTGCTACTGGGATTGAGGAGCACAAAAACTATGCAATAGATTTTATAGAAACCATTAAATGGATTAAGAAAAACTTACCGGGTGCTAAGATTAGCGGTGGTGTGAGTAACTTGTCATTCTCATTTAGAGGTAATAACTATGTGCGTGAGGTAATGCATTCAATTTTCTTGTATCGTGCCATAAAAGAGGGTATGGATATGGGGATTGTTAATGCCGCCGAGTCGTTGATATATGAGGATATTCCTGCCGAGGTGAAAGAGCTTGCCGAGGACATTATTCTGAACCGTCGCGATGATGCAACAGAGCGAATGATGGACTTTGCTCAGAGTTTAAAGAATGAAGGTAATGCCGAAGAATCTAAAGAGAAAGTTTTGGAGTGGCGTCAGCTTCCGCTTGCTGAGCGATTGAGCCATGCTTTGGTGAAAGGAATAAGTGATTTTATGGATGAAGATATTGCCGAGGCACTTCAAACATATCCTACTGCTGTGGATATTATTGATAAACCATTGATGGATGGTATGAATGTGGTGGGCGATTTGTTTGGTTCGGGAAAAATGTTTTTGCCACAGGTGGTGAAGGCTGCACGAACAATGAAGAAGGCTGTTGCCATTTTGCAACCAGTGTTGGAGGCAGAGCAGTCGTCGGCGAACGCAATGAAGGCAGGAAAGATTGTGATGGCGACCGTGAAGGGTGATGTTCATGATATTGGTAAAAATATTGTTTCGATAATACTTTCTTGCAATAATTATGAGATTATTGACCTGGGTGTGATGACACCAACAGAAAAGATATTAGAGACTATAAGAACCGAGAAGCCGGATATTGTGGGGCTTAGTGGTTTGATTACTCCTTCGCTTGAGGAGATGGCCGGAGTAGCTGAAGCATTGGAAGAGGGTGGATTTTCTTTGCCTTTGATGATTGGTGGAGCAACTACTTCTAAACTTCATACTGCAATAAAAATTGAGCCTAAATACAGACGGGGCCCTGTGGTATATGTTAAGGATGCTTCGCAAAGCCCGGGTGTGGTTTCTAACTTGCTTAATGCCTCTGTCAAGGATGATTTTGTTGCAAAGATTGCAAAAGAGTATGAGGAACTTCGTGAGAATAGTGTGGATAAGAAGATTGACTTTGTTTCGCTTGATAAGGCTCGTACCAATCCATTTGTGATTGATTGGGATGGATTTGTTGCAGCTGAGCCTAATGTCAAAGGACGAAAAGTGATGAAAGATATTCCTGCTAAAGATGTTATACCGTTTATTGACTGGAAGTTCTTTTTCCATGGCTGGAATCTCTCTGCAAAGTTTGGCTCAATTGATGGGGTGCCCAAAGATGCTGAGAGTCGTGAGAAATGGTTGTCACGATTTAGAGATGAAGAGCAGGAAAGAGCTAGAGAGGCTGTGAAACTATATGATGATGCTGTGGAGTTGCTCAACAGGATTGTTGAGATGGATCAGAGCAGAATTAATGCAGTGTTTGCTATTTATGATGCGCATAGTGATGGAGATGATATTGTGATAAATGATATACGTGTTCCATTATTGCGCCAGCAGAGAGAGAGCAGCAAAGATGAATATATGTGCTTGAGCGATTTTGTCGCTCCCAAGTCATTGGGTGTGAATGATTATCTTGCTCCATTTGCTGTTACTGCAAGTGATGGTGGTGATATGCTTAGCAAGTATGAGAAGGACAATGATGAATATATGGCTTTGCTTATGAAGTCTCTTTTGGAGCGTTTGGCAGAAGCGGGCACAGAGTGGTTGCACTATAAGATTCGTAAAGAGTATTGGGGCTTTGCTGCTGATGAGGAAATTTCTGTTGCAGATATGCTTGCAACAAGATATCAGGGTATAAGGCCGGCAGTGGGTTATCCGTCAATACCGGATCAGACTATAAGTTTTGTTCTTGACAAGTTGCTTGAACTAAAGGACATTGATGTTGAACTGACTGAGAATGGTATGATGATTCCAACAGCATCGGTTAGCGGTTTTATATTTGCGCATCCACAATCTAAGTATTTTGTAATTGGACCAATTAATGAAGAGCAACTTGAGGATTATGCAGCTCGCCGTGAAGTGAAGGTGGGGGATATCAGGAAGTTCCTTCTTGCAAATCTTATGTAGTTTGTAAGTATTTAAGATACTATATATATTGTAACATCATTTAGGTAGTGATTTATCATTGCTTAAATGGTGTTTTTGTTTTTTTAATTAGTGCTATTTATTTGTGGAATTGACTTAAAACTGATACTTTTGGAAAAATATTTCTTGGTGCTTAATCTTACTATGAAATATTTTAATAATGATATCTGATATTAATTGAAAATATAATTTTGAAATGAATAAACTCACTATCCCTAATCAGCCTGTTTCTAAATGTGATACTGTTTTTGAAAAGATTGGCCTGATGCTAAAAGCCGGTGCTTTAGCAAAAATAGATCAGGTAAACTGGTCGGAAGAGTTTCCTTTATGTATGCCTGTATCTGTAAGAGTGGCTCACGATGGTGATAAGCTGTTCCTGTATTATGAGGTGAAAGGCGAGGCTGTGAGGGCCGAAAATACTAATGACTTTGGCAGAGTGTGGGAAGATAGTTGTGTGGAGTTTTTTATGCAACGAGATGGAGAGTCGTCATATAGAAATTTTGAATGTAATATCCTTGGAGTGTTATTGGCTGCTGACCATGAAACTCGTGAAGATTCTGAAAGACTTACTCAGTTTACTGATTCTATAATTAGACACTCTACAATTCAACAGAGATTTGAGGATGGGAAACAATTTTGCGACTGGACGTTGTATCTTGAGATTCCTAAAGAGGCAATGGGATTTGCTGAATCTGATACTTTGAGTGGACAAATAATCAGGGCTAACTTTTATAAGTGTGGGGACAAGACACCTGAGGCTCATTTTATAAGCTGGAATCGTATCGACTTGCCTAAACCAAACTTTCACGTTCCTCAGTTCTTCGGGTTACTGGAATTAGAATAAGAAATATTAAAAACAATATATAATCCATATCATGCAAGAAAAAGATAAGTTAATAGAGATAGTTGCTCGTTTTGTCAAATCAACAGATAATATCGAGGTTAAGCCTTTGGGTAAAGGTCATATCAATGATTCATTTAAGGTTGTGATTGCTGACGACGAGTATGTTTTACAAAGAATCAATCACAGTATTTTTAAGAATGTGCCGGAACTGCAAAATAATATTATGCGAGTGACCATGCATATCCGACAAAAACTGGAAGATGCAAAGGTGGATGATATAGACAGAAAGGTGCTTACATTGGTGCCTACTCTTGATGGAAAGCTGTATTATAAAGATGAGGAGGGTAATTACTGGAGGATGATGGATTTTATCAAAGATAGCATGAGCTATGAAGAGATAAATCCTGAGTTGGCATATCGTGCCGGTCTGGCTTTTGGTGATTTTCAGAAAATGCTTGCTGATTTGCCTGATGGTCCTTTGTTTGAAACTATTCCAAATTTTCATAATATAGAGTCTCGTTTGGATACGTTCAGAGAGTCGGTTAGAGTGAATAGAGTGGGTCGACTATTTGAGGTTAACGAGCTTGTGAAGGAAATTGAGGCGCGTGCTGATGAAATGTGTAAAGCAGAGAGGATGCATCGTGAGGGCAAGTTGGTTAAACGTACTAATCATTGCGACACAAAAGTGAATAATATACTTTTTGATAAAGATGAGAATGTGTTGTGTGTTGTGGACTTGGATACTGTGATGCCGGGTTTTGTTTTGTCGGATTTTGGCGACTTTATTCGTACAGGTGCCAACAAGGGTGCAGAGGATGATCCTAATCTTGATAATGTGGAGGTGGATTTGGATATCTTTGAGGGATACACTAAGGGCTATTTGGAGAATGCCGCTTCGTTTCTAACTGATATAGAGATTGAAAATCTTGCTTTCGGTGCAAAATTGCTTACCTATATGCAGACAGTTCGTTTTCTCACTGATTATATCGAAGGTGATACGTACTATAAAATATCATACGGAAATCATAATCTTGTAAGATCTAATGCACAATTTAAATTCTTGCAGAGTCTTGAAGAGAATTTTGACAGAATGCAGGAGATTGTTCTTGAAAGTGCTGAGAAGTATAAGGGTTAAGACAAATAATTAATATAAATATGGCGGTGTAAAGAAAATATTGTTATCTTTGCACCGCTTAATTTTTTAGGTGTAAAGTGGCAAAATTCAGTATATATAATATAAAATTGCTGGGTCTATCTCATGGTGAGTATTTGTTTGACTATGATTTAGATAGAAAATTCTTTGAGAATATAGATGGCGATGAGGTAAGAAAAGGAGATGTTAAAGCAGCGGTAAAAGTTGTTGTAACTTCATCTACTTATGATTTTTCTTTTGACCTTAAAGGTGTTGTACAGATACCATGTAATCGTTGTCTTGACGAGATGGATCAACCTATTGATGCACAGAGCCGATTGGTGGTGAAACTGGGGGAAGAGTATTCAGAAGAAAGCGATGAGGTAGTCATCATACCAAGAGATGAGGGTGAGATAAATATTGCATGGTTTTTATATGAATTTATAGTATTAAACATTCCAATAAAACATTATCATGAACCTGGCAAGTGCAATAGATTTATGAACTCCAAGCTACGTAAGCATCAAGCTGTTAGTAAATCTGATGTTGATAGCGATGATTTGCTTGATGATGATACTGACGTTGCGGACTTTGATGATGATGACGCAAACGAAAATATTGACCCAAGATGGGAGGGCTTAAAAGGATTAAGCTTTGAAGATAACTAAATATAAACCGTTAAAATAAAATATAGAAAATGGCAACTCCAAAAAGAAGACAATCGTCTGCAAGACAAGGAAAAAGAAGAGCACATGATCATGCAAAAATGCCAACATTGGCTGTTTGCTCAAATTGTGGTGCTTGGCATATATATCACACAGTGTGTGGTGAGTGTGGACACTATAGAGGCAAACTAGCAATCGAGGTAGATGCTACTCTATAATATATTCCTTTGTTATCCATATAAACCCTGAAAATAAGTTGTTTTTTCAGGGTTTTTTTATTACACTTAATATTATGTTTAAAAATATAAGCGCAGTAATTACTGGAATCACAGCAAGCGTACCAGAATACATACTGACCAACGAAGAGCTATCAACAATGGTAGACACCACTGACGAGTGGATCATGTCACGTGTTGGCATCAAAGAGAGACGTATCCTTAAAGGAGAAGAGCAAGGGATTTCTATTCTGGGAACCCAAGCCGTAAAAGAACTTTTGAAGAAAACAGACACAAAACCGGAAGAGATTGATGGTGTGGTGTTTGCTACAACTACTCCCGATCATCCGTTCCCATCTTCTGCATCTATTGTAGCAGAAAATTGTGGAATTAAAAATGCGTTCTGCTTCGATATGGAAGTGGCGTGTTCTGGTTTTATTTATGGCCTTGAGGTTGTGAATAACTTTATTAAGTCGGGAAACTATAAAAAGATTATACTTTTGGCCGGTGATAAGATGTCATCGGTAACAAACTATACTGATCGCACTACATGCCCTTTGTTTGGAGATGCTTGTGGCGCTGTTTTGATTGAACCTACTGAAGAAGAGTTGGGTATCAGAGATGCAATTATTCGTTCTGATGGTGTGGGTTATGGTCCATTGCAAATGAAGGCAGGAGGTAGTAAATATCCCGCAAGTGCAGAGACAATTGCAAACAATGAGCACACCGTTTATCAGGAAGGTCAAACGGTTTATAAGTATGCCGTAACCAATATGTCGCAAGTTTCGATGGAAATTATGCAACGTAATAACTTAACAGGTGAAGATATCGACTGGTTTGTGCCTCATCAAGCTAATGTGCGTATTATTGACGCCGCTGTTTCAAGAGCAGGAGTTGCTCGTGAGAAGGTGATGGTGAACATCCAGAAATATGGAAATACCAGTGCAGGAACAATTCCTCTTTGCCTATGGGAGTGGGAAGATAAGCTGAAGAAGGGTGATAATATTATCCTTACTGCTTTTGGTGCAGGATTCTCATGGGGTAGTGTGTATCTTAAGTGGGGATATGATGGTAATAATATTTAGTTGATAAATATATAGTAACTAAAAAAGACTTACATATTAGTGATAAAACTAATTTGTAAGTCTTTTTTTATTGTAAGTCTTTTTCTAAAATAACTCAGGCCATTTGTAACTCCCGGGCTTTATTGTGATATGCAGGTTGTCTCTGTCTAGAGATTTTAAGCGTACCACACCCGGTGATAGTTCGGATTGAGGCATGAAGTTCTGTAGCTCTGTAGTTTTGAATATGTCAAAAGCGGTGGAGCCACCATCTATAAAAGCATCATGAAAATTCAATATGGCAAACAGCTGCTTTGCAACCTCAGATATAACATTTTTTATGGTAATTGGGCTGCTGTCCGGAAACTGACTTCCATAATCCACATATACAATAAGTCTATTATGATGAAGAGTATA
>CAZHWC010000064.1:0-1338 GCA_964535975.1 uncultured Proteiniphilum sp. | reverse complement strand
TTAGCCATTAGGATAGCATAATCAAGTGCTACCATCATGGCGTCGTGTGATGCTATACCCTGACCTGCAATCTCAAAAGCAGTGCCATGATCTACTGACGTGCGAATAATTGGGAGTCCCAGCGTGATGTTTACACCTTTTACGCTCTTCATTGTTTGCTTTTCATTGTCCCACTGAAAGCCTTCAAGCTTGAACGGGATATGTCCCTGATCGTGATACATAGCCACACAGCCGTCATATTTTCCCTGAACAGCTTTTACAAACATAGTGTCAGGAGGCAACGGACCTTCCACGATAAAGCCTTTGCTCTTTGCCTCTTCAATGGCAGGGATTATTTCTTTAATCTCTTCATCACCAAAAAGTCCGTTCTCGCCTGCATGAGGGTTTAGACCTGCAACTGCAATCCTTGGATTCTCTATGCCAAACTGAATGCAAGCATCATACAGCAATGAAATCACTTCCAAAACACGCGCCTTTTTACACAAATCACAAGCCTGACGAAGTGAGACGTGCGTTGTAGCATGAATAACACGCAGGTTTTCATCGGCAAGAAGCATTGCATATTTGTTTGTGTTGGTGTAGTGAGCATATATCTCTGTGTGTCCCGAAAAATGATGTCCCGCTTTGTGTATTGACTCCTTGTTGATTGGAGCCGTAACAGTTGCATCTACTTCATTGGTCAATGCAAGATCAATGACTTTTCTTACAGCTTCAAATGCGGCATTGCCAGCCATAGCCGAGACAACACCAGGCTTCAGTTCGTCCATGTCCACATTATTAAGATCATATACGTCAACCGTTCCAAGTTCAAATTTTGCATCTGCAACCGAACTTACAGCGTTTATAATCAAGTTTGAGTTTAACTGCTCGGCTGCCTGTCTCATCACCTTAGCATCACCAGCCACAATAGGCTTACATTGCTCATACACATCCTTGTTTTGAAGTGCTTTTATACAAATTTCGGGTCCGATACCTGCCGGATCACCCATGGAAATAGCTATAATGGGTTTCATTATGTTTGTTTAGTTTTTAATTTTGAGAAATAAATCTGACTGATTAGATGAAGTTATCCTAATGCCTCAGCTACATCAGATTTTCATAAATATTTATTGCATCCTCTTTTGTCATCGGGCGCGGACAATTCACCAATAAACGTTTAGTGTTCATTGCAATTTGTGCCAACTCAGGCAAATCGGATTCAATGATTCCAAGATCCTTCAAACTCCCCGGTATATTACATTGCTTAATAAGATTTTCTATAAACTCAATACCTGCAAGGGCTGTTTCAAGTGTTGTGCCTTTGGGCTCAATACCCATTGCAATGGCTATATCAGCATG
>CAZHWC010000063.1:0-14545 GCA_964535975.1 uncultured Proteiniphilum sp. | reverse complement strand
GTATTCACAAGAAAGGTTATGAATAATAAGTTCTCGTTTGCAGTCTTTCCGGGTGTAAACAAACCAATACCGGTATCAGTACAAAGTGACCAATTGCAATGTTTTCCCGAGCCATTTACTCCTGCAAAAGGCTTTTCATGAACCAATAGTTTGAAACGATGCTTTGCAGCTATTTTATGCATCAAAGAAACGATAAGCAAATTCTGATCTATTGCAAGATTTGTTTCTCCATATATCGGTGCCAATTCAAACTGATTAGGTGCAACCTCGTTATGTCTTGTTTTTAGTGGAATACCATACTTGTATGCCTCAAACTCCACTTCTCTCATAAAAGATACAACACGAGGTGGCACAGCTCCAAAATAATGATCTTCCAACTGCTGATTCTTTGCACTTTCATGCCCCATCAGTGTTCGGTCAGTAAGACTCAAATCAAGACGAACATCATACAAAGCCTGGTCAACCAAAAAATATTCCTGCTCCCAGCCCAAATACGAATATACTTTTTCAACTTCAGGATGAAACAGCTTACACACAGATACAGAAGCTTTATCTACAGCAGATAACGCTTTCAATAAGGGAGTCTTATAATCTAAAGCCTCTCCGGTGTATGATATAAAAACTGTAGGAATACACAAAGTGTGATCAATAATAAAAGCAGGAGATGAAGGGTCCCATGCCGTATAGCCACGTGCTTCGAATGTGTTTCTAATACCACCACTCGGAAAACTTGAAGCATCAGGCTCTTGCTGTGCAAGCAACTTTCCCGAGAACTGTTCCACTATGTCCCCTGCGGGTCCATTTACATAATCAATAAAAGAGTCATGCTTCTCAGCAGTACCCTCCGTTAGGGGCTGAAACCAGTGGGTATAGTGCGTTGCTCCCATCTCTATAGCCCATCGCTTCATTCCCGCTGCCACATGATCGGCAATATCACGGTGAAGCGTCACACCCTCATCAATGGCACGTAAAACAGTTTTTAAAGTATCCTTAGACAAATACTTCGCCATCTGTTTTCTATTAAAAACATTCTTTGCATAATACTCCGAGGGCAACATATCAGGAGGTGTCACCTCAATTGGCAACCTCTTGGAGGCAACCTCAACTGCTTTGAATCGCAACTTTGACATTCAGTTTATTTATTAATTTTTGATTCCTGGTTTATAATTGCTGATTTCCTAACCTAAAAAAATCAGAATATTTATTTAACACATGCTTTATTATTTCTGTAAAGCATATAATAGTTTTATCTCCTCCGCCCATATATCAGTATCGGGAGTTTCAAGAATAAGAGGCATATCGTCAAATCTGGAATCATTCATTATCAAACCGAACAGCTCCATATTCATCACACCTTTACCAAGACTGTCATGCCTGTCAACACGTGTTCCGACATCCTTCTTAGAATCATTTATATGCATACCTTTCAGATACTTAAAACCTACAATATCATCAAACTTGCTAAATGTTTCATTAAAGCCCTCTCGTGTTCTAATCTCAAATCCTGCAGCCAAAGCATGCGCAGTATCAATACACACTCCCACTCTGCTTTTATCTTCAACTTTATCAATTATATGAGCTAATTGTTCAAATGTATATCCAAGATTTGTTCCCTGCCCTGCAGTATTTTCCAATACTGCAGCCACACCATTTGTTTTTTCAAGTGTAATATTAATTGACTCCGCAATCCTATCCAGACAATCATCAATCCCAATCTTATCAAGATGGCTGCCCGGGTGGAAGTTAAAGCGATTTAGCCCCAACTGTTCGCAACGTGACATTTCATCTAAAAAAGCATTTCTTGATTTATCCAATGCCTCCTGTTCAGGATGTCCAAGATTGATAAGATAACTGGCATGTGGTAAAATATGATTAGGAGAATAACCTAACTCTTCGCAACGGGATTTAAACAATTCAATATTCTTTTCTTTATAAGGTGCCGACACCCACTGACGTTGGTTTCTAGTAAATAAAGCAAAAGCTTTTGCCCCAATTGCGTCAGCATTTGTTGGTGCATTTTCAACTCCTCCAGATGCACTAACGTGCGCTCCTACAAATTTCATATTAAAACAACTTTTTCACATTAAACAGAAACAAAGATACTATGATAATAGAACAAATGACAAAAAAACATCATTTTTCTATCATATCTAACTATTTAAATCTAATCTTCTTTTCTTAGATATTCATTTATAAAAGGAATTTCAATATTTGTAAAATGCTGTCTGAGCACAGTAAAGTTTGAAACTTCGGCCGGTTTATTATCAATTATCTCCCTTGACTTAAGCAATTGCTGTGGAGTTAAAAAATTATCTATATCCACCTCACCGGTTTTCAAAAAAGAAGCAAGATGTCCTGCAATTGTCCCCTCCACAAGCTGACGTTCTGTCGCTATCTGAATGATATCCTTACCTTCATTATACAACCTCAACGACTCCAATGCTGAGGATCCCTTTGAAGACTTACCTTTTCGCCTCTTCTTTTCAGGGAATGCCTCACTAACAGTTTCAATGCCCTGCATGTCTCGATAACTATTTATTATCTTGAGAAATGCCTCACCATATCGCTCAAAACCTTTTGGTCCAACACCGGATATACGCATCATATACTCCTTGGTATGAGGCAGGTAATTAGACATTTCTACTAATGTAGAAGAATTTGCCAATAAATGAATAGCTATATTAAGCTCTTCGGCTATTCTGTTACGCTCCTTAATCAATTGACCCAGCAAAATAGGATGCTCAGACTTCAGCTTTTTCTTTTCCGATTTAGAACCGCTAAATGAAGACAAATCAAATGGAGGCAATATAAAACTCTTTCTCAATTCAAAGAAGCTGTCAATATCAGCACCATTGGCAAGCCCGGTTATTATATGCCTCTTTTGAGAAATTGTTGCAAACAAATCACTCAATGCATCATCATAAACTTTAGCATTAATACGACTATCTGTGCTAGATTGTGATTCATAAAGTGACTCAATCAAAACAGCCATTTTATCATCAAAAAACACAGATGCAGCCTTTATGCGTTCATTTAGGAAAGCCTCATCAAGAGGATTTTGTGAAAAAATATATCGAAGCTGATTTTGAAACTTCAAGCCCACATCCTCAATATTTCCTATCTGAGATATTATTGTTCTGATAAAAGCAATTGTTCCCTCACTAAAAGAAGATTCAACTTCAAGAATATCCTGATGCCATATTTTTGAGAAATAAAGTATTGGTGCAAAATCAAATAACGCAACCAATAGATCGGCACGATATTGTTGTTGAGCCAATTCAAATTGTTTTAATAATAAATTCTCAGTTGGCACCTGCGATGAATATCTAATAACCTGATCATCATTACGGATACTAAACCTGTTTATTTTACTAAGCAATGTTATTCCGTCAAGTGTTCTGCATCTGCTCAATGCCACATACACCTGCCCCGGCGCAAAAGAAGCACCTGCATCTATAACAGCTTTGTCAAAAGTGAGACCCTGGCTTTTATGAATTGTTATTGCCCATGCCAATCTCAAAGGGTATTGAGTGAAAACACCTATTACCTCCTCCTCCAACTCAAGCGTCTTCTCATTAGTTGTGTATTTCACATTCTCCCAGCTCATTTTGCCTACAGCTATCACATCCTCATCTTCATCTGCAGGTTGCACATATATAACCTCGTTCTCCTCATCAAACATAGTCACTGTGCCAATTTTTCCATTATAGAATCTGCGCGGCTGTTCAGTATCATTCTTTACAAACATCACCCTGGCACCCTTCTTAAGCTCCAACACCTCATCAGATGGATAAGAACTCTCATAAAACTGACCTTTTACAGCAGCTTTAAAAGACTTGGATTTAGCATTCAACTTTGCCAACTCCTCTGTATTTATATTATCAGCGATAGCATTATGTGTAGTAAGCGTTATATGGAAATCATCATTTTGTGGTCTGAAAACAGGATTATATCTCGATTGCAATAAATCCATACTCTCGTCAGTCAAAGAATCAGTTCTCACCTGATTTAGCAAGTTGATAAAATCACCATCACTTTGTCTGAATATAGTATCAAACTCTATGTACACCGGACTTTGTCGCTCCAGCACCTTGCTATTAAAGAAGTATACACCTTTATAGAAGCCGGACAATATCTCCCACTCCTCGGCTCTTGCCACGGGCGAGAGTTGAAACAAATCACCTATAAACACCATCTGAACCCCGCCAAAGGGCTCATTTCGCCTATGTCTAACGTGTCTCAACACTACATCTATGGCATCCATCACATCCGCCCTAACCATACTCACCTCATCAATAACCAACAGCTCAAGTTCACGAATTACATTACGTCTTGCAGTATTCATTTTCAGTTTGTTGATAAGAGCTGCCTCCCCCTCTAGAGTTGGAATAAAAGGAGCGAAAGGCAACTGAAAGAAAGAGTGAATAGTAACACCTCCTGCATTGATTGCTGCCACACCTGTGGGCGCAACTACAGCCATCTGCTTATGCGTTTCCTTACGTAAATTGTGCAAGAAGGTAGTCTTACCCGTTCCTGCTTTACCCGTAATAAAAAGAGACTGATTAGTTTTTTCCGTAAAATCGTATGCTAACTTGTAAACTGACATTATATAATAATATGGTATTTTTCTATTTCAATTATTACAAAGGTAATATTTAAATCACTTAATGGTATCATGATATAAAAAAAGAACAGCCCCTGCTTTGTTCTTCCGCAGGAGCCGTTATAGTGATAACCAAAACAAAGAAAATTACTTATTTAGTTTTTTCTCTAAATTACGTTTTAGTGCATCCAGAAAATCTTGTGTTGACAAGTATTTCCCCTCAATGTCTTTTCCATATACCAACAAAGCCAAGTCCTTTGTCATTTCTCCACCCTCCACAGTCTCTACACACACCTCTTCCAGGCTATTGCAGAAATCAATTAGTGGCTGGTTGTTATCTAATTTGCCTCTATGCAAAAGACCCTGAGTCCAAGCAAATATTGAAGCAATAGGATTGGTGCTGGTCTCCTTTCCCTCTTGATGTTGACGATAATGACGTGTCACCGTTCCATGTGCTGCCTCTGCTTCCACTGTCTTTCCATCCGGAGTTACCAAAACAGAAGACATCATACCCAACGAGCCAAAACCCTGAGCCACTGTGTCAGACTGCACATCACCATCATAGTTCTTGCATGCCCACACAAATCCACCATTCCATTTCATAGCCGATGCCACCATATCATCAATCAGACGATGCTCATAAGTTAATCCTGCCTCAATAAACTTTTCTTTAAATTCAGCCTGATACACTTCTTCAAATATATCCTTGAAACGACCATCATACGCTTTCAGAATCGTATTCTTTGTTGACAAGTATAAAGGATATCCTTTAGAAAGAGCCATCTGAAACGAAGAACGGGCAAAGCCATAAATAGACTCATCAGTATTGTACATTGACATAGCAACGCCATCACCCTTAAAGTCATATACCTCCCACTCATGCACCTCTCCGTCATCACTTGTAAAAGTCATCTTAAGAGTTCCCTTACCCTTTATCACCTTGTCAGTAGCTCTGTACTGATCACCAAAGGCATGACGCCCAATGATAATAGGCTCAGTCCAACCTTGTACATAACGAGGCACATTAGAACAAATAATAGGCTCACGAAAAACAGTACCACCCACTATGTTCCTTATGGTTCCATTAGGAGACTTCCACATTTTCTTAAGCCCAAACTCCTCCACACGAGCCTCATCAGGCGTGATAGTTGCACACTTCACCCCCACATTATATTTCTTAATTGCCTCAGCGGCATCGATAGTAATCTGATCATTGGTAGCATCACGACTTTCAATGCCAAGGTCGTAGTACTTAATATCTAAATCGAGATAAGGCAAAATAAGTTGCTCTCGAATAAATGACCATATAACTCGGGTCATCTCATCTCCATCTAACTCTACAATCGGGTTTTCTACCCTAATCTTTTCTTTCATTATTCTATATTATCTATCTTTCATTGGAACAAATGGTTGTAATTCACGCACACTCTTGTATGCAGGACGAATCAAACGCTTGCTCGTAAAATTTAATTCCTCTATTCTATGTGCACTCCATCCCACAATACGCGCCATTGCAAACAGTGGCGAAAACACCTCTTCAGGCAATCCCAAAGCATCATACACAAAGCCGGAGTAAAAGTCAACATTAATACATGTTCTTGATTTTGCAGAACTCTTCTTAAGAGATAAGAATAACTCAACACCCCTCTCTTCGATTATCTCCATCAAATTAAACTCTTCCTCACGTCCTTTTTCACGAGCCAACTCGCGCGCCATCTCTTTTAACAACACAGCTCTAGGATCGCTCACAGTATATACAGCATGTCCAATACCGTAAATAAGCCCAGTTTTGTCGAATGCCTCTTTACGCAATATCTTCATCAGATACTCATCAACTTCTTTAACACTAGCCCAATCCTTAACATTCTCCTTAATGTTATCAAGCATGGCATTCACTTTTGCATTTGCACCACCATGCAAAGGACCTTTTAACGAACCAATACCTGCTGCAATTGCCGAATAAGTATCAGTTTCCGTTGAGCTGGTTACCCTAACCGAGAAAGTAGAGTTGTTACCACCACCATGCTCGGCATGAAGTATCAGAGCCAAATCCAGAATTCTAACTTCCAAATCAGAATAATTATCCTTACCCTTCATCATAAACAAAAAGTTCTCAGCAACCGATCTATCCTCATATGGATGACGAATATGCAAAGCACGTCCCATTTGATCATGACGCAACACTTGATAAGCAAGTGCCACAATAGTTGGGAATTTAGCGATAAGATTAATTGATTGTTTTATTAGGTTTTCAGGAGATATATCATCCGGATTTTCATCATATATATAAAGCTCCAGCACACTACGCGCCAGAATATTCATAATGTCTTTACCCTGAAGGTTAAGAATATTCATAGTAGCCGAGTGATTCAAAGGCATTGTTTCAGCAATCATGCGTGTATATGCACTAAGTTCATCTTTATTTGGCAGACGCCCGGTTAGCAACAAAAATGAAGTCTCTTCAAAGCCCAATCTGTTTTCACTCTGAATTCCCCTAACCAAATCTTCTACATCAATTCCCCTATAAAACAGTTTTCCCGGTGTAGGTTTTAAAGTTCCATCAGACTGACGCTCATATCCGGTAACATCACCTACTCTGGTTAACCCTGCTAAAACACCCGAGTGATCTTCGTTGCGCAAGCCACGCTTCACACCCATTTTAGGAAATAGGTCTTTATCAATATTACTCGTCGAAGCTATGGAGCCTGACAATACATCTAACAGTTCATTACGATCCATTTTTATTAGTTTTATTTGTGTTTAATATATTTTGTATTTGACTATAATTTTTCCAGTTAGAACGCCCTCTAATTGTAACATTTTTTAATCAATATTGTTTATATGCTTTATGCTAAAGCTGGCTTATTACCTCCTCCGAAAATTCAGAAGTTGACAGTGATTTGCCGTCTCTCATAAAACGAGCAAGGTCAGCAGTAGCCCTTCCACTCTTAAACATAGTTTCCAGTGCTCTGGTTATTGCTGTTCCGGCATCACTCCACCCCATATACTCCAGCATCATTACAGCCGACAGTAACATAGAACAAGGATTTGCAATATTTTTTCCTGCAATGTCAGGTGCTGTGCCATGAGTAGCTTCGAATATGGCATGTCCGGTATCATAATTAATATTTGCACCCGGAGCTATTCCAATACCTCCCACCATTGCCGCCAACTGATCAGAAATATAATCCCCATTCAGGTTGAGTGTAGCTATCACTGAATACTCTTCAGGCTTTAGCAAAGTGTTTTGTAAAAAAGCATCAGCTATTACATCCTTTATAAAAATCTTCCCTGTGTTAATTGCATCATTATATGCAGCCACAGCAGCATCAAGTCCCTTTTCGGACTTTATTCTGTTGAACTTATTCTCTGTAAATGTTTCGTCTGCAAATTCACGTTCTGCTATGGCATAGCCCCACTTCTTGAAGCCGCCCTCAGTAAACTTCATTATATTACCCTTGTGCACAAGAGTAACCGATGGCAATTTATTTTCAATAGCATATTCAATAGCAGCCCTCACCAATCGTTCTGTCCCCTCTATCGATACAGGTTTTACACCTATTGAAGATGATTCGGGAAATCGTATTTTAGCTACCCCCATCTCATTTTGCAAAAAATCTAAAACCTTTTTTAGTTCGGGAGTCCCGGCAGCCCATTCTATACCGGCATAAATATCTTCGGTATTTTCGCGGAAGATTGTCACACGAACCTTTTCGGGATGCAACAGCGGAGTAGCCACTCCCTCAAACCAACGAACAGGGCGCAAGCACACATACAAGTCCAATTCTTGTCTCAAAGCCACATTTAATGAACGTATTCCCTCACCTATAGGAGTAGTAAGCGGTCCTTTTATACCAACCAAATAACTCTTAAAAGCATCCATAGTGGTTGTTGGCAACCATTCTCCTACTTCATTATATGCTCTCTCGCCTGCCAGCACCTCTTTCCATTCAATTTTTCTGTTCCCGCCATATGATTTCGCAACGGCTTTATCCACAATCCTCCTAACATGATAACTTATCTCTCTACCAATACCATCTCCTTCAATAAAGGGGATTATTGGCAAATCAGGTACTCCTAAAATGTTATTCGAAAAGGATATTGCACTGCTAACATCCTTCTGTTGTGGCTTATTAATCATGATCTTATCTCTATTATTAGTATTAAGTCGTCGATATTTCCATATAGCTCTATACAGTGTGTCTGAATATTAAGAAACAAGAGCCATTATAAAATGTTCAAATTAAAGCAAAAATAATTTCTTTTCGACAATATTCAAAGAATATTAGTGTAAAATTGTCACTTTTTAATACCTGAAGGAATATTTGTGACAGGAACACTAAATTTTCACACGAATCACATCATTAATATTGGTTGTATATGCCGGCGACAGATTGAGCTGTTTCATTTTGAAAGTCCGGCTATCCATCGAAGCAAGGCGCACGGTATTAAAATTGTATTTATCATTAAGATTATCGATTACCTTCATCAAAGGTTTGTGAGAAGGATTTGAATTAAAAAACAGAGAGGGTTGGTACTCACCCGCATTCACAAAGTCATGCAAAGTAACACCCGCACGTTTATAATAAACATTTTCGCGAAAAATAGAACGCAAGCCCTCTACCACAAACTCTGCAAGCTCAAGTGTGGAAGATGTGGGAAAAGGCAATCTTATCTCAATACTTTTTGAGTATTGAGTCTCTGTTTCTTTATGAAAATTAGTTTGAATGAAAAGTGTGATACGGCAACACATAGAATTTTGGCGACGCATCTTGTCAGCCGACAGCGCCGTAAAGGTAACAACACGCTCGCGAAGTTGATCGAATGTGCGATAATCAACATCAAACGTACGAGTAGTGGATATGCTCTTCTTCTTTTCCTTAATTTCAAAGTCAATACTAGGTATACCCCTTAGGTCTCTCTGAAGATTAAGTCCTGTGATAGTCATATTCCTCAGAACCCAGTTTTCTGACAACTGAGTAAAATCGTATGCCCTGCGTGCACCAATGGCATAAAGCTTTGCCACATTTCTACGCCCAATGCCCCACACATCCCCAACATCAAGCCACTTTAGGGCCTTCAATCGCAACTCTTCCGAATCAATAACATGAGCACCCTCGGTATGTTCGGGGAATTTCTTGGCTATACGATTAGCCACTTTGGCAAGTGATTTGGTGGGAGCAATACCCACAGAAATAGGCAGACCGGTCCACTGCTTAACGTGCCGCCTCATTTTCACACCATAGCTATGCATATCCTCTTGCATCCCCTCTAAGTCAAGAAAACACTCATCTATAGAATATATCTCCTGACGAGGACTGTAGGATGAGAGAATACTCATAACACGACGGCTCATATCACCATATAAAGGGAAATTAGCCGAAAAGACCTGAACACCATATTGATTAAAGAGATACTGAAACTGAAATGCCGGAGCACCCATAGGCACTCCAATGCGCTTAGCCTCCTCAGAACGGGCAATAACGCATCCATCATTGTTTGAAAGAACAACAATGGGCTTGTCGTGCAATTTAGGGTTAAAGTTTCTCTCGCACGAAGCATAGAAATTATTGCAATCTATGAGCGCAACCATCTTGTGGGTGTAGGTCTTATAATTAGTGTGACTATTGCCCAGATATAAAAATCATCATCCGGGGAAATAGATATAACGGGGAAGTCCTCGTTGTAGGGAACAAGATCGACCCCCTGTTGTGTAAACTTAATTTTCTTAAGCGTAAACTCGCCATCAACAGCACACACAGCTATATCCCCCTCAACGGGCGACAAGCGCAGCGAGCGGTCCATATAAAAGTAATCTCCATCGGCAATAAATCCATCCATCGAAAGGCCGTAGGCTCTGCCAATAAAAACTGCCTCGGGATTCTTCATATATTTAGAAAGAATATCTATGGGCTCAAAATTAAAATCATTAGCAGGAGATGGAAACCCGGCCGCTACAGTTCCGATAAACTGAAACTCTTGCGACGACATTTCCTCACCAAGGCTATATATTTCAACTTTTGGAGATATTTCTTGTTTACTCATTCGTCATATTTTTCACAAATATATTAATAAAACTCGACCTCCTGAACCTCACCGGAATATTTAACCCTCACTCCCGGAGTATCGGGATTATAAACTTCAGCCTTATCAGCAGTCACAAACACTATATTGAAAATGCGATTATGCAACATTCCTTCATACGCTCCTTCGCGATTGCCAATGGTAAGTTTTTTATTTTTATTGTCGTAAACAAAATCAATAGTGGAGTAATCCCCCTTCTCGTAGTTGTAGTTTGTTCCCTCATCTTCATAAAGAGTAAACGCACCATCCTTTCCGTCATACACATAAAGAGTTATAGTCTCGGCCTGCTTCTCATCAGAGTATTGCATATCAGGACCAAAAGGAATAATAGCCCCCTCAGGAACAAATAATGGAATCTGAGAATAAGGAGCATCTACACTCATGACCTGACCACCAGAAATGTATTTGCCGGAATAAAAGTCGTACCACCCATTTGTGTTTGGGAAATAAACATCACGTTCAGCGGCTCCGTATTCATAGACAGGACACACCATAATGCTATTACCAAACATATACTGGTCGCTCACATTATTTACATTTGCATCAGTGGCATAATCCATAACCATTGCACGCATAATAGTATAGTCACGCAAATATGTCATCCCCGCCATAGAATATATATAAGGCATAAGGCGATAACGCAATTTGTTGTAATACACCATCGACTGATAAGCAGAGTGATTTTCGGGTGCTATGTTATATACCTCTCTGTAGGGAAACTGCCCGTGAGAACGAAACAGAGGCACAAATGCTCCGAACTGATGCCAGCGCACATTCAATTCGCGCCACTCTTTCAGGTCTTCATTTTCTTCCCCAGTCTTGTCAAACAACTTCTGAGCCTGTTCATACCGCTTTTCCACACAAAAGCCACCAATATCCATTGTCCAGTATGGAATGCCGCTTAATGCAAAGTTAAGTCCTGCTGATATCTGTGCTTTCATATCTTCCCAACGGGTGCCTATATCTCCACTCCATACAGCAGTAGAATAACGCTGTATGCCGGTGAATCCCGAACGGGTGAGCAAGAATACCCGCTTATCAGGGTCTGCAGATCGCTGACCATCATAAATAGACTCAGCATTAACCAAAGCATACGCATTAAAATATTTAGTAGAAGGTCCGAGAGCAGTTGGACCACTCAGTTTTTTTCTATATTCTATAGATGTATTATCCTGAACATTAGGCTCAGAGGCATCCATCCACCAGGCATCAAAGCCAAGTGGATATATTTTATTTTCAAGCTGTTTCCAGAAAAGTTTGCGTGCTCCTTTGGCATATGCGTCATAAAAAGAGCCGATATATCCATGTGAAATCCAATCACGAATACTGTCTTTTACTGCCTGCTGATACATCCAGCCATTACGATCAAATTCTTTGTAATGTTCGGTGGTGATATAAAATTTAGGCCACACCGAAATCATCACCCTCCCATTCATATCGTGCACCTTATCCACCATAGCCTTAGGGTCAGGAAATCGCTTTGCATCAAAGTCGTGACTTCCCCATGAGTCTTCCGGCCAATACGACCAATCCTGCACAATATTATCGATAGGTATTTTGCGCTTGCGAAATTCTGCAAAGTTGTCCAGCAATTCCTTCTGAGTTTTATATCGCTCTCTGCTTTGCCAAAAGCCCATAGCCCACTTTGGCATAACCTGCGACTTGCCCGTTACGGTTCGGTAACCACTTATAACACCATCCATATCTGAGCCGTGAATAAAATAGTAATCTATTTCATTACCCATTTCGCTCCATATAGATAATTTGTTTTGTTCTTCGGCAGGCACAGGGCTTAATGCCTTTAGCGAAAGATAAGAAACACCACCATCGGGCTCCCACTCTATCCTGAATGGCACCCTTTGGCCTGATTCAAAATGATACGAAAATTTATAGTCGTTTGGATTCCAAGCTGTACGCCATCTCTCTTCCACCACCGGCTCATTATTAATAAACACCTTTGTGTATCCTGCATAATGAAGCAAAAACCTGTATATGCCGGTCTCTGTTGATTCTATTTCACCTTCCCAGGTAACAGATGCATTATTGAGACTAAAGTTCTGAGGAAAATTTTTAATTAGCGATAAATTCTCGTAATCAATAATGCTCTCATCTCTAACGAGATACTTTTCAGGATTCTCCTTTTGAGTGTAAGTTGCCGTAAGAACACCCTCTTTGCCATCCTTGCCAAACAACTTAAACTGGTTTATCTGTTCATAATCACGTGAATCGCCAAACTTGCTAAGTGAATAGTTGTCCCATATAATACCATAATTTTTATTTGAAACTACAAAGGGTATAGAAACCTTGGTATTATACTGAAACAACACCTCATTTTTGCCTTTATAGTTAAACTCATCAGACTGATGCTGCCCCAAACCATAAAAAGCCTCATCAGACGGCGATTCAAAAACCTGTTGCACAGTGTAACCTTTAGTTCCCTCAACCTCAATTGGGGCAAAGTACTTACCACTGCCGGCATTTTCTCTTAAAAGCAGGGTTCTGTTGCTGTCATAGAAGGAGATTTCTCCGGTACTCATTGAAATACTCAACATCAATGAGTCAGTACGAAGATTTATCACCTCATCATCATCACTCACTGAGAACTGAGGATTAAATGTTAGAGAAGGATCTACAATTAAACTACCTTCTTCCGAAAATTGATTATCGACAGTGGCAGAAACCCTAATAATTTGCGGGTTGATAACCTGTAGTCTTATTTTTTGTGATTGAAGTGAATCATCATTGTTGATTTTAACAACAACTCCATCATTCGTTATATCATATTGCTGCGAATAGCATGTAAGCGACATTAACGACAAGGCTATAAAAGCCATAAATAGTTTTCTTTGCATCCAGATTAGTTTTAACAAGTGAATAGCTATTTGTATTTTTCACAAAGATAATGTAAAAAAATATTATTGGTAATAAGAAACAGATTCTTAAGTATATGTTCCCTAACGATATCAATATGCAAGCAGATGTAACTAATAAGTGTAAATGAGATAAAGGCATTATAAATATTTTGCTAATTTTGAGCAGAAAATAGAAATTACAACAATTGCAAAATTATAACACAGACATAATTCGAGATATGAAAAAAACATGGAGATGGTTTGGCAAGAGCGACAATATAACTCTTGACATGTTGCGCCAGATTGGAGTGGAAGGAATAGTAACAGCATTGCATCATATACCCAATGGGGAGGTGTGGCCTTTGGATGAAATTCAGGACATGAAAAGATATATTGAGTCTTTTGGAATGGAGTGGTCAGTAGTGGAAAGTTTGCCCGTGAGCGAAGAAATTAAATATGGAGGCGCGCAAAGAGACCGGCTTATTGACAATTACATCAAAAGTATGGAAAATCTGAGTAAAGCAGGTGTTGCAACTATTTGCTATAACTTTATGCCTGTTATAGATTGGGTGCGCACAGATTTGTATTACAACAACGAGGATGGCACCTCTACACTATATTTCGATAAAGTGAGATTTGCGTACTTCGATTGCTTTATACTGAAAAGGAAGGACGCTGAGAAGGATTATAGCAGCGAGGAAATGAAACAAGTGTACGAATTAGACAAAACTATTACCGAAAAAGAAAAGGAAGAGCTGATAAACACAATTATCGTAATCACGCAAGGTTTCATCAATGGAAACATTAAAGAGGGTGAGCTAAACCCGGTAGACAGGTTCAACAGCTTGCTGTCTTTATACAACAATATTGACAAAGATAAGCTGAGAGACAATTTGAAATACTTTCTGACCAGAGTCATACCTTTTGCCGAGAAACTAAACATAAACCTATGCATACATCCCGACGACCCGCCCTTCTCTGTATTGGGACTGCCTAGAATAGTTAC